>JBDSPG010000233.1:0-8661 GCA_039912685.1 Longimicrobiales bacterium | reverse complement strand
GGTCGTTGGGTGCATCCGTGATGTACGCCGCAATCTGCGCGGGCAGGTCGCGATGCGTAACTTTTTCAGCCGCGGCCGTCGGCTCGACGGCGCTCAGGGTGTGCAAAAACAGTGTTTCACCTACCGCTGTGAGCGGATCAGCGAGGAACGCGGCGGCCGACTTCGCGGTGTACGTCGCATCGAGCGCAATGCCTGCTTCGCCGAACCATCGTACTGCCGACGCTCCCGCAGCGGTCTGCCGGCCATATCCTTCACCGATCTGGTCATGCAGGAATGTGACACCTGCGATGACATCGCCGACAGCTGGCGTCGCAACGCCGGCTCGTGCCAGCAGTCCAGCAGCGCCCTTCACGAGCGCGGCGAGTGCGCGTTCGTTCGTGACGAGACGGCTCGTGATGCGTGTCCCGATCACGGGGATATTCTCGCCGGCCATCGCGAGACCCAGAGCGAGCCCGCCCGTGGTACCGAGCGTGCCCGCTGCGACGTGAATGCGCGCCGGCCGCGGTGCGAGGCCCTGACGCCACTGCTCCGCCAGCTCGAGACCGCACTCCACATAACCCAGCGTGCCGAGGGCGTCGGAGCCACCCGGCTTGATGACATATGCAGCGCCGCCACAGCGGCGCCGCGCGCGTTGCAGCGCCACGGGCACGAACTCCATGCGGCGCGTCAGCCGTATCTCGGCACCGAGGCCGGCCATCATATAGAGAATCCGCCGGACGTGCGGTGTTATGTGTTGCGGAAACAGGACGACCGTGACATCGAGTCCCATCTGGCGCGCGTACACGGTCGTCGCCAGTGAGTGATGAGAGCCGAACGCACCCGCCGTGATGACACGCGTAGCGCCCCGCGCCTTCGCGTCCGCGAGCAGAAACTCGAGCTTGCGAACCTTGTTGCCGCCGTATGGATCGCCGGCTAGATCGTCGCGCTTGATCCATATACCAGCGGCTCCGGCCGGCAGCTCGATATCGATCGTCTGCAGCGGAGTCGGCAGCTGTGCGAGCGGGAGCCAGGGCACGCTGCCTCGCAGCTGGGGGTACCGGCGAAATAGCTCGCGCTCGATCATGACGAAACCTACGATTACTATCGCTGACCCGCACGGGGCCGCGCCCTCTCGCACCTACCGTGAGCGCGATGGCGCCGCTACCTTCGCCGCCAGCCGCGGACCGCCCGCGTGTGTGTATCACGGCAGTTGAATCCGGAGGGGATCAGACTTGCGCACGTCGGCCCGGAAAATCCTGCGCGGCAATGTTCTGTGGCTGAGCGTTGTGTCGTTCCTGAATGATGCGGCCAGCGAGATGATCTACCCGCTGCTGCCCTTCTTCGTGATGACCACGCTCGGTGCAGGGCCGGCGTTCCTTGGGATGCTCGAGGGTGTCGCGGAGAGCACGGCGAGCCTTGTGAAGCTCGCGAGCGGGTGGATTTCTGATCGGGTGACCCGCCGCAAGCCGCTCATCTTCTGGGGCTACGCCGTCGCCACCGTTGCCCGCCCTCTCATTGCGATCGCAACATCCCCCTGGCACGTGCTCGGCATTCGCTTCGCCGACCGGCTCGGCAAGGGTGCCCGTTCCGCTCCCCGCGATGCGCTCCTCGCCGCGTCCGTCGAGCCCGGGCTGCGCGGGCGTGCATTCGGCCTGCACATGGCCGCTGATCACGCGGGTGCCGTGCTTGGGCCGCTCATGGCGTCCGCTCTCCTGTACTTCATGCCCGGCCGGTTCCGGTTCGTCTTTGCGCTCGCACTGATTCCCGGTCTCATCTCGCTGATCGTCATCGCCGCACGAGTCCGCGAGGAGGATCGCGTCCCGGTCGTGACTGCTGCGCCGGTCATTCATGGCAGCATCTTCGAGTCGTTCCGCGATCCGGTGCTGCTGCGTTACCTCATTGTCCTGATGATCTTCACGCTTGGAAATGCGACGGATGCGTTTCTGCTGCTGCGGGCGCGTGACCTGGGTGTCGCGCTCGCTGCTTTGCCATTGCTATGGTGCGTTCACAACCTCAGCAAGATGGTGTGGAACGTGATCGGCGGCAGCATTTCCGATCGGTTCGGTCTCCGCCGCTCGATCATCGGCGGCTGGCTCTTTTATGCTGCTACGTATGCTGGCTTCGCATTCGCGAGCAATGCATGGCACATCTGGGGGCTCTTCCTGTTCTACGGCCTCTTCTACGGCCTCACCGAGGGGCCGGAGAAGGCGTTGATCTCATCGCTGGCGCCACCGGAGCGGCGCGGTGCAGCGTTCGGCGCATTCCACTTCTCGATCGGCATCGCCGCGCTGCCAGCGAGCATCATATTCGGCATCGTATGGGCGCGTATGGGCGCGGAGGCGGCATTCCTCATGGGCGCTTCACTCGCGCTCATCGCCGCACTCGCACTGCCGTTCGTACTTCAAGAGAACACCAGGAACCTCGCCGCATGACGGCGGCATACGGTGGAGCCAGAGTCGATGCGATCGGGACGGAGCACGCGCAGCAGTTCGTCGTGATCCTCCACCAGACGCAGGATGTCGTGAATATTGCGACCGCTGTGCGCGCCATGATGAACATGGGCCTGCGCCGCCTGCGTCTGGTCGCGCCTGCTGACTACAATGCGCACCGCATCGGTGGGATTGCCCACGGCTCCGAGGCCGTTCTCGAGCGCGCGGAATTCTTCGACACACTTGAGGATGCGCTGGCGGATGTAAGCTACGCAGTTGGCACGACCGCGCGCCGTCGCACCGCATCATTTGTGTGGCAGCATCCGCGCGATGCGGCGGCCGATTTGATCCAGATCGCGACTCAACGCCATGGACAGGGCCCCGTCGCGATCATCTTCGGTCGCGAGGACAAGGGTTTGTCGAATGAAGATCTCGATCGGTGCGACCGTCTGCTTGTGGTTCCGACCGATCCAACCTACTCATCGCTCAACCTCGCGCAGGCCGTGCTGCTGGTCACATACGAGCTGTGGCTTGCCGCGCAGGAGGGCGCGCCTGCACTGCCGTTGCCGAAGCGGACATCCGAGCCGGCAACGCCGCGGCAGATCAGTGATCTCTTCACGGATTCGCATGACACACTCGCTGCAATCGAGTTCTTCAAGAAACGAAAGCCGGAAGCGATCATGCGCACTGTGCGCGCCGTGTTCCGTCGTGCCGAGCTGAATGCACGCGAAGCGACGCTGTTCCGCGCTATCATGATCGAGGTTCGGAAGTACGCGCGCCGCGCTGCCGGTAGTGACACCGAATGAACGGGCGCGTGCTCTGGTGCTGGAGCACGGCTGGAATGCGGCGTCCTACCAGATCCTGAATCCCGGCATGAGTCTGTGGTTCAATCACAACAGTACGGCGGTCTCAGGTTATGTCGAGCAGCACGGGGTCCGCGTAGTAGCGGGCGTTCCGGTCTGTCCCGCGGACGAGCTGTCCGCCGCGGTTGCAGAGCTGGAGCGAGACGCCCACTCTGCCGGCTGTGACGTCGCATATTTCGCTGTTGAAGAGCGCGCCGCAGCGCTGTGGCAGACAAGGCCCGACTGGAATGTTGTCGTGATCGGCGCGCAACCCGTGTGGCGGCCGGCAGCCCTCGTGCGCACGATTGCTTCGCACAAATCACTGCGCGCTCAGCTCAAGCGGGCGGCGGCGAAGGGTGTCATTGTAGAGGAATGGAGTTCCGCCCGCGCCCAGGAGTCGCGGGAGCTGCGTGCTTGCCTCGACGAATGGCTCGCACTCCGCGCTCTCCCGCCGCTGCACTTCCTCGTCGAGTCCGATACACTACCGAACCTGCAGGACCGACGGGTGCTCGTCGCATGCAGGAATGCTGCGGTTGTCGGTTTCCTCGTTGCGACACCGATGCCGCTGCGGAATGGCTGGCTCGTCGAACAGAATATCCGCGGTGCGCGGGCACCCAACGGAACGTCCGAATCACTGCTGTACGCTGCCGCACGGATGCTCGCAGATGCGGGCGCCGACATCATCACTCTCGGACTCTCACCACTATCAAAGCACGCGCCACTGTCGGTGCGCGAACCGCCTCGCTTCGTGCGTGCTCTGTTTGCATGGCTGCGCGTGCACGGACGGCGATTCTACAACTTCGAGGGGCTCGATACATTCAAGGCCAAGTTCCGGCCGGAGCAGTGGGAACCGATCTACGCGGTAGTCGGAACCGGCACGCATACGTTGCGCGCGCTGGTTGCGTTCGGCGCTGCATTCGGCGGTACGTCCGCCGCACCGTTCATTGGGACGGTGATGCAACACGCGCTCGAACAGGAGCTCGAGCGCGTGAAGAACTGGAAACGAACGCGGAGCTGACGACGGATACACCGTCGACCGCGGATTCCCGCGTTACGGCATGTTCGCCATCTGCGAAGGTTCCACTTCGATGCCCGTCAGCTCGATTTCGGACGCTGGCACCCACATCTGGAAGAGCGGGAAGCGCGTCGTGAACCAGAGATGTGCCGAGATGAACAGCCCCGCGAACAGCAGCGCTACGCCGGGTTCATACCACGAGAATGGCAGCTTCTCCGCGCCCAGATAGAACGTAGGATATGTGAGAATCCAGCGCTCGAGCCACAGGCCAAAAAGGCTGATGCTCGCGAACAGTGTGAACAGTGCCGGCGTCTTCTTTGTTGCAGTCCCGAGCAGCCCGAAGAACGGGATCAGGAAGATGCAGAATCCGACCATGTACGCGATCGTGACGAACGGCGCTGAGAAACGATGGATCACGAATGACTGCTCTATGGGGAGCAGACCATACCAGATTACAATGAATTGGCTGAAGAACAGGTAGCCCCAGAAGACCGTGAAACCGAAGCAGAGCTTCCCGAGGTCGTGGAGGTTGCTCGTTGTGATCCATTCATGAAGTCCGAGATGCGCACGGTAGCGTAGCGTGGTGATCCCGGTGAGCATCAGACCGCCGAGGAACGCACCCATGAAGAAGTATGGTCCGATGAGTGTGCTGAACCAGTGCGGCTCGAGGGACATCACGAAATCCCATGCAATCATTCCCATCACGAGCGCATACGTCGCTGCGAGCACGGGTGACAGCAGTGTCAGTTTGCGGAACGAGTTGAGTTCCTCCGCTTCCTGACCGCGCCAGCCGCGGGTCAGGCGATCACTCAGCGAGCGCAGGGGCGCGGGCATTCGTTCGCGAGCGAGGCCCATGTCGGGGCGCAGCGCGTAGTACGCGAACATGATGTCGAAGGCCACCAGCAGGCCCAGCCCGATCATTGTGCGCACAGTCAGGAACGGAAGGTTCAGCCACGCTTCCTTCCCGCCTGTGATCGGATGCTCGATCCACGGGAAGATGTGCTTCGCGTTGATCAGGATCGGGATCACCATGAGATAGGCAATCGGCATGAACGCCGCGAACGACAGCGAGATGCGCCGCAACGGGCGCGACCACAGACCCTTCGTGATCGTCACGACTGCCGAGAGCAGCACCGCGCCCTGCGCGATGCTCATGAAGAACAGCCAGTTGAAGTAGTACGCCCGCCATGCGCGTTCGGGATTTGTCAGTACCGCTGCAACGAATGCCATGGCGCCGATTACAGAGATCCCGATCGTCGCGCCGCTCAGACCCTTCGGCACGGTCTCCAGCCGCTTGTACGGCATTTCCGCGTATGCGTCGTGTGCCACTACTTATTCTCCTGTGCGGCCGGTGCCGGCGTCTGCGTTGTCGGTGTCGCGGCCGGGGTCGTGCCCGCCTGGCCTTGCAGATACGTCACGTACGTCGCGATCGCCCAACGGTCCGCATGCGATGTGCGCGCGCCGTATGACGGCATGATTCCCCGGCCTGATCGGATGATCCCGTAGATGTAGCCGTCCGTCCTGCCGGGCGTGATCAGCGACGGTCCCATCGGGAACTTGCCCGGCCCGACGATCGGTCCATTGCCGCGGCCATCCTTGTTGTGACAAACCGAGCAGTGCCGCTCGAACAATGTCTGCCCATGCGCGAGTACGGCTGAATCACCATGAGCGTACGGATTGCGACCGGCAGGTGATGCTGCGAATACACTTATTGCTGCTTCCGTTGCTTCCTGCGGCGCCATGTGAGTACCCTGCGGTCCGTCGAACGGGATCGAACCCGGCGGCGCGTTCAGTGGCGCTTCGTACGGATCGAAGAACGGTGCGTTGCGCATCATCGCGAGATACGGCACACTCGCAATGGCATTGTCGAGCTGCGTGCAACCTGCGAGCGACACGGTGACGGCCGCCAGCAGCGCCGCCCTAGAAAATGTCTTCGCCAACAGCCACCTCCTCGACCTGCTCGTGCACTTCGAGCGCGCCGCTCTCATTCATGATGTTGCGTACTTCTGCTTCGCGGCCCTTCGGCGGGTCGATCACCACGCCGAAATGGTCGTTCGTGAAACGTGCGTCGTATACCTGCATGATGTTGCGGTTCGGTAGTCTCATGTTGATGAAGAGACCGGCGATCGTCGAGAGCGCGCCGAACAGGATGGTCAGCTCGAATGCGATGATCACGTATGCCGGCAGCGAGATGATCGGCTTGCCGCCGGTCAGCAGCGGCCAGTCGAGCGATGTCCACGTCGCGAGTGCGAAACCCGTCGCCGTACCGGTCAATGCGCCGACCAGCGTGAAGATGCGGACCGGGCTCTGTCCGAGATGCAGCGCATGCTCGATGTCGTGGCTCGGCATCGGCGAGTACACCGTCATGCCGCGGAACCCTGCACCGCGCAGACGCTCGATCGCACGAGTCGTCGCGTCCAGGGCGTCGAATACGCCGAGCGTGCCGTTCGTCTTCTTTCCCATTATTCCGTCACCTCCGGACGTCCGGTACGAGCGTGCGATTCGGCGACGCCGCCCGCCGCCTTGCGGCCGAACCGCAGCGGTGCCGGAATCACTTCCTTGAGTTCCGCGATCGAGATCGCCGGCAGCACCCGCAGGAAGAGCAGGAACAACATTCCGAACCAGCAGAAGCTTCCTGTGACAATCATCATCTCGGTGCGCGAAGGCATGTAGGTGCGCCACATCCACGGCTCGTACTCATGCGCCAGCGACGTCACGATGATCACAAAGCGCTCGAACCACATTCCGATGTTGATGAAGATCGTGATCGTGAAGATCGCGGCGATGTTGGTGCGCATCTTCTTCGACCACAGCAGCATCGGGATAATGCCGTTACACGTCAGCATGATCCACACGGCCCACCAGTACTGACCGGTTACGCGGTTCCAGAAGATCGCGCGCTCCGGCACCTCAAAGCTGTACCAGGCCATGAAGAACTCGGTCAGGTACGCGTAGAAGACGATGTTGCCCGCCGCGAGGACCAACAGGCCCATCGCATTGAAGTGGCGCTTCGTAAAGTATTTCTGCAGTCCGAAGATCTTGCGGATCGGCACCAGGAGCGTGATCACGAGCGCCAGGCCTGAGAATATCGCGCCGGCAACGAAGTAGGGCGCGAAGATCGTGGTGTGCCAACCCGGCACGATCGACATTGCGAAGTCCCAGGAAACGACGGAGTGCACGGACAGCACGAGGGGCGTGGCGAGGGCTGCCAGATACAGATACGCCTTGGAGTAGTGTCCCCACTCGCGTTCCGTTCCGCGCCATCCGAACGCCAGAATCGTATACAGCTTCCTGCGCCATGGCACTGTCGTCATGTCGCGCGCGGCAGCAATGTCGGGAATCATGCCGATCAGGAAGAACGTCGCTGACACCGTGAGATATGTCGAAATCGCGAACACGTCCCAAATGAGCGGCGATCGGAAGTTCGGCCAGAGCCCGCGCTGGTTCGGATACGGCAGCAGGTAGTACGCCAGCCATGGACGGCCAACGTGGATCAGCGGAAACAGACCGGCTGTCATGACTGCGAACACCGTCATGGCTTCCGAAGCACGATAAATCGACTGACGCCAACGTGCGCGGAACAGGAAGAGCACCGCGGAGATCAGCGTACCGGCGTGACCGATACCAACCCAGAATACGAATGTCGTGATATATGTGCCCCATCCGACAGGATTACCCATGCCCGACAGGCCGAAGCCTGTCGCCATCTGGTAGCCCCATGCGGTGAACAGCATGATAACGCCGAGAATCGTGATGCCGAGCAGAACGAAATATCCCTTGCCCGGCTTCCCCAGCAGTTTCAGCAGGTCGCGATTGACCTCACCGAACGATTCGACTTCCGGATGCGTCTCGGAACGGATGACTGTTGCCATATTCTAGTGCTCCTCGGCTGCCGGCTCTGCAGCGGCGCTGAGAGAGACCCTCTTCAGGTAAATAACCGCAGACTGCGTGTTCAACTCCTCGAGCACGCGATAGCCGCGGCCTGCTTCTGCCACTCGGGACACACGGGAATTCGGATCGCGCATGTTGCCGAACACGATTGCATCACCCGGACATGTCTGTGCGCATGCCGGCTGAATCTCGCCATCGCGGACAGCGCGCCCATCGATGCGCGCATGATTCTGCTTGTCGCGGATGCGCTGCACGCAGAACGTGCACTTCTCCATGACGCCCTTCTCGCGAACCGTCACATCGGGGTTCAGCTGCCAGTTCAGTGGCTCCGGCCACTCGTAATTGAAGTAGTTGAGTGTGCGGACCTTGTACGGGCAATTGTTCGCGCAGTAGCGCGTGCCGACGCAGCGGTTGTACACCTGCGCGTTCAGGCCGTCCGGCGTGTGATACGACGCATACACCGGGCACACCGGTTCGCACGGTGCGTTGCCGCACTGCTGACACA
>JBDSPG010000230.1:0-4116 GCA_039912685.1 Longimicrobiales bacterium | reverse complement strand
GTGGGATAGTTGAAGCACATGCGGATGAACAGATCGGCAGTCGCATTACATAACATGGCTGTCAGACCGATGTGCAGGATCTCGGTCGCCATTTCGCCAATGATGTGTGTCCCGACCAGCTTCATGTCGTCCGCGCGATACAACAGCTTCACGAACCCCGCGCGGTCACCGATGATGAGGCCGCGGGCATTCGCGTTGTATTCGGCCCGTCCCACTACGTATGGGATTCCGGCTTTCTGCAGCGTTTCCTCCGTCTCGCCGGCCATGGAGAGTTCCGGGATCGTGTAGATCCCGTACGGCAGGATCGGTGCGAACTCGGTCTTGTACTTGAGATCGAATGCGTGCACCATCGCGAGCCGTGCCTGTTCCATCGATGTCGAGGCGAGTGCGGGGAACCCGATCACGTCGCCGGCCGCGTAAATATGCGGGACACACGTGCGGTAGTTCTGATCCACATCGATGCGCCCGCTCTCGTCGGTGATGATGCCGGCTTCTGCTACACCGAGCGACGCGGTATTGCTGGTTCGGCCCGCCGCGACGAGCACTGCGTCTGCATCGACAGTGACGCCGTTTCCGACATCGAGTGTAACACGCGAGGCATCGATCGGCCTGCACGATTGTACTCGCGCCGGCGCCACCATGCGGATGCCGAGCTGTTCCATTCCTGCGCGCAATGCTGCGGAGAGCTCGACATCGAGAAACCCGAGGAGCCGCGTTCCGCCGTCGATGAGTGTGACATCGCAGCCGAGCGCGGCAAACGTGCATGCGTACTCGCAGCCGATCACACCGCCGCCCACAACGGCCATGCGTTCCGGAATCGCGCGCAGCGACAGGATCGTGTCGGAGTCGTAGATCGACGGGTGGTCGAACGGAAATGCGGGCGGCCTGCGCGGTGACGATCCTGTCGCAATCAGGATGATGTCACCCTGTGCAGATGTAACATCACCATCGGCCGCTGTCATGCGCACGTGATTTGGTGCGACGAAGGATGCGCGGCCCCTGACCAGTGTAATACCGTGCCGCTTTACGTTGTGATCCGCGCGCACGCGTTCCGCGCCGACAACCGTTTGCTCGCGGTACAGCAGGTCGGCCACTGTTGCTTCACGGCGCAGTGACAGGTCCACGCCGTACAGACTGCGAGCTCGCAGTCCCGACAGCGTGAGCGACGTCTCCCGCAGCGTCTTGCTCGGCAGGGTCCCCGTGTTCGCGGCTGCTCCGCCCAGCTGCTCGAGCTCTTCGATCAGGAGGACGCGCTTACCGAAATAGGCGGCCTGCGCAGCCCCCTTCTCTCCGGCCGGACCTCCGCCGATCACGATCAGGTCGTAGTGGCTGACACCCGAAGTCTCTGTCACGGCTTACGAACCCACTTTCCGTTCCTTAGGTTTCGTCATGCTCAAGCATGGATGCGGATGCCGCCAAAAGTAAAGAAAATGGATTCGGCACCGGCGTTTGTCCGCGCCCTGCTCGCGCACTTCGACGCGACCCGCAGGGACTTGCCATGGCGGAGCACGACCGATCCGTACCGCATCTGGATCTCGGAGGTCATGCTGCAGCAGACGCGCGTCGAGACGGTCATCCCGTACTATGACCGGTGGATGCAGCAGTTCCCGAGTGTCGCCACGCTCGCCGATGCGTCGGAGCAGGTCGTGCTCCGGGCGTGGGAGGGACTGGGCTACTACTCGCGCGCCCGCAATCTGCACGCGGCCGCAAAGGTCGTCCGCGAACGGCACTCCGGCCTCGTTCCGGATTCGGTAGAGGGGCTGCGTGCCCTGCCCGGCATTGGCGCCTACACGGCGGGCGCGGTATCGAGTATCGCGTACGGCGTTGCCGAGCCAGCGATCGACGGCAACGCGAGACGCGTGTTCTCGCGGATTCTCGACATGGCCGATCCGTCTTTGACCCAGATTCACACCGCGGTGCGGGACATTATTCCCGCCGATCGGCCCGGCGATTTCAACCAGGCCGTGATGGAGCTCGGCGCTACCATTTGCACCCCGCGCCCGTGTTGCAGTAAATGCCCCGTCCAATGGCACTGTCGGGCGTTCGCGCTCGGCACGGTTCATCTGCGGCCTGGTGTATCGGCGAGGAAGGCGTCACCGGTATTCAACATTGCCGTTGTGGTGCTCATCGACGCAGATGGACGGGCATTGTTGACACAACGGCCGCCGCGCGGGCTGCTTGCGGGGTTCTGGACGTTCCCGGCTGCGGAGCCGCAGGCGCAGCAGTCGTCGTATGCCAAAGCGGCGAGGCGCATGGCTGCTGCCCTTGTTTCGGCACCTCTCTCGCGGGCGCGCCGCCTCGATCCGGTGTCGCATGCGTTCAGCCATCGGACCGAGGTCTATCACCCATTCGTCTACCATACACGGCGCGCCGCCGCCTCGTATGACACAGCGTTCCGCTGGGTCGCGATCGACTCCATGCACGAACTCCCCGTTCCGGTCGCACAGAGACGCATCGCGCGGGCTGCCGGGCTCGTGGTCCATGAGTTGCACCTGTAGGGGGTCTGGCCACCTCTGACAGGACTGGGAACGTGCAACTGAAAAGAATGATCCTCGTGGCGTTGCTGATGCCGATGGGTGCGTGCAAGGGCGGCGGTGATGACGCAGCTTCCGTCAATAAGAACGGCGCTAACCTCTCGAAGATCCTCGCCCCCGTCGCGGCCGGCAGTGTTCTTACGCTCGCTTCCGGCGACACGATGACTTTGAGTGATGCCACCGTGAAGTTCTACGCGGCGCGACGGCATCGCGCCGTTTGGACGGACGGCGACAATCTCAGTGAAGTCGGCAAGGCAGTGTTCTCAGCACTCGCATCCGCTTCACAGGACGGACTGAACCCGGCGCTCTATCACTATCCGACCGCCGAGAAGATCGCGGCCAATCCGCAGAAAACACCGGCGTCCGCAGCGGATCTCGACATCATCCTGACTGAAGGGATCACGCGATACGCGAACGATCTCGCGCAGGGCGCGATCGATCCGAAGTCTGAAAATCTCGACTGGCGTATTCCGCGTGAGAAAATACCAGAGCAGGGTGTGCTTCAGGCCCTAGCTACCGGCAGCTCGGCGTCCGAGGTTCTCGCCGCGCTCCGTCCGAAGGGAATCCATTACGCGCGTTATCTCGATGCATTGAACCGATACCGCGAAATCGAGAAGACGGGTGGGTGGGGCACGGTGCCGGCCGACGCGAAAGTGAAGGTCGGTGGGGCGTCGCCGGCCATCGCTGCACTGCGCAATCGCCTGCTCAAGAGCGGCGATGCGACGGAGATGCAACTCGCGCAGAAAGGTTCATCAAGGCCCGACCTGTTTGATGCCGATCTGAAGCAGGCGCTCGGACATTTCCAGGATCGTCATGCGATCGAACCGGACGGCACGCTGGGCGCAGCAACGATCCGCGAGCTGAATCACTCCGTTACCGAACGTATCGACGAAATCGCACTGAACATGGATCGCTGGCGCTGGCTGCCGCACGACCTCGGTCCGCGTTTTGTCCTCGTCAATGTTGCGGGGTTCGAGCTTGAGGTTGATGAAGGCGGCAAGATCATCGAGGCAATGGATGTTGTCGTCGGGCAGAACGACTGGAAGACGCCAATCTTCGCGGACACGATGGAAAACATAGTTGTGAATCCGTCGTGGAACGTCCCCGCTTCCATTATGGAGTCCGAGATCCGGCCAGCCATGGCGCGTGATCCGAACTACCTCGCCAAGAACAACATGGAGCTGACGAAGGACGGCACGGCGAGGCAGCTGCCTGGCGGTGACAACGCGCTTGGACAGTTCAAGTTCATTTTCCCGAACAAGGACAATATCTACCTGCACGATACACCCGCTAAAAGTCTGTTCTCACGCTCGCAGCGCAATTTCAGTCACGGCTGCATCCG
The DNA here is from genome assembly GCA_039912685.1 of Longimicrobiales bacterium. GTDB lineage: Bacteria > Gemmatimonadota > Gemmatimonadetes > Longimicrobiales > RSA9 > DASUXU01. Next base: position 240 of record JBDSPG010000230.1, on the reverse strand, counting down.
CCTCGAGCGGCCGCGTGACTTCGCCAACCTGATGATGGAGCATGGTGCCAAACGGAATCCGTCCGAGCTGGATCCCATTCTCGCGTCGGGTGAGGAGAAGTGGGTGAAGCTCGAGGTGCCATGGCCCGTGTATATCCTGTACTTCACCGCATGGGTGAAGCCGGACGGCAGCATCCGCTTCCATCACGATGTCTATGGTCGCGATGAGAAAATTGCCGACGAGAAGAAGACAACTGTGAC
>JBDSPG010000217.1:0-9057 GCA_039912685.1 Longimicrobiales bacterium | reverse complement strand
GATGACGACGGGCGCCGGCAGGCACGACGGTGCTCCGGCAGCTCCGGGTGCACCACCCGGCATCGCGCCGCCCGGCATCGCGCCACCCGGCGGTCCGCCCATCATCATCATGGTACGGCCACCCTCGCTCACCACCGTCATGGTCGAATTCATCGTCACGCCTGGCGACCCCGTCGGTGTCACACCGGGGGCGCACGCATAGACGTAGTTCTCCGGAAACTTCAACCCCGGGGGCAGGAACCAGTCCTTCGGGAAGCCGGGCTGCAGAACCAGCCCCTCGGGCACCTTGAAGTTCTCGGGATATTTGCCGTTGTACATATTCACCCAGCGGATCGTAGCGCCGACGAACTGCGTCGCCGCCTGCTTCTCCTGCAGCACGCGCACCGAGTCCACGAACTTCTGCTTGTCTTCATCCTGGAGCCGCTGCCAGTCATACGGGATCTTCGGCGACGATGTCCAGGAGCCGTCAGGATTGAGGTAGTCGATGCGATAATCCAAGCCGCGCACGAACGCGATGCGGTGATCCGACAGCACCGCCCATTCGTCCGTGCGAGGAAGCGGATTGATTACCTGGTCCATGGTCCAACCGTTGTCACCCGTCGATCGGATGCGGGCTTCCTGCTTCGGGATTCGTACCGATCCCAATGTATCGAGCTTCCGCGTCGTCAGGTCGATCGCCACAATGAATGCGGAATCCGGCTGCGGCGGCATGTACGGCGTCTTTGAAGTCATCGCCATCATCATGAATGCCGGCGCAATCTGCGCGGGTATGCGGAAGATGATGCGCCCCCTCGCGTCTATACCTGGCCATCCATTGAACGTGTTCGATACCCATGGCAGGTCCTGCACCCGCCACACAGAGCGCACGCGCGTCACGGTTCCCTGCGGATCTATCACCAGCATCGCATAAGACGCTGGATCGACGAACAGGGTGGAGTCACCCTGATACGGCAGCAGCGCGCCCGGACGTGTGCCGTATGTGTTGGCCACATCCGTCAGCGAGTCCAGTACCACGCGAACTGTTTTGAGTGTGGTATCCATCAGCACGAGGCGACGGCGCTGACCGTCATTCACAAGCACGCGGCCATCCGGCAGCTCGCGCACGCTCGTCACGGTTCCGATCGACTCGGTCGACACCGCCGATGCGGTCGCGATCCTCTGAATCGGTGGTCCAACAGCCAGTGTCGTAACCGGGGGCGGTGCAGCCGGCCGCTGTGCTGTTGTTGTTCGTTCCTGCGCATGCACCGCTGACGGCAATGCAGTAAGGGCGGCAACCAGCGAGAGCCGCAGCATGGTCTGGTTCATTGTTATCCCGTTCATTAGTGGCCTATCCTTATGCCGCCGCCTGCGGCCATAACCATTTCCGTCACCATCGCGCCCTCGAAGCCACCTCCCCCGAAGCTGCTGACGCCGGTCCCCCCGACATACATGCCAGTACCACTCCTGATCAACGTCAGGTATCTCGGATCTAGCATGTTGATCACGTTCGACGGCAGCTTACGCATCTGCGCCGATGTCAGGATCCCCCGCACTGCAGCCGCGACATCCATCAGCATGTCGATCTGCCGGTGACGTGCGGACAGGTACTGCTTGTACGCTTCGCCCTTGTCGAAATCCTTCGGCAGCGCCGCGAGATACTTGGCGGTCGGTGTCCACAGCGAATCCGCGCGGTACGTGTACCGTCGGTTCATCGATGCAATGCTGTCAGCCTGGATCGTATTCAGCCGCAGCGAATCCATCGAACGCAGAATTGTCCCCATCGGGTTCTGCACGCTGTTGACACTGACCTGGCGGAAGAACTGTTCCGGGAATTGGGACCCGCTCTGCGAACGGCCGGACATCAGCTGTTGGGACAGGCTCTGCTGTTCGCGCGTCGGTCCGAGATCGAACTTCAAGGAAGCTGTCAGCATCACCGGCGAGCGCAGTGTCACGAACTGTGGCCGAGTCGCACCGAAACGCTGGTTCACTTCGTACTTGTACTGCTTGGTCACTGGATCGAAGCCACGCACATACAGCAGCGACTGATCGGGCGAAGGCGTCTGACCCCAGCCCTTCAGCTTGCCCGATCCGTTCAGCAACAGATCGGCGCCGCCCAGCGGATTCGACAGCGAGAACGACAGCTGTGCACGTTGCGGCATGTGGAACTTCGCACGATCGAGTGTAACGTTGAGCGAAGCGGTCGAGCTCCACGGACCGCTGCAGCTGTTGCGCTCGGCGATTTCGCCGGCCTGCTTCTCCAGACACTCCCGCGTCCCGCCCGTCGAGCTCTCGAGCAGTGACGCCATTCCTGCCCGCACCGCCGCGTCACCCGATCCTGCACCGTAAATGAACGCGCGGTCATTCGAGTAGCCATCGCCGTTGATGTCGCCCGCAACAACCGGTGTGAACGCACTGCCCGAACGGAACGAGCCATTCCAGCTGACCTGTACTGCATTGAAGAACAGGTAACGCAGTGTGTAATTGATCGAGTGCGGACCCTGCGCCGAATTCGCCCACGAAACATCGAGCGGATTGCCCGCAGTGCTGCTGAAGCCGGAGACCTGCTCACGCGTGTTTATGAACGTGTAGCTCGCGCTCCAACCGAACTTCGTCGGTGTGCGAGGAATCGGTGACAACCGCAACGTCATCTGCGCGGTGCGCGATTCGAGATCCGACCGCGTTTCTGTCACCCGCGCAAATGCCTGCGACATCCGTGCATCGCTCGACGCGATGCTTCCGCTCGCCGGCACGATGCTCGATGTGTTCACGAATACAGGGCGGCCGTCATCCGTCAGGTTGAACCGTGATAGCGGATTGAAGTTGAGATCGAACGAACGCTGCTGGTTTCGGTTCAATGAATACGCACCGTCGACGCCGAGCGAGAAGCGACCATCCAGCGCACTGCCGCTCCAGGACAGATTCGAACGAATCGACTTCTGCGGTGCGAAGTTGTCCGCGAACAACGACACGTTCGGAGCCGAATTCGAGAACACGGTTCCTGCCGTGCCATCTGCGCAGACTTCCGGAATCGCGCCCGGATCGGTCGCATACAGATTCCAGTCCGGCACCGGCACTGCCGGACCGACGCAGTTGATCTGCTGGATGCCGCTCGCCAGACCGGTGTTGCTAATGGCGTTGCCGATCTGTCCCGCATTCGCGCCGTTCGCAAAAATTCCGATGCCGCCGCGGACCACCGCGCGGGGTGCTCTCACTGCTCCCGAGAAGGCGGAAATTTCCGGCGCTGTGCCCACTGTCCAGGAGAAGCCGAGTCGCGGGCTGATCGCGATTGGGTTCGGCACATTGTCGTTGCGGCGATCGAACGTCGACTCGACCAGTGCATTGTAGTCCGGGGTGTTCGCGTACTTGCTGCCGTCCAGGCGCAGACCGTATTGGAACTGCAGGTCCTGTGAGTAGCGGTACGAGTCGCCGATCGCGAGTGAACCGGTGAACTGACCGGTTGATAGGTCGCGCGCAGATAGCGTGCGCGTGAACGCCGCTGGGCGTCCAGCCGCGAGGTCCGCGAGTGAGTTGAATGTGAACGTGCCGAGAAGATTCTGCGACTGGAACTGGTCGCTGCCGCTGTAGTTCACTTCCGTTGTGAGCTTGAGGCGATGCTTGTTCGCATCATCAAACCAGGAAAGATTGTTCTGGAATGTGCCGCTCACCGAACGCGACGTCGAACCCAGTCCCTGATTACCACCGAACGCCAGATTCTGAAGTGCGCTCTCACCATCATCGAAGATCGAATTCACGCGCACCCGCCCGCCCGGGAGATTCAAATACGGGTCGCCGTAATCCTTCGAGAGATTGATTCCGGCTGATGTTTCGCTCAGGATCAGGCCGAAATATCCGCTGTGCTTGCCTTGGAGACCGCCGCTCCAGCTCGTCTGATCGCCGCCTGCCGACGCCAGCTGCAGAGCACCGCTGCTGACCGGTGTGTTGCGGCGCCAGTTGCCATTGAATGTGAGGTTGTAGGACTGCCCTGTTGCAGAGAATGGCGGCTGCAGGTCAATGCTGCCGAATACCGAGCCGTTGTCGCTCAGTCGGCTCGCACGTTCAGGTCCGCCGCGCGTTGGAATGCCGCGCTCGCCGAGGATGCCAACAAAGCGGTTCACCGAATCGATCGCGATGCCCGCCGTCTGCAGTCCCAGTGCGCTTGTCGTCAGCAGCGTATTGTTCTCGCGGGACTGCCGGCCCAGCTGATACGAAACGTTGTAGAACCACTTGTTCAGCTCCAGCGGACCCGACGCCATGCCACCGAGCGATAGGTTCGTGTAGTCATTGCCGAGCGCGCGTGCCGCGCGGTCCGTCCACTGCAGCTGCGGCGTCGTTACCACCAGGCTCATGCCGCGCGTCTGGAAGTTCGAGCCCGCACGCGAATTCACGTTCAAGTTCGCACCGCTGAAGCCGCCGCGTGACGGGTCATATGGCGACGTCGTAAGCGATGTAGATAGGCCTGCATCGCGAGGCAGCCCATTCGCATCGGTCGCCAGTCCGTTCAGTGTCGTAGAGTTCTGATCAGCACCCAGGCCGAGCACCGAAAACGCGTCGGGCTCGCCATCCAGGCCGGGCAGCAGAAGCACCCCCGGCAGCGATGCTGCCATCGCCGCGAAGTTGCCCTGCTGGTCCGCCGGCAGATCATTCTGCGGAATGAATTTCTGCGTCCCGCCTACGTCCGGCGTGACATCGAAGCGATTCACTCGCTGCTGAACCGGCGCAACCACCACGATCGCATCCATCTCGAGTGGCGCCATCCGTGTATCCGCGACGAGTACCTGCTCATCCGCAAGACGCTTGATCTCGAACTGCTTCGTCGTATACCCGACCATCGAGAAGCTCATGATGTAGTCGCCGGCACCACCAGGAAACGCGATCTGATAGCTGCCCGACGTGCTTGTCGTTGCGGGTCGCGTCACGTTCCCGGGAATCGATGTCGCAGTCACCTGCACACCAACGAGCGGCGTTCCATCAACTCCTGTAACCTTGCCGCGGATCACATCAGTTTGCGCCGCTGCCGACTGCCACGTAAATGCGGTCGCAACGCATATCATCAGAGCTATCGGAAGTCGTCGGGCTGTCGAAACCAACCACGCAGGCATTGCGGCTCCACTGGAACAGGGTAAGGTCGTATACGGCCAGACACTCGTGCATGCACAAGTGGACTGGTTTACTCCGCCATCTCGTGCGGAGATCCTTATTGGACGTCGAAATCGCCGCAGCGGTTGCCGCAGCCGCGCCTCCCAGGCAAGGTCGGAGGCGCCACGGAACATATGTAGTCCGGCGGGCGTTGTCACGAGCCACGGGGCAACGCCCAGATTTCAACAGAATTTCAACAGAAATCCTTAACGGCAATTTACCGCCTAGGACGCCGAGAAACGATGAAACGAAGGCCGTTGTTGTCACTCCCCCGCTCTCAGCGGTTGAATCCGTTAGGTCCGTTAAATCCGTTAGATCCGTTACGTCCGTTGGGAACTGTAAGAAGCTAAAGTGCCGGAATGCCCGTATATGTCTCCGGCCGTCTATCCCGATAAAACTGCCATATATTTCTTACCTCGCGGATCATGTCTAGATCCAACTCCGCCGTGACCAGTTCCGTCTGATCCCTCGATCCCTCGGCGAGCATGCGACCACGTGGATCGCAGAAGTAGCTCTGACCGTAGAACTCGCCGATGTTCCAGGGCGCCTCCGTGCCGACGCGGTTGATGGCACCGACGAAGTAGGCGTTCGCTACGGCGTGCGCTGGCTGCTCCAGCTTCCAGAGGTACTCCGAGAGCCCTGCGACCGTCGCAGACGGGTTGAATACGATTTCGGCGCCGTTCAAGCCGAGCTCGCGCGCGCCTTCCGGGAAGTGCCGGTCGTAGCAGATGTACACGCCTACCTTTGCGTAGCGTGTCTGGAAGACCGGATACCCGAGATTGCCCGGACGGAAGTAGTACTTCTCCCAGAACCCAGGGCCGCAATGCGGAATGTGGTTCTTCCGGTACTTCCCGAGGTATGTGCCGTCCGCATCGATGACGGCGGCGGTGTTGTAGTACACGCCCGTGCCATCCTCTTCGTACAGCGGCACGATGATCACCATCTCGTGCTTCTTCGCAAGCTTCTGCATAAGCTTCGTTGTCGGACCGTCCGGTATCTTCTCCGTCGCGTCATACCAGCGGGTTGTCTGTTCTGCGCAGAAATACGGGCCGGTGAATATTTCCTGCATGCACAGGATTCTCACACCCTCCTTCGCGGCCTGCTCGATGAGGCCGACATGTAATTCGACGTTGGCCTCGCGGATCTTCTCGAGCGGTTCATCCGTCGAGCATGCGTTCTTCGCCTGTATCAATCCACACTTGACGATATTGGCCATGTCCTCACTCTGCCGCTGATGATGATGTTGCACGCATGAGCGCGTAATACAGTACAAACGAAAGGGCGAATGTCACGAACCACGCGTAGGTGTAGAGCTGGTCCAGGATGTTGGGATTGCCCACCTGACCGCCCGGCACGGTCGCGGCCCGGACGAAACCGGGCAGCACCGGCAACATTGCGAGTACAAGCGCAACGATAGCCGCCCAGTTATAACCGCCGCGGTACGTATATCGCCCCTCGAGTCGGAAGAGATCCGGAACTGACAGTTTCTGTCGGCGCAGCACCCAGTAGTCCGAAATCAAAATACCTGCGAGTGCGCCCATGAGGCTCGAGTACCCGATCAGCCACGTGAAGATGTAGGCTGCAGCGTCCCCGTACAGCTTCCACGGCATGATCAGAACGCCGATTACGGCTGTGATCAGACCACCGGTTACATAGCTGATGCGACGTGGCGACAGATTGGAGAAATCATTCGCCGGTGATACAACATTTGCCGCCATATTGGTTGTCAGCTGCGCAATGAGGATCACGAAAGCGCCGGCGATGATGACGGTCGGGCTGCCGATGCGTGCGATCAGCTCCACCGGGTCCCAGATCGCCTTGCCGAACACGACCATCGTTGCCGCTGTAACTGCGACGCCGATGAAGGCGAACGCCGTCATCGTGAACGGAAGCCCGATTGCCTGGCCGAGCATCTGTGAGCGTTGCGATTGAGCGTAGCGCGTGAAGTCGGGGATATTGAGACTCAGTGTGGCCCAGTACCCGATAGACGCAGTCAGCGCCGCAGGGAAGATCGTCCAGAAGTGAGTGTTACCGGACTGCAGCTTTCTCGATTCCGTCAGCACATTTCCGATTCCGCCGCCCGCACGAACCGCCCAGATCAGAAGCATCAGACCGCCAAGGAGCAGGATCGGCGCCGACCAGCTCTCCAGCTTTTTAATGCCTTCGGTTCCCCTGATGATGATTGCGACCTGCATCAGCCAGAACGCGCCGAACGCAATCCAGTGCGACTGTGGCAGGCTGCCCCAAGCAGGAATTGCAGCGGTTAGCAGCGCGTTCAGCGCGAGTCCGCCGATCCATGTCTGGATGCCAAACCAGCCGCATGCTACGGCCGCGCGCAGCAGTGCAGGAATGTTGGCGCCGCGAACGCCGAAGCTCGCACGGCACAGCACGGGAAACGAGATGCCGTACTTCGTGCCTGCGTGTGCATTCAGCATCATGGGGATCAGCACGATGGTATTGCCGAGCAGGATCGTGACTAGTGCCTGATACCAGTTCATGCCCTGCGACATGAGGCCGGACGCGAGCGTGTACGTGGTGATGACAACGCTCATTCCGATCCATAGCGCCGCGATATGCCAGGTCGACCAAGTGCGATTCTCTGGAGCCGTTGGCGCGAGATCTGGATTCCATAAGGGACTGTTTCTCAACTCGTCCGTATGCTCGGTGATGACAACGTCATGGATCCGCGGCGCGACCGTGCTCATGCGTGCCTTTCAGCGTGAGTAAGACCTGCAGTCGTGCGAGGCAGCCACTGCCCCCGGCCCTCGCGTCCGGTCACGCGGTAGTCATCAACGATGACATCGCCGCGCGACAGCGTCGTGCGCGCGAAGCCCGCGAGTTCCCACCCTTCGAACGGCGACCAGTCTGCATTCGTCTCCATCGCGGCTGGATCTACTTTAATGCGCCGCTCCGGGTGAATGATCGCGAGGTCCGCATCGGCGCCGACTTCGATCGCGCCCTTGCTAGGATACAGTCCCATGATGCGCGCGGGATTCGTCGACAGGTTGCGGCACATCTCTTCGATCGAGATGCGACCCGCCAGAACGCCGTGCGTGTATGTGAGCGGCAACAATGTTTCGAGACCCGGCATGCCCATCGGGATCTTCGTCCAGTCTCCTTCCCACATCGCCTTCTGCTCGCGCGAGAAGGTGCATGTATCCGTTGATACAACGGACACCGTTCCCTCCGTCAGCCCGCGCCAGAGCCGGTCCGAATCCGCCGGCTTCTTCAACTGCGGACAGCACGCGTAAAGATGTCCATCCGGCCGTCCGAATACTTCGTCATCGAGCACGAGATACTGCACGCATGTCTCGGCAAGCACGGGCACGCCGCGGGCCTGCGCGGCCTTCACGATTTCCGTACCCTCTGCTGTCGACATATGCACGATATACAGTTGACCGCCCGTTGCCTCACACCACGTCACCACGTGCTGGATCGCTTCCGCTTCGATGAAATTCGGCCGCGTCATCGCGTGCAGTCGCGCACCGTGCTCCTTCATCAGCTCCGGCGTATGGTGCCGCGCGATCAGCTCGTCCAGAACGCGCGATGACTCCGCGTGCACGAGCAGCATCGCGCCCAGATCACGCATCTTCTCCAACGTACCGAACAACGCTCGGTCATCGGACTGCCAGCCTTCGGACTCGTAGATCATGAATTCCTTGAACGTAGTGAATCCTTGATCCACCATCCCGGCAATTTGGTCCTTGTGCTCGTCCCAGCGCGTGATGCATATGTGGAACGTGTAGTCGATGAGGGCTTTGCCTTCGGCGCGTGCACGCCAATTGTTCGCCGCATCATTCAGCGAGTCACCCGCGTACGGGATCGCGAAGTCGATCAGCGTAGTGACCCCGCCACGCGCCGCCGCGCGAGTTCCCGTTCTGTAGTCGTCCGCCGACGTCGTACCGCAGAAGGGGAGCTCGAGGTGTACGTGCACGTCGAGCA
>JBDSPG010000172.1:0-4348 GCA_039912685.1 Longimicrobiales bacterium | reverse complement strand
GCGCCAGCCTGCCATGAGGAGAAGCGGAATCAGCCGGGGGTGGCGGAGTGCGAGCTTGGCGTACGGCCAGATCAGTGTTTACCCCGTTCGTCATGGATTGCCGGTGGCGTCGCAGGATAGCGGCCCGACAAGAATACCCGACCGGAGAGGCGCTCGCCAGATGGTGTGCGCCCGGCGCCGGGCCCCCGCGTGAGGTATGTCAGGTTGCGGCCTCCGCCTTGATCAGCGAGATGACACGCGCGATCTCGGCGGGCGAGTTGTAGATGTGCGGCGACAGTCGCAGCCAGTCGTATTTGTATTCCCCGATAACGCGGGTGCGGACATTGGCGGCGCGTGCGAGTCGGCGCTGCAACTCGAGCGACTCGATCCCCTCCAGCTTGAAGGAGATCATGCCTGCCCCGAGTACATCGCCACGCGGCGACATGATCTGCACGCGCGGGATCGTCGACAGTCCGTCGAACAGCTGCTGTCTCAGCTCCCGGATGCGCGTGTACACGCGGTCGGGTCCGACCACCTGATGAAAGCGGAGTGCGGCGAGCAGACCCGCCATGCGCGATTCGTCGAAGGATCCGAGGTGATTGAACCGCATCGCGCCCAACGCCAGATCGTCCCAGCCCCCTGACGCGAGTGTTGGCCAGAGTCGTGTCCGCCATTCCCTACGGATGTAGAGCGTGCCGCTGCCCTGCGGCGCGAGCAACCATTTGTGTGGTGACGAGGCGTAGAAGTCGGGATCGAGCGCATTGATGTCGACGTACATGAGGCCCGGCGGATGCGCACCGTCCACGACCGAAATAATCCCGCGCGAACGTGCAAGCTCCACAATCTCACGCGCCGGCATCACGAGGCCATTGGAGAACGTGAGATGAGAGATGGAAATCACGCGAGTGTTCGATGTAATCGCGCGCCGGAAAACATCGACAACTTCCGCGGCGTCGTGGGGGGGAATCGGCAGCGCGAGTTGTCGTAGGGTGAGGTGTCGTCGTGCGGCCGCGAGCTGCCAGCAGCAGAGACCACCGATGTGTTCGTGCAGCGTGGTCAGAATTTCGTCGCCCGCCTGCAGGTCCAGGCCGTTCGCGATGAAGTTCATCGATTCCGTGGTATTGCGCGGAAACGCGAGGCCCGCAGGATCGCAGTGCAGCACGTCTGCCATGGCTGCATTGAGAACCGCCCAGTCGACGCCGGGCGGATATGTCATTGCGACTCTGCGCGTGTGCTCAATGACCGCATCGACAACGGCCTGTGGTTGCGCGCCCAGTGTACCGACATTGAGGTAGATGCGGTCGGCGGGGATCGGGAAGGCAGCGCGGACGATGCGCCAGAGTTCTTCGTCGGCGGCCGCGAGGCCGTCCGTATCACGCGCCAGAGCATCAAGTGTGCGCGGCCACATGAGTCCGGCGGTGACCGCGGCTGCGGCCTCTGTCATGAAGCTTCTTCTGTCCATGGTCCATGATGCCGAACGCCGTAACCGCCACGCAACCCTAGCGGCGCGCGGGTCCGCCGATACCTTCCGCCGATGGCTTCATTCATCGGATTCGTGCGGGCATACTCCGCACCCGCCAATGCGCCGGTGCTCGTCGAGGAGACGACGTACCGTCGCGGCTCGGAGACGCTTCCTGCCCGCGTCTATCGGCCGGCAGGCGCGCGCGGGCGCGCGCTTCCCGGGTGGGTCGTTCTGCACGGCCTTACCCGAACCGGACGCGAACACCCCGGACTCCATCGCTTCGTTACTGCAGTGGCTGCGTCTGGAAGCGTTGTGCTGGTTCCGGACATCCCCGAGTGGCGCGACCTGCGCGTGGCACCCGCGATCACCGTGGAAACCATCAAGGCGGCCGTGCGCGCGATGCAGGGGCGCACGGATGTGCAGCACGAGCATGCAGGTCTGCTCGGGTTCTCATTCGGTGCAACGCAGGCATTGATCGCCGCGACAGACCCCGATGTCGCTGGCATGCTGCACGGGCTTGCGGCGTGGGGCGGTTACTATGATATGGCGTCGCTCTCGGTATTCGGCCTCACGGGCTATCACGAATTCGACGGAGTACGCTATCACATTCAGCCTGATCCGTATGGATCGTGGTTGCTGGCGGGCAGCTACCTCACATGTGTGCCCGGCCATGAACGGGACGGCGCAGTTGAGGATGCGGTGCATGCGCTCGCGATCGAAGCGGGTGAGCGCTGGCTCTATGCCTGGGATCCGGTCTTCGATCCCAGCAAGCTCGCCGCGCGCGCGCGCTTGACGCCGGCGCAGCGCGAGCTGTTCGACATGATTGCGCCATTGACGAGTGTGAAACGCCAGGCGACCGAGGCCGCTCTGACATTCGGCCGCGAGCTCGCGGCGGCAGCAGTACTGCGCGATCCCCTGCTGGACCCGGCGCCCTACCTGAAACTTGCAACCGTCCCGACACTGATCGCGCACGGCCGCGATGACCGGCTCATTCCCTTCACCCAGAGTCTTCGGCTCGAGCGCGAGCTGCCCGACGACGTTCTGCGTTACTCCGCCATCACGGGGCTCTTCGCGCATTCCGGTGGTACAGTCGACAATCTCCCTGTCACTACGAAGATCGTGGAAGCATTCCGCTTCGCGGCTCTGCTCCGGGCGCTCCTGAATCTCGCGTGACCCACCTGGGATCCCGCCAGACGCACGAGGGTATTTTGGGCTGACGGCGGGCGGGCCGCTGTCGAATCACGTTGCAGGACGGCGGCGGAGCCGCCGGGAGCAGGCATGGATTCTTCCGCGATTCCAGTGTTTCTTGCGGGTCCTTTTCCCGTGGTCTACACGGCGAATATCGACAGCTGTGGCAAGGAAGTGGATCTCGATGTCGCCCTCCTGATTGCAGGCCTGCCCAATATCCTCGCTTCTACGCTGTTCCCGCTCGACGATACGTGGGACCGCATCCGGTTCGCGCTCGAGAGCGGCGATGCGCGGCTCGGTGTCGCCGGGATGCCGCATGAAGAGAATGACAGTGATGGGAAGAGCGAAGTATTTCCATCTGCATACATCGGCCTGGAATGCGCGAACGGTGAACGCCTCGTCCTCGCCCACATCCGCGGCATGGATCAGGAGCAGGTTCCAGAGGTGTACGCGCGCGAAGTGATCGATGCGCTCCTGCAGGGGTGTGCACCGGATGACCTCGGCATTACGATCGACGACTGATTTATTCCCCCGTTTGCGCTTCCGCCTCTGCTTCCCTCAACATTTTCCGCACCTCGTCTACCGCGCCCTCATGGCTCCACCCTTCGATCGCCACCAGCGGGATCACTGCGCGTGCCATCGTCGCGTGACCGCCGCCATTGCCGCCACGATCGCCGAGTGCACGCGCAATTCCCGCGACGCCGTCGCCGCCGCCGAGATCACGCAGTGTGATGATGAGCTGCCCATCGACAACGGCCGTCGCGGCCGCACGCGACACACCTGAAACTTCCATGCAGAAATCTGCGAGGTCCGCAAGGATGTGGCTCTGGTCGTCGTGCAGGTGTCCGGCCCACGCCACTGCGACGCCGTCATCAACCGTGAGGGAACTCAGTGCCTCACCGAAAGCGCGCGCAATTTCCACCGGATACGATGGGCGTTCAATGCGACGGAGCAGTGCTACATCGGCACGCTCTTGAAGGAATGCATACGCGTTTACATCGGCCGCGGTGACTCCCCGTGTGAGAGCATCGGTGTCAGTGCGGATGCCGTACAGCAGCGCGGTCGCAAGCGACGCATCCAGCAGGACCTCATCGTGCGCTCGCAGATACTCTGTCATCATCGTTGCAACGGCGCCGTACTCCGGGCGCACATCCACGAATTCCGCCGTGTAATCCGACCCCGCGGGATGGTGATCGATAACGGCGAGTCGCGGTCCATCGATGTCTTTCGACGGCTGTGTGTCAACCACGACCAGCCGCTCATAGCGGTTGATCGCTTCCTGATCGATCTCCACCACGTGAAGCTCGAGCAGGGTCGCCATTCTGCGGTTGCCCTCGCGACGCATGCGCAGCGTTGTCACGATGGGCGCACTGGCCGCATCACGTCGCAGCAGCGTGCGCACTGCAAGTGCACTGGAGAGCGCGTCGGGGTCCGGATCCGGATGAATCAGAATCGGCACGACATCACATCCCTCGGCGAACAAACGGAGACACCATGTACGTCGTTCCGCTTCGAGCCGCAACAGCTCATCCTCCAGGTCGAGGCGAAGGACGTCTCGCAGTGTTCCCGCCCGCACAAGCGTGCCGTCGCCTGGTTCGTCAACCATAGCCTCGGACAACACCATGATGGCCGCATCCTGCCGCACCTCCCGCAGCGCTATCACCGCCGCAGCCGCGCGCGCATCATCGCGCAGGTGGATGATCGCCGTGACTGCACGCG
>JBDSPG010000135.1:0-3501 GCA_039912685.1 Longimicrobiales bacterium | reverse complement strand
CGCTGGATGGCGTGCGCGTCACGCAGTCTCTCGTGATCGATCGCGCAGCATTGCTGAGCGCTGCGCGTGAGGCGAGTCCCGAACTGCGACGTCTGCGTGCGCAGCTCACTGCTGCGCGCGAATCGCGTGTCGAGGCGGGATCCACGCGGCTGCCGCGTCTGCAGTTGGGTGCACGGGTGCAGGAGTTCGCCAGCAGCAACGGGTTCTCGAGCTCTGAGTGGCAGACGGGCATGCAGGTTTCCTATCCTGTCTTCACGGGTGGTGCAACGAGCGCAGCCGCTCAGCGCGCCGCCGCCGAGACATCCGCGGCTGTTGCCGAAATCGAGCTCGCGGAGCAACGCATCGCGGAGTCCATCGATCGCGCGGCAGCACTGTATGAATCATCGCGCGCACGTGTAACCGCGCTCGCGGACGCGGAGGCGCAGCAGCGGGAGGTTGCGCGCATAGAGCTGCTCGCGCTCACCGCCGGCAGCGGTGTGCAGACCGATTTTCTGAACGCGGAGGCGGAGCTCTTCCGTATCCGCGCGGCCGCCACGTTTGCGCGTGCGGACGAATTGCGCGCGCGCATCGAGCTTGCCCGCGTTACCGGCGCGCTTTCCCCGGCATGGCTTACCACCAACATCGAGCGGATCCCATGAGTCGACCAAAGCTACTGATACCGGTTGCGCTGCTTCTGATCGTTGCGCTCGTCGCAGCAGTTTTCTTCTTCCGCGATCGTTCTGATTCATCCGACGGTCTGATGGCATCAGGTACTGTGGAAACCACAGAAGCGGATCTCGGTTTCTCGATGGCCGGCCGCGTGGAATCGGTGCTCGTGCGCGAGGGCGATGCAGTGACCGCGAACCAGGACGTGGCGCGCCTCAGCGTTGCGGAGCTGACCGCGCGTCGTGAAGCGGCGCTTGCACAGGTCCAGGCCGCACAAGCGTTGCTCGACGAGCTACAGCAAGGTGCACGCGCGCCCGAGCGCGGTCGCGTCCGTGCGGCCGTTGCCGCTGCGCGTGCACGCATGGATGAGACAGCGAGAGAGGCAGAACGCGGGCGGGCATTATTCGAGGGTGGTGCAATCAGTCGCGAGGCGCGTGACCAGTCGGAGACCGCGCATCGCGTGGCGCGAGCGCAGTATGACCAGACGCAGCATGAGGCGGCGCTTGTGGATGGTGGGGCGCGGATCGAGCGCATCCACGCGCAGACAGCGCTCGTGCAGCAGGCGAAGGCCGCGGTCGAGCAGGTCCAGGCCAACCTCGATTTATCCGTACTGCACGCACCATTCGCGGGCGTTGTTACTGTGAAGCATCGTGAGGCGGGTGAGACGGTTTCGCCTGGCCTGCCTGTCGTAACCATCATGAATGCGGCCGATCGATGGGTTCGCATTTACGTGCACGAGGACGAGATCGGACGCGTGCACATCGGGCAGGCGGCGACGATTACTGCCGACACGGACCCGGACAAGTCATACGCCGGCCGCGTGACGTTCATTGCCAGTCAGGCAGAGTTCACGCCGCGCAATGTTCAGACATCTGCGGAGCGCGTGAAGCTCGTGTATGCCGTGAAGGTTGCGATCACCGGTGACGCGAAGGGTGACCTGAAGTCGGGCGTTCCTGCGGACGTACGCGTCAACACGGGCACACCGGTCACATCAGGACAGTGACGCCGCTTGTCAGTATCACCGGCCTGAGCCGCGATTTCGACGGCGTGCCCGCTGTTTCCGGCCTCGATCTCGAGGTCGGCAGCGGCGAGCTCTTCGGCATTGTCGGACCAGACGGCGCCGGCAAGACAACGACGCTGCGCATGCTTGCCGGCGTCCTCCCGCCAACCCGTGGGGACGCAGTCATCCGCGGCATCAGTGTCGTGCGTACGCCGGAGCTGGTGAAGCCGCATATCGCGTATATGTCCCAGCGGTTTGGTCTCTACGAGGACCTGACGGTTCGCGAGAACATCGACTTCTATGCGGACCTGTATCGCGTGCCGAAGGTGGATCGCCCGGCGCGCATCGAACGGCTGTATCGCTTTTCCAATCTCGGTGAGTTCGAGGGTCGCCTCGCAGGAAAGCTATCCGGCGGCATGAAGCAGAAGCTCTCGCTTTCCTGTGCACTCATCCATCAGCCAGAGCTGTTGCTGCTCGATGAGCCGACATTCGGCGTGGATCCCATTTCGCGGCGCGACCTGTGGCTCATCCTTCACGAAATGGTCTCGGACGGCGTCACAATTATTGTTACGACATCGTACCTCGATGAAGCCGAGCGCTGCGATCGCGTGGCGTTGCTGGATCACGGCAAGGTGCTCGCACTCGACACACCAGCGCGGCTGCAGGCGGGCCTCGCAGGTTCGCTCTTTACCATCCGATCACCACACCCCCGCCGTGTACGTACTTCGATCGCCGCACTGCCAATGGTCCGGAAGGCCACGCTCTTCGGTGACTCCATTCACGCGCTTGCCGCGGATGGCACCACAGCGGACATGATCTCGAGCGCTTTGCGCGATGCCGGTACGGACATCACGAGTGTGACGCGGATCGAGGCGTCGCTCGAGGATGTCTTCATCGACCTGGTCGGGGACGCATGAGTGACCGCATCGCGATCGAGGTGCAGGAGCTTACACGCCGCTTTGACGACTTTGTTGCCGTCGATGCCGTCAGCTTCGATGTGCGCGAAGGCGAGATCTTCGGGTTCCTGGGGCCGAACGGCGCCGGGAAAACCACGACCATCAAGATGCTGACGGGCCTGCTGCGACCGTCTTCCGGACATGCGCGAGTGGACGGTCTCGACACCGCAACCGACGCGAGTGCGCTTAAGTCGAGGATCGGATACATGTCGCAGAAGTTCTCGCTCTATGGAGACCTGACGGTCGGCGAGAACATCGAGTTGTTCGCCGGACTCTATGGCGTTACAGGTGATCGGCTCCTCGCGCGCCGCGAGTGGGCGCTACGCATGGCAGGCATCGTTGGTCAGGAGCATCGCGTGACCGCGGACCTGCCGCTCGGCTGGAAGCAGCGTCTCGCGCTTGGTTGCGCCGTGCTGCATGAGCCCGCCGTCCTGTTTCTCGACGAGCCGACATCCGGCGTCGATCCCGTAGCACGCCGCGCATTCTGGGATCTCATTGATGAACTGTCAGTCGGCGGCACCACGATCCTCGTGACAACGCACTACATGGAGGAGGCTGAATATTGCAATCGCCTCGTCCTCATGAATCGGGGCCGCCTCATTGCCACCGGTACGCCGAGCGAACTGCGAGCGACTATGCGCGAGCCGATCTACACGGTTCGCACCGCGCGTGCACCGGCCGCACTCGAGGCGTTGCACGGCGCACCGGGCATTCTCGAGGCGGGTATGTTCGGCCGGGATGTGCACGTCGTTGCTTCAGCTGACGCCGACGCCGAGAAAGTTGTCCCTGAACGCCTGCGTGCCGCTGGACTCACGTTCGATGGCATGACCCGCACTGAACCGTCTCTCGAGGACGTCTTCGTTGCGCTCGTGCGGCGTGAAGGCGGGGCGGTAAAGGGAT
>JBDSPG010000030.1:0-3076 GCA_039912685.1 Longimicrobiales bacterium | reverse complement strand
CACTGCGCTGCCGCGGTTGGCCGCAGGGGTGCGGCGGGAGGCGCATCATAGGCCCGGCCCGTCACAGGGTCAACCGCGGACGGGCGTGATCGCGGCGCGCTTCACCCTCAGGGTGGTCCGTGCATTGTGCGGTGGGTATGTTCTGTGCACAGCCCCCGGGCACAATTCCGCCCAATATCCAGGGAGAGCATGCCGAAATTCATCGTACAGGGCGGACGTCCGCTCAATGGCCGTATTCGACCCGCCGGAAACAAGAACGCCGCGCTGCCGATCCTGTGCGCGACGCTGCTGACCGAGGAAGAGGTCATTCTCGAGAACGTCCCGGAAATCAGGGACGTCAAAACATTGATGGAGCTGCTGCGTGTTCTCGGTGCAGAGTGTGACTGGACAGCGCCCAACACGGTGCGCGTGATGGCGAAGAACGTCGGCCTGACGGAGCTCGATTCGGAACAGGCCGCGAAGATTCGGGCGTCCATCCTTCTGGCAGGACCGATGCTCGCGCGCGTCGGACGCATGGTGCTGCCGCCGCCCGGTGGCGATGTCATTGGACGGCGCCGCGTCGATACGCACTTCCTCGCGCTCGCGAAGCTCGGTGCTACCGTAGAAGAGAACGACGGATATCGTCTCGAGGCGAAGAACGGACTGCACGGTGCAGAGATCTTCCTCGACGAGCCGAGTGTTACGGCAACGGAAAACGCCGCGATGGCTGCGTGCATGGCGAAGGGAAGGACGCGCATGCGCAATGCCGCAGCCGAGCCGCACGTGCAGGATCTGTGTCACATGCTCAACACGCTCGGCGCGAAGATCACCGGGATCGGCACGGGAACGCTCGAGTTCGAGGGCGTCGACAAGCTGCACGGCGGGGTTTACCGCATCGGTAGCGATCACATTGAAGTAGGATCGTTCATTGGGCTCGCCGCTGTTACGAACGGCGAGATCCTTATCGAGGATGCAGCAGTCGAGCATCTTGACTCGGTACTGTTGGGTTTCGGCAGAATGGGAATCCGCTGTGAAATCCGTGGCAAGGACCTCTTCGTTCCCGGGAATCAGGAAAAAGTGGTGCACATGGATTTCGGCGGACATATTCCCAAGGTGGACGATGGACCGTGGCCGGCGTTTCCCGCCGATCTCACATCCATCGCGCTCGTTGCCGCGACGCAGTGCGCGGGCACGATCATCATTATGGAAAAAATGTTCGAGTCGCGAATGTTCTTCGCCGACAAGGTGATCGGCATGGGTGCGCGGATCGTGTTGTGTGATCCGCATCGTGCCGTGGTGGTGGGACCGTCGCGGCTTCGCGCGTCACATGTCGATAGTCCGGACATCCGCGCGGGCATGGCGCTGCTGATTGCAGCGCTCGGCGCGGAAGGACAAAGTCACATCTACAATTCAGGGCAGATCGAGCGCGGCTATGAGAAGATCGATCAACGACTGCGCGCGCTCGGCGCGCAGATCGAACGCGCGGACTCGCGAGGCGACGACTAGGGGGAATGATGGCTGATGAAAAGAAACGCGACTCGGGGGATCCGTTCCGCGAGGGTGTGCGCGCAGTGACAGGTATTCTCGGTGCATTGCGTGATGCGATCGAGCAGACGTTCGACGACATGACAGAGAAGGGTGATCTTTCTCCCGACAAGGCGAAGGAAGCTGCGAAGGACACGATGAATCGCGCGCAGGATGCGATGGAGAAGGTCAAGGATCGTCTCGACTTCGCAACCCGCAAGGAGCTTGAGGAGCTGCGCGATGAAGTTGCAGAGCTGAAGCGCCGACTGAATGTGCACGAGTCGCATGCGGAAGAGGTGGGTGATCGCACGCCGCCGCACGGTGACGCGCTGGGCGGAACGTCCCCGGTCTGATCTAGCGTTGATTGAGATCGGCAGCACGGGTGCAGCAGCCCGCGTCGTGCGCGAGATGGTAGATGCGCACGCCGGTCTGTACGTGCATCCGGACTGGCGCACGACGATGCCGTGGCTCGCGCAGGGAACGACGGGGCGGGCAGATGGCAGCGTCGACATGAGCTGGTTCGGCGAGACGCCGGTCGGCGAGCTGCAGCGCAGATGGCGCGAAGTCCGGGATGCAACCGCGTGCGCAACATCGATCCACGCGAAGCAGGTGCACGGTGCTGCAGTGCTCTGGCACGAGGCGTATCCGCCTGGTGCGTTGATCGCATTCGAGGCCGATGGACATGCGACGTCGGTAGCTGGACTGCTTCTTACCGTATCGGTTGCTGACTGCGTTCCGGTTCTGATGGTAGATCCCGCGCTCCGTGTCGTCGCGGCACTGCATGCAGGCTGGCGTGGCGTCGCCGCTGGCATGCTCGAAGCAGGGATTGCTTCGCTTGCGTCACACGCAGGTTGTGCGGCTGCTGATCTGCTCGTGCATTTCGGGCCGGCGATCTGCGGCGACTGCTACGAAGTCGGACCTGAAGTTGCCGTTGCACTGGGTCGCGGGGACCCGGGTGCGAAGGTGCTGCTCGATGTGCGCGGCGTGCTGACCGATCGTGCGCATGCCGCCGGTATCGCACCTGATGCGATTACAGTGTCCGCATGGTGTACGCGCTGTGGGGACTCGCCGTTCTTTTCGCACCGTGCGGGTGACGCGGAGCGACAGATGTCCGTCATCGGCATGGGGGTCTGACATTGCACCCCGGTCTGTGCGCGTCGTGCGCACACGCGCGAGTCATCGAGAGCAAGCGCGGATCACAGTTCTGGCTCTGCGGCCTCGCGCAAACCGATCCGCGCTTCCGCAAATATCCCGGACTGCCCGTGGTCCAGTGCATCGGGTACGAAATGGGTACACCCACACACAATGACACGGAGTCAGAATGAGTGATCCGCTGTATGTCGCAAAGAGCGAGGTTCGCAAGGATGGCGACTCGCGCGTGGCGCGACTCGAGACGGGCGAGCATGTGCAGTTCGGTGTGCATGGCGCCATCAAGCAGCTGTTCAAGCTGACAGACCTGAAGGATCTGCCGCTCCCGGTGGACTACATTGCCGCCGCCACCGGCGCCTGAATGCTCGGCACTCTGGCCGCCAGTCTGGCGGCGCGAAAAGTAGACCTGCCGGATCACGCGTTG
>JBDSPG010000344.1:0-4129 GCA_039912685.1 Longimicrobiales bacterium | reverse complement strand
CAAGGAGCGCGAAAGCTGCAAGAATGTGGCGGCGCGAGTTGATGCCGGACAGGCGAGCCGCATCGGGATTGCTTCCGATGGCGTAGAGGTAGCGTCCGAACGTCGTGGCCTGCGTTAGAAACGCGCCCGCGGCAGCAACAGCCAGCAGGACGATGACCGGAAGCGGCACACCTCCCTGGGAATTCATGGCCACAGTAAAGACGACGATAAAGAGGGCAGGCACGAAGATGCGTAGTGCGGTCGTAGCCGCTCCCGGGACGGGAAGACCATGCCGCCGCCTCGCGCCATTCCGTCGCATCGTCATCCAGATCAGCGCAGCGATGGCTGCCGCCGCGAGTGCCAGGCCCGTCCAGCGCGTCATGAGCGCTACACCCAGCAATCGGAAGATGGGAAGCCGAACCGGAATTGTCTCTCCTTTAGTGAGGTAGAGAATCACGCCCCGCCAGGTCAGCAGTCCCCCGAGCGTCACGATGAATGCCGGAATGCTGGCATAGGCGATGAGTGCTCCGTGCAGTGCTCCGGTGAGGACGCCGATTGCAATCGCAGCAGCCAGCGAAGGGAAAAGTCCCCAGCCCTGAGTCATCGCAGCAACTCCCCCTGCCAGCCCTACCACCGAGCCGACCGAGAGATCGATCTGACGCGCCACGATCACGAAGAGCATCCCCACGGCCAGCACACCCGTGACCGACATCTGCTTGAGCAGGTTGGCGAGGTTCACGGGATGGAGGAACAGCCCGTAGGGATAAAGCTCGCTGGCCGTCATCCATTGGAAGTAAATCCAGATGACGACCAGGGCGAACAGCATCGCGTAGGCGCGGAGCGACGATACGGAAACGCGCCAGCGTCCCGGTCTCGTCTCACCGAGCCCTCCAGGCAGATGTCTCTCCTCACCGTTCCCGGTGTCTCCACCCGTCCTCTCGATTTCTTTGTGCACATCATGAAGTACGTGAGCAAGCCGAGCTACTGAACCTTGCCGTAAATATCCTCGCGCTTGTGATAGCCGTCCTTGATGACCGTAGCATCGACGTTGCTCTTGTCGACGACGGTCGGTTCATGAAGAATTGCCGGAACATCTTTCATCCCGTTGTTGATCTTGTCACGGGTCTCCAGCGGCTCCTTCCGGGCAAGCTTCATTGCGGCGTCGACTGCGCTGTAAGCAAGCGGCTGGATCTGTTTGTAAATCGTCATGGTCTGTTTGCCATTGACGATGCGCTGGATGGCATCCTTCTGCGCGTCCTGTCCCGTCACCAGCACCTTGCCGTTGAGACGGGCCGCCTCCAATGCTGAGATCGCCCCCCCGGCCGTGCCGTCGTTCGAGGCCACGATCGCGTCGATTTTGTTTCCCGTCCTGGTGAGCGCATCCTCCGTGATCCGCAGCGCCTCCTCGGCTTTCCACTCGCGCGCGAACTGCTGCGAGATGATCTTCACGTCGCCGCGATCAATGGCAGGTTGAAGAATGTTCATCTGACCCTTCCGCATGATGACGGCGTTGTTGTCGGTCGGAGAGCCACCGATGAGGACATAGTTTCCTTTCGGAACATGCTTGAGAGCGTACTCGGCTTGCATTTCACCCATCCGCTCCACCTGATGCGAGACGTAGAGATCGACATCCGAGCTGCGAATCATCCGGTCATAGGCGATGACCGGAACGCCCTTGCGATGCGCTGCCTCGACGATCGAGGCGGCGATCTCGCCGTTGTGCGGAACGACAATCAGGACATCGACGCCTTTTGTAAGCATGTTATCGGTCTGCTTGGTCTGCACGGCGTCATCGCCGTTGGCGACCTGGACGTCGAGCACCGCCCCGACCTCTTTGGCGCGCTGCTCGACGAGCTTCTTGTCTCGCTGCCAGCGCTCTTCCTTCAGAGTATCCATCGAGAAGCCGATCCGCACGGGCCCGTTGCGCTTCGCACTGTCCGAAGTCCCCGTTGCAGTCTCCTGCGGGGCATTCACGCAGCTCACTGCCAGCAGCCATGCCGCCACCATCACACGTCGTCTGTTAATTCGCATTACTCCTCCCAACGTCGAAGAAACAATAGCGCAATGCGCGGAAGTCCGCTCGTTTGCGCTGCAATGACACCCGCGTTGCGCGGGCGCCTGGTCTGCCCCCTGCGCGGGGATGACGTTGGCAACGTCAGGGGCGCGCGGCGCGGCGCCGTCCAACAGCTGGGACAGCTCTGGACACCGGTGTGGCCAGGTTCACACTGGGCGTGCCGCTCCCGGCGCTCGGCAGGAGAGCGAAGGCCTTCACCTCGCCGGTGACATTGTCCGTCGAGATCGCGGTGGCAGCGAGACGGGCGTTCCCAGATTTTGCCGTAACCGTTGCCAGCACATTCGTCCGGTCCTTGCGACGCTGGGGAGTATCCAGATCCATCTGTGCGAAAACGGTGTCCAGTGACAGTTGCTGGTTTGCAGAGACATTGAAGTCCTTCTGCGCGATGGGCACCCCCCGATTGCCCGCTTCGTAGAGCCTCACAGTCACAACGCCGCTCGCTCCTCCAACTTCATTGAGAAGCAGCGACCAGCTCGTGCCGCGCGATCGATTTGTCGATTGCTCGAAGCCGTCATGAAACAGCGGTCGCTGGCCGAAAGCGGAGGCGCCCGCCGCGGTCAATGCTTCAGACAAATTCGTCGGAAGAGGGAGGAACGTGCTGGGGCTGGTCTGCACACCGGACGAGGATGCAGCTTCCACGACGGCGTAGACCCGAGATCCTGCTGGCGTGTCAATGAGAATCGATCCTTGCGTGCCGGGAGCGACTCCAAAGAACTCGAAAACATTTCGAATGACCGTCGTGCCACCCGCGGCCACCGGGATCTGACGCGACACTCCACCACCACCGGAAGCCGCGCGAAACAGAGCGTTGAAGGTGACTGAAAGCCCGACCGGAGCGACCAGTCCTACCTTTGTCTGCAGCGCCGTGTTGGTACTCGACGTAGTGATGATGGGGACGACCGTAGCGAGCTGGATACCCACGGCTAAGGCACGAAGTCGCATGACCAGGGCGGACGACGCTCGCTCAGGTACGGTCGACACACTCAGCACCGATGCCCCGCCCGTGAACGCCACTGCACTCACTGCGCCCGAGCCACGTTCTACGGAGATCTCGATTCGCGCACCTTCTATGGCGCCGCCACCAAGCGCGCTCACGACATTGTCGATGCGCACGCTCCCATAGCGCGGCACCGGCACAGACAATCCCCCGAGAATGGCGCCGGTGGGGCCGAGCAACCTGAGCCGGATCGTCACTGCATCGATTCCGGTAGTCTCGGCGAGAACCAGCGCCGTTGTTGCCGTTGCGTCGCTCCTGACATCGAAGATCACGTGATCGTTGCCGGTCCGGGCTCCGTCACCGCGGTTCACCACCGGCACGGCGAACGTAACACCACGACCGGGGATGCCAATCGACGACGTGACATTGACCAGCCCCTGACGCGCGCGGGCAATCCTGATCTCCATCTGGCCTGACTGCGGTCGAGGCAATTTGAACAATTGCACGACCGGGTCGATCAGTGAGACGACGTCATTCGGTGGAACCACGACCACTGCCCGGCGGACGCTGCCGTCGAAACCGTCACCACCCGCTGGTGTAAAGATCAGCTCGGCCTGAACCCTGTCGTTGCCGACATTGCTCAAACGCACCGTTGACGTCACAGCGCCGGACGGGGTTGTGCGGCTCACAACCTCAGGAACAATGATCGATCGATCACCAGGTCCCAGACGGATGGTGCGGCCCGCTGAAATGGGGATGTCGTCATTGTCCTGAACGAGCAGCCGCGTCGAGGCGCCATCCTTCGTTCGCAGTGTGAGGTACGTGTAGCGCGGCAACGGCGATCCGTTCGGTGCCCTGTCTCTACGCGTCAAGAGTTTGACGACGCGCGAGGCGCCCCCTGGTATTGGTGACGAATTAAACCCGGGCTCCGGCACCAGCCACACCTCTGGGCCGATCTCCGCCGCGAGATCCATCGGGCTGCTGCCAGGGTTGCGAACGGTGATCTCCAAAGGTCGACGAGTCGCCTCATCTCCGGAAAACGGAGGGAACGCGACATACTCGACTGCCGTTCCATCGACGATGACCTGCGGTGCCGGTGATGGCACACCGCCGACCTTGAGGTTCACGAACGCATACGG
>JBDSPG010000342.1:0-11327 GCA_039912685.1 Longimicrobiales bacterium | reverse complement strand
AAAGGAAACGATGAAATACGCTTCATATCTGCCGCTCGTAGCACTGCTCGCGCTGCCCGCATGCGCAGGTCAGACTTCGACCGGAACGCAGGCCCAGGGACCCGCCATGGCACAGGAAGAGGTTCCGCTGACGAACCTGCCCGTGAAGCACGCGGCACGTCCCACGGTCGCGGCGATCACGACCGCCGACCTGATGACCCGCTTGTACATCTTCGCCGATGACTCGATGGGCGGCCGTCCGGCCGGCTCGATTTACAATGACAAGGGGACTGCGTACATCGAGAGCGAGGTCCGCAGGCTCGGCCTGAAGCCCGCCGGCGACAATGGCACCTACTTCCAGAGTGCGCACCTCTTCACCCGCGGTCTGGATTCGGCCGGTTCGTCTCTGGTTGTCGACGGCAAGACCTACGCGGCCGGTGTCGACTTCATTGTTGGCAGTATCCCGAACCAGGTAATCCAGCTGACGAGTGCGCCGGTCATTTACGGTGGCTATTCGCTCGATACCGCGAACATCCTTCCCGCCGCGCAGGTGGCAGGGAAGATCCTGATGCTCGGGCCGACGATCCCCGGCTTCAAGCAGCCGACGTCACAGGCGGAGTTCAATACTCTCGTGAACTCGCACGGCTACCTCGAGTATCAGAAAATGATACAGGCGGCGGCCGGCACGATGAGCGTCGGCAGCGCAGCAGCGTTTGTACCGGCGCGCCTTGCGAACATTTTCCACCCGAAAGGGTGGAACGCGACGCGAGTCGCGCTCAAGGCTGACAAGCCTTCGCCAATGGCCATCACCGTATCGGCCGGCCTGGCGGAGACCATCCTCGGCGCGGCGCCGGCAGCTGCCGTGAAGGGCACCGTCGGCAAGACGGTGGCGGTGAACGTCAAATTCAAGGATACGCCGGTCCCGGGTCGCAACGTTGTCGCGACCCTCGAAGGCGAGATGAAGAACGAGTACATCATCATTGGCGCACACAACGATCACGTTCCTCCCTCGGCTCGCGCCGTGGAGCATGATTCGCTGCGCGCATTGAACTCGATTTCACGGCCGGGCGGCGCCGAGTCGCAGTACAAAGCGCCGACGCCGGAACAGTGGGTTCGTATCAATGCCATGAAGGACAGCCTGCGCGCTCTGCACGGTGGTGCACGCATGGACTCGATCAACAACGGTGCAGACGACGACGGCTCAGGCTCGATGGCCGTCCTCGAGATCGCCGAATCGTTCGCAAAGGCGTCAGCAAAGCCGAAACGGTCGATCATCTTCATCTGGCATGTCGGCGAAGAACTCGGAATGTTCGGCTCGAACTACTTCACCGATTATCCAACCGTTCCGCGCGAACAGATCGTCGGCGCACTCAATGTCGACATGATCGGTCGCGGTGATGCGAAAGATGCGCCGGGCCTGGGTGGTCCGCAGTACCTGCAGCTGCTGGGCTCACGCCGTCTGTCGACGGAGTACGGCACGCTTGTCGAGCAGGTCATCAAGGACACGAATTCCGGGTTCGTCGTTGACTATCAGTATGACGCCAACGGTCACCCGCAGCAGTTCTACTGCCGCAGCGATCACTGGGCGTACGCACGATATGGTATCCCGGTCACGTTCTTCTCCACCGGCGGACATCAGGATTACCACATGCTGACGGACGAGCCGCAGTACATCGACTACCGCCACTACGCCCGCGTGGCGCAGCTCATTCACGACGTAGCCGACCGCGTCGCAAATCTCGACCACAAGCTCGTTGTCGATGGCGAAAAGGGTGATCCCTATCGCTCGTGTAAGCAGTAGAACGACATTTCGCACTTCGTGCGAAATTCCGTTTACGTCGGAAACGAGGCCAGGGTCTCGAGCACCTGATCGATATCAAACACGGTGTGGTCCGCATTGATCTGAAACCGTATCTCATCCTCACCCTTCGGCACGACGGGAAACGCGAGGCCAGTCGCCAGCACGCCATTCGCGCGCAGATGCTTCACGAGTGCGCGGGTGAGCGCAGTGTCGCGGGCTACGAGCGGCGTAACCGGGTGCTCGCCGGGGATGACTTCGAAGCCGAGTCGGACAAGGCCGTCCTCGAAGCGTTTGGTGAGCGAACGCAAGCGTTCCAGGATTGCAATGCCTTCGGCG
The DNA here is from genome assembly GCA_039912685.1 of Longimicrobiales bacterium. Taxonomy (GTDB): domain Bacteria; phylum Gemmatimonadota; class Gemmatimonadetes; order Longimicrobiales; family RSA9; genus DASUXU01. The sequence goes on along the minus strand of JBDSPG010000342.1, from coordinate 9,211 downwards.
CTGTCGAGGATCTCGAGAGCGCGTAGTGCGGCGCTGGCTTCACCGGCGGTGATGGGGTTGGAGTAGATGTACATGGGCGATGTTTCGCGCAGGAATCGAATCACCTCATGGGACGACGTCACGTAGCCGCCATTGACGCCGAACGCTTTGCCAAGTGTGCCGACGAGAACATCAGACGGTCCAGACGCAGTGTATTCCTCGGTACCGCGGCCGGTGCGGCCGAATGCGCCGACGCCGTGCGAGTCGTCAACAATGACAATGACGTTCTCGGGGAAATTCGCGTCGTGTTTGCGCGCGAGCGCCATTACTTTGTCGAGCGGTGCGTGATCGCCGCGCATGCTGAAGATGCCGTCCGTCACGACAATGATGCGGTCCGCCTTCCCTGCAGCTGCGCTGAGCGCTGCATCCAGGCCGGGCATATCATTGTGCCGATACACGGCCTTGTCCGCGGGGCGCGACAACTTCATTGCATTGATGATGCAGTTGTGATTGAGTTCATCGCTGATCAGGATCGTGCGGTCCGTGGTAAGCGCGACAATCGTGCTGATGACAGTGGCATATGCGGAACTGAAGATCATGGCGGCATCGCGGCCGTGAAACTGCGCGAGTCGTGTCTCGAGCGCGGCGTGCGGCTCGTACGTGCCGCTGATGAAGCGCACAGCACCGGGGCCTGCACCATATCGGTGCGCGGCTTTCTCCTCCGCTTCGATGACATCCGCGCGAAGTCCCATGCCGAGATAGGAGTTCGAGTTCATGCGGATGAACTCGCGATCACCCTCGTTGCGCAGGCGGAAGCGCGGACCGCGATCGCCGCTCGGCGGAATCACTTCCGTGACAACGGTCTCGTCACCCTTGGCCGTACCGTGTTCCTCGAGTCCTGCGAGATGCAAGGACAGTGTCTGCTTCAATCGGTCGAGCGGCATCTCAGCTCCGTTGGCTGCCCAGCTTCTCGCCGAGCCTGGTGAGCATTTCGCTCGTCATCGCACTCATGTCGTACTGCGGCGCCCAACCCCATTCGTTGCGCGAGGCGCTGTCGTCCAGGCGCTGCGGCCATGAGTCGGCAATCGCCTGACGCATCGGGTCGACGTTGTACTCGATCGTGAAACCCGGAATGTGGCGGCGAATCTCTGCGGCGAGTGTCTCGGGCGTGACCTGCATTGCCGTGACGTTGAATGCATTGCGATGCTGCAGCTTCGCGGGATCGGCTTCCATGACCTCGATCGAGCCGCGCACCGCATCCGGCATGTACATCATGTCCAACTGCGTGTCGGCAGAAAGGAAGCAGGTAAAGCTTCCTTTTCCGATGGCTTGATAGAAGATGTCGACCGCATAATCCGTCGTTCCGCCGCCGGGCGGCGCGACGTAGGAGATGAGGCCGGGATAGCGCAGTCCGCGTGTATCCATGCCGTACCGCTGATGGTAGTAATCGCACAGCAGCTCACCGGCGACCTTGGTTACGCCGTACATCGTCGTCGGTCGCTGGATGGTGTCCTGCGGTGTGGGATTGCGGGGTGTCGTCGGACCGAACGCGCCGATCGAGCTGGGTGTGAACACTGCGCACTTCTCCTCGCGCGCAACTTCGAGCGCGTTCATCAGAGTTCCCATGTTCAACGAGTAGCCGAGCTGCGGTTTCGCTTCCGCCGTCGCAGAAAGAAGTGCGGCGAGATGGTATATGGAATCGGCGCGATGCGCCCGAACCGCCTCGGCCATGGCGGGGGCGTCGGTGCAGTCGAGAATGCGCGATTGTCCGATCGACTCGGGCAGCGGCTTAATGTCGGTGGCGAGTACTGCATCGTCGCCATATGCCGCGCGCAGTGCGGGCACCAACTCCGCGCCGACCTGCCCACCCGCACCTGTTACGAGAATTCGTTTCATGGCGCGAACGATACCCGAAGGGGCGCGTTTCGGACAGACCGCACCGCGCCATGGCGAGGCCGCTTGCGGCTTTCGCGAGCGCCGCCGCTTGCCCCTTCGCGCAACGGCCCGCATGATCCTGATGATCGACGTCGTACCGACGCCATTGTTCTCAGGGACTAGCTTCTGCGCAATCACCGCCAGGCCATCGCAATTCTGCTGTCGCTCGCGGCCATGTCCGGTTGCGCGGGGGTGTCCTCCGGGTCAACGGAATCAGCACCGGCGTCGACGCCGGCCGCTACTGGATGGCGCGCGACGTTCCCGGATGCCGACTCCCTGCGAGTGGTTATCGTCGTTCCGGGCGTCGAGCATGTCTACGCATGGCTGCCACGCGGTCCCTGGGCAATCCACGTGCTCGCGATCGATCACCGGATCTGCGCACCTGACCTCCTCGTTGCACACGCCGGTCCGCCACTCACGGCCGCGGCGGGCGTATCCGCAATCGCCAGGGACGCGCTCGCGGCGATGAATGCGGATTTCTTCGCACTGCCCGCCGGCACACCGGTGGGCGCACAGGTTTCGGACGACGAGATCGCGATCGGCCCCGGACGGCGTCCGGTCTTCGCGCTCGCCGATGGAGGTTACTGGGCCGGTGCCGCATCGATCCGCGGCGTCGCCCGACATGGGATGGATTCGACTGATATCGCGCAGGTGAATCGTCCACGCGAGGGGGACGCGGGCCATCCGGCCGTTACCGGGCTCACGCTGTTCACGCACTGGTGGGGGCGGCCGACAACGGTCGATTCCGCCGCGGTCATTCTCGGCGTTCGTGTCATCGATGGTGGTGCATCGACGGGACGTGGCGTGGTGGCCGCGAAAACACGCACAGGCACCGTGGCGCTCGGCGTTGGCCGCGTGGCGCTGCAGGCGGCCGTGGGTACGCGTGCGGGTGACTGGCTCAACCGCCGTACCGTGGGTGATACCATTCGCTGGAACAGCGCCCTGGTGCCGGCATCATCGACGACCCTGCAGTTTGCGGCGAGGCAGGCCGTCGGCGGCTTTCCCGTCCTGCTGCAGAACGCTCATCTGGTCACGGATGCAGGAGAGCCGGTTGCACCGACGTTCGGACCGGTGCGTCATCCGCGCAGCGCGGTCGGTTGGAACCGAGCAACACAGCAGCAGTACTGGGTCGTGGTCGATGGCCGGCAGCGGCCGTACAGCGATGGTATGACGCTGGCCGAAGTCGCAGCCTTGTATCAACGACTCGGCGCGACTGATGCCATCAATCTCGATGGCGGCGGATCGACAACATTGCTGATCCGCAATCGCATCGTGAACCGAACGTCCGACGCTACCGGCGAACGCGCTGTCGGCAATGCGCTCCTACTGCAGTCCTGCCCCCGCACATGACGTCGCCAGTGACGGAGTCGGATGTATTGCAGCAGATCGTGGCACACGCGATCGCGCGACCACTGTCGGCAGCCGAGAGTGAGGCTGCGTTCAATGAAGTGATGCAGGGCAATGCGTCGCCCGCACTCGCCTCGGCACTGCTCGTCGCGCTGCGCACGCGAGGCGAGTCATCCGCGGAGATCGCGGGCGGTGTTCGAGCGTTGCAGAGCGCCATGCATTTCGTCGATCTCGGAGCGACGGAATCGCTGCTCGATACCTGCGGCACGGGTGGCGGACGCATCAACACGTTCAATATCTCGACGGCGGCCGCGTTCGTTGCAGCGGGCGCGGGTGTGCGCATCGCAAAGCATGGCAACCGCTCGTTCACATCGCGCAGCGGCAGCGCGGATGTGCTGAGCGCGCTCGGGGTTGAGATCGATCTGACACCCGCGGGCATGCAGTCGGTTTTCAGCGACGCCGGCATCGTGTTCATGTTCGCACCGCTGCTGCATCCGGCGATCCGTCACATCGCGCCGATCCGCAAGGCGCTCGGTGTACCGACGATCATGAACGTGCTCGGACCGCTCACGAATCCTGCGCGCGCGAAGCTGCAGGTGGTCGGTGTGTCGGATCCGGCGCTGCTCGAGATCGTGGCCGGTGCACTGCTGGAGCTTGGACATGTACGCGCGCTCGTTGTCCATGGCGCACCAGGCATGGATGAAATCAGCCCGCTCGGCGAGACGGACATCATTGAGCTGAAGAACGGCGGCCTCGAACGCTACGTGTTCGATCCCGCGGTCGAGCTCGGCTGGGAACCGTGGGGGCATGAAGATCTCGCCGGCGGGGAGCCGACCGACAATGCGCGCATTATCACGATGATCCTTGCGGGCGAGCGCACAGGCGCCGCACGTGCGGCCGTATCACTCAATGCAGGTGCCGCGATCTATCTCGCGGGCCTCGCCGATTCCATCAGCAACGGGGTGCGGGTTGCGGAAGCGGCCATCGACGACGGGAAGGGAACAGAGTCGCTCGAGCGACTCCGTCACGCCTCCGCAGGCGCGGAACGACGCACTACTCCGTGACGAGTGCCGTCAGTGTGAACGGACCTTCGATCGGTCCGACCGCCTGCTGAAGATATACAACCGTCAACGTCTTCCGGGTCTTGCGACCGACCACGAATCCACTTCTCATCAATACCTCCGAATGACTCCGACCACGATCCCCTGAACGACCACTTCCTGCGACGGAAAGTACATCGGCGCCATCGTGACGTTCGCCGGCTGCAGACGGATCTGGCCGTTGCGCTCGCGATAGAACTTCTTCACCGTCGCCGACTCGCCCTGCACCAGCGCTACCACCATTTCGCCGTTTTCCGCCGTATTCCTGGAATTCACGATGACGTAATCGCCATCGCGAATCTGTTCTTCCACCATCGAGTCCCCGCGCACGCGCAGCACGTAGTGACGGCCACCGCGTCCGATCATGTCTTCCGGGACCGCGATGGTCTCGTGTTCCTCGATCGCTTCGATCGGAACGCCCGCCGCGACGTTGCCCATCAGCGGCAGCTCGATCGCAGAAACTTTCACATCGCTCGGTACGACTTCGATCGAACGGCTCGCGTTATACGACTTCCGGATGTACCCCTTCGACCGCAGGTTCTCCAGGTGCTCATGCACCGTCGCCAACGATGTATAGCCGAAGTTCTGAGCGATCTCCTCGAAGCTCGGGGGGTATCCATTCTCGTCGACGAATCCTTCGAGAAAATCCAGGATCTCTTTTTGACGTTTCGTCAGCGGCATGTTAGCCTCGTATTCCGGTAGCCGAACAACACCCGAACACACGATACCCGAAAGTGAACCGAACCGCAAGAGTCTCGTTGGGATTGCTCGACCGGATCGTCGCGACGAAGGTCCGGGAGGTCGAAATCCTGCGCCAGCAGTCGGCTGAATTGTGGCGTGACGCCCGTGCGGTGGCGCCGCCGGTGGATTTCGCTGCGGCACTCCGTGGGGTATCCGCGGCGGTGTCGGTCATCGCCGAAGTCAAGCGTCGTTCGCCATCAGCCGGGGTCCTTCGGGACAGTGCCGACCCAGCGACGACCGCCGTCGCATACAGCTCCGGTGGCGCCTCGGCGATCAGTGTGCTGACGGATGCGGAGTATTTCGGCGGGTCCATTGCCGACGTTGCCGCAGTAGTGGCGGCTGTGCCGATCCCGGTGCTGCGCAAGGATTTCACGATCGACGCACTTCAGATTGCGGAAGCGCGGGCATCCGGTGCCGCTGCGATTCTCCTGATTGTGCGGCTCCTCGACCTGGCCGCCCTCACGTCCCTCCGCGAAGAAGCCGAAGCGCTGGGTATGGCTGCGCTCGTGGAGGCGCATGACGAGCGCGAGCTCGACCTGGCGCTGCGCTCGGGCGCAACGATCGTCGGCGTCAACAACCGCGACCTCGACACGCTCACGATCGACCTTGCTGTCTCGGAGTCGCTGCTGCCCCGGATCCCTGCAAATTGCCTCGCAATTGCAGAAAGCGGCATTCGGGACGCGGCCGATGTGGCGCGGATGGCGGCGGCGGGCGCGGACGCGGTGCTCGTGGGGGAGTCTCTCATGCGACACGGGCCGTCGAAAGATGGCGTGCAATCCCTGGCCGGCGTGCTGCGCAGGGCGCGACCATGAGTGTGCTCCAGATCAAGGTGTGCGGACTGTGCAGTGCGGCGGATGCGCGGCTCGCGGACCGTGCGGGCGCCGATTACTGCGGTGTGATCCTGAGCCCGCGATCGAAGCGTAGCCGGACGCTGAAGGAGGCGCGGCCGATCTATGAGGCGATTGACGACGCCCAGCGTGTGGGTGTTTTCGTGGACGAGCCGCTCGGCCTGCTGCTGAAGGCGCGGCAGGAGCTGGCGCTGGACGTTATTCAATTGCATGGCGTTGAAACGCCAGCAGAGGTTCGTGCGCTGCGCGAGCAGACGGGCGTACGCATCTGGAAAGCGCTGCGGCCTCGCTCACTCGAGGAGCTGCAGCGGGGTCTGGAATCTTATGGCGACGTAGCCCATGGCATCCTTGTGGACGGTTGGTCGAGCGCGGGTGCGGGGGGGACCGGCGCCAAGGCGGACTGGACCGCGGCCGCTACGCTGCGGAGCGCGGTGCCTGCGCACGTGATCTACATTCTCGCGGGGGGTCTCGACCCCGTGAACATTGGCGGCGCGATCGGTACGGTGAGGCCGGACGTGGTCGATGTGAGCTCCGGTGTGGAGACCGAAATCGGCATCAAGTCCGCCCAGCTGATTGCCGCCTTCATTGCCACCGCCCGGGCGGCGTAGCATTTGCCATTGGACGAAGCTTTCCGAGCACGAGGAGTTCCCGACATATGGCAGGTACGCAGACCCCGGATGTAGTAGCGCCGGGTCGCTTTGGACAATTCGGGGGCCGGTACGTGCCGGAGACGCTGATTGCGGCGCTCGATGAGCTTTCATCGGCGTGGAGCGAAGCCAGCGCCGATCCGTCCTACTGGGAAGAGCTCAACGACCTGTTTCGCGACTATGTGGGCCGCGAGACGCCGCTCTATCACGCGCAGCGCCTGAGCGCGGCCGCGGGCGCGGACATCTGGCTCAAGCGCGAAGACCTGAACCACACGGGCGCGCACAAAATCAACAACACACTCGGTCAGGTACTGCTCGCCCGCCGCATGGGAAAGCATCGCATCATCGCAGAAACAGGCGCGGGCCAGCATGGTGTCGCGACCGCGACGGTGTGCGCGCTGTTCGGCCTTTCGTGTGTTGTGTATATGGGCGAGGAAGATGCGGCCCGCCAGGCGCTCAATGTTTACCGCATGGAGCTGCTCGGAGCAGAGGTCCGCACGGTCTCTTCAGGCACGCGCACACTGAAAGATGCAACCAACGAAGCCATGCGGGATTGGGTGGCGAACGTAGGGGGCACTTACTACATTATCGGCTCGGTTGTAGGCCCCGATCCATACCCCCGTCTCGTGCGCGACCTCCAATCCATCATAGGGCGCGAATCACGCGCGCAAATCCTCGCGCGCACCGGACGGCTTCCCGCGGCAGTGGTCGCCTGCGTTGGCGGCGGCTCCAATGCCATGGGAATGTTTCACGACTTTGTTGAAGATGACGACGTTCGACTGATCGGAATCGAGGCAGCAGGTGAGGGGTTGGATTCCGGCAGACATTCCGCATCCCTGACGCGCGGGCGACCGGGCATCCTGCACGGTTCGCGCAGCTACCTGCTGCAGGATGCGGATGGCCAGGTTGCAGCAGCGCATTCGATCTCTGCGGGACTCGATTATCCCGGCGTCGGACCGGAGCATTCGTTTCTGAAGGAAAGCGGTCGTGCGCTGTATACCAGCGTGACGGATGACGAAGCGCTGGATGCTGTGTATCAGCTTGCTCGTCTTGAAGGCATCATTCCGGCGTTGGAAAGCGCGCACGCCGTTGCATACGTGTTGCGCGACGGAAAGCAGTGGACCGGTCTGGGTCCGGTCATCGTCTGCCTGAGCGGTCGCGGCGACAAGGATGTCGCGCAGATCGCAGCGCTGTCACGGCGCGACGCGTAACGTGCAACGGAACACCGAACGATAATGAACCGGCCGCCCGAAACGATGATAGATCCCTCGCGAACCGCACCTGTTGCGGACGTGAATGACGACATCCTCGCCGTGGCCCCGCTGGTTGCCGAGTTCTTCAGCTCGCTCGACAAGGCCGTGCGTGCACGGCGGTTGTATCAGGCGAACAATCCGGTGTTCCAGCAGTTCGTCCAGGGCTTCCACACGGCGGTCGACAAGCTCTGGGAGGAGCTGCCCGGTCTCTCCGTGCAGGTCGACGAGTACACGTTCCGCTGGCAGGGTAAGGACTTCGCGTCCGGTGATGCGCGCGACAGCGTTCCGTTCCTGTTCTTCAAGGATGGCGTTCGCTATCTGACGTTCTCGCCCGGGTTCGAGAATGAAGCAGAGCGGTTCCTCGATGTCCTCACAGATGCCAAAGCGCTCGACGCGCGCAGCGATGACGACATCGTCACACTGCTGTGGCAGGCCGAGTTCGTATACCTGCAGTACACGTACGTGGACGCGCTCTCCGACGGTCTGCAGGTTCCTGAAGCAGTGAGCCCGACCGCGCGCTCGATACCGCCGGGCGGCAAAATCGACATGGAGCCGCTGCCGAAGTTCGACCTCACGCTGACACCGGAGCCGTCTCAGCCGGGCAGTGGTGCACCGCCGGCAGTGGAAAATGGCGGTCTCACCGTTGCGCAGGGCATGTCACGCGACGACTTCTCGGAAACGCTCTACTTCATGGATCCGTCCGAGCTGGAGACGCTGAGGCGCGAGGTGGAGCTCGAGATGCAGCGTGACATCCGTCGGGATGTCCTGCTTGCACTCTTCGATCGCCTCGAGGATTCGAGTGTCGAGCGGCAGGCAGAAATCCTCCGGATTCTGCGCCAGCTGATGCCGACGTTTCTTGCGACGGGTGATCTGACGCTGGCAACGACGATCCTCGTCGAACTGAATACCATGCTCGATGAAAACCTGCTGCCGAAGGAGCAGGCAGCGACCGCGCGTGATCTGTTCCGCGAGCTCAGCGAGCCAGGTGTTCTCACCCAGTTGCTGTTGTCGCTGGAGGAAGGAACGATTGATCCGTCCGGCCACGAGCTTGGTATCTTCCTGTCGCATCTCGGTCCGAAGGCCATGCCGCTGCTGTTGCGCACCATGGAGCGCACATCGGTGCCGGCACTGCAGGAGCGTCTGCGTGTCGCGATGAACGGCCTGGCCGAACGACATCGTCCGCATCTCCTCGCACTGCTGCGTCTCGATGCGCCAGATATCGTGCGCGGCGCCGTTGCACTCGTGGTGCAGCTGTCGATGACCGAAGCGATTCCTGCACTTGCTGACCTGCTGAAGCATCCGGATGCAGGGCTTCGTCGCGCGGCCGTGGAAGGTCTCGCGCAGCTGAAGTCATCGGGCGC
>JBDSPG010000064.1:0-2577 GCA_039912685.1 Longimicrobiales bacterium | reverse complement strand
CATTGGCGAGCAGCACCGCGCGTTCGATCACGTTTCGCAGCTCGCGGATATTGCCTGGCCACCGGTATCCCTGCAGCGCATGCACGGCCTCGTCAGTCAGGCGAGGCGGGTTGCCGCCCCCGAACTGCTTCAGAAAGTGGTGCGCCAGGAGCGGGACGTCCACCACCCGCTCGCGCAGTGGCGGCAGGTCGATACAGATGGTGTTGATGCGGTAATAGAGATCGCTGCGAAAGCCACCGTCGTTCACGGCCTTCTGGAGATCACGGTTGGTCGCGGCAATGATGCGCACGTGGACTTCCACTTTCTGCGTCCCACCAACCCGGAAGAATGTTCCGAGCTCCAGCGCCCGCAGCAACTTGCCCTGGAGCTTTGGATCGAGTTCGCCAATCTCATCCATGAACAGCGAGCCACCCGACGCGAGCTCGAACAATCCCGTCTTCCGCGTGAGCGCGCCGGTGAACGCGCCGCGCTCATGGCCGAAGAGCTCACTTTCCATCAGATTTTCCGCGATGGCCGCACAGTTGATGTCGATGAGCGGTCCGTCGCGCTCGGAGAGCCGATGCAGGGCGTTGGCCACGAGTTCCTTCCCCGTGCCCGACTCGCCGGTGATCATCACGGGGGAGTCGCTGCGGGCCACGCGATCGATGAGCGTCATCACGGCATTCATCGGCGCGTACTGCGTGATCATCTCGGGAAAGCCTTCGACGTGTGACAGCCGCGTTCGCAGCTGGACGTTCTCCTTGGCGAGCTGACGTTTTTCCCACGCTCGCCGCACGAGTACGTCGATCTCGGCCATGCGGTACGGCTTCGACAGATAATCGTACGCACCAAGCCGAATCGCACTGATCGCGGTCTCGATGGTGCCGTTGCCGGTAATGATGATCACTTCCGGTGGTGTGGACTCCTCTCGCACATGCCGAAGGACCTCCAGACCATCCATCTCCGGCATCACGATGTCGAGCAGTGCGACATCAAAGGAATCCGTTCGCAGCGCATGCAACGCTGCGCGCCCGTCCCTGACCGTCGTGACGTGATAGCCCTTGGCGTTGAGAAACGTCTCGAGAATGGTACCGAGGTGAGCTTCATCTTCGGCGATGAGCACCTTGATGCGGGGAGTACGAGTCATCAGTCCTCGGTAACGGGCAGGAGAATCCGGAAGGTGCTTCCCTTCCCGGGTGCGCTGTCCACTTCAATCCGTCCGCCGTGCTCGGCCACGATACCGTAGCAGATGGACAGGCCAAGTCCGGTGCCGCGCCCCGGAGCCTTGGTCGTATAAAACGGTTCGAAAATCTTCTAGACCTCGTTCCGCGTCATCCCATGCCCACGATCGATGACCTCGGCAACCACAGCATCGACCGGAGTGCGGACACGGGTGGTGCGAATGCCGATGGTCCCTCGCTCACCCATGGCATCCATGGCGTTAATCAGCAGCGCCATGAAGACCTGCACCAGTTGCTCGGCGTTACCTGAGATGATTGTGCCGATGGATGTGTCGAGATCGGTGGTGACCGTGAGCTTCTTGAACCGGGCGTGATGCTTGAGCAGGAACAGGGTTTTTTCGATCGTCGCGTTCAGATCGACGTGCATCAGCGCCATCGACTTCGGACGGCTGAAATCCAGCAGCCCGTCGATGATACGCTTGCAGCGGTGTACTTCGCTGTCCACGATCTTGAGATAGTCACGCGCCTCGAAGGGCACCATGATGCCTGCGGCGGTCATGTCCTCCAGCCGCAGCATCAGGCTCTCCGCGCACGCCGCGATCGTCGCCAGCGGATTATTGATCTCGTGCATCACACCGGCCGCGAGCTGGCCAATGGCCGCGAGCTTCTCAGCCTGCGAAATCCGCTGCTCCGCTTCTTTCCATTCGGTGACGTCTTCGCCAATGGTGATGACGTGGGTCACGTTCACATCGTCGAGACGCATGGGAATCTTCGAGATGCGGTAGGCGCGCGTGTCGCCCGTTGCCACCGACTCGGTCTGGAATTCCTGCATCTGCCCCGTCGAGAGCACCGTGTCGAACTCCTGACGCAGCAACGCAGCGGGCTGTCGATGCAGGATCTCGAAGATGGTCCGCCCAATGGCTTCCTCACGCGAGACACCCTGCATGCCGGTTTCGCGCTTGCGATTCCACTGTTGAATGCGGTATTCACGGTCGATCACGTACAGGCCCACCGGGAGTGAGTCGATGATCTTTTCCGTGAAACGACTCTGATGCTCGATCTGGCGGGTGCGCAGGTCCACTTCGACTTCGAGCTGCCTCGAGTACTCCGCGTGCAGCAACACTGGCGCGATGAGGTTGCCGAGCGTGAAGATGAGCAGGTGCTCTTCGGCGGAGAGCTCGCGCGGAACACGGACCGAGAGCGCGCCCAGCCGACGATCCCCGGCGATCAGGCGCGCGAGGGTCAGGTCGCGATCCATGGCTGTGCCGTTCGCGAGCAGCCGCTCGACTTCCGTGACCGTGGTCGCACCGCTGCCGACTCCCCACGCGCGCTCCAATCCTGCAGGCGACCGAAGGAACAGCGCGCACTCGTCTGCGCCAAGTACGCGGCGCACCTCATCGAGCACGCTGGGAAGCAC
>JBDSPG010000252.1:0-4180 GCA_039912685.1 Longimicrobiales bacterium | reverse complement strand
GCCTACTTCATCGGCGTCCGCCGCGGCGCGGATGTGGACCAGCCGCGGAATCTGGCGAAGAGCGTGACGGTGGAGTAAGGGACGCGAGGGGTTGGTTTCTTGAATTTTTGTCTGCGATCTGCCTATTGATACCGAACGCTCGACATTGCAAATCGCATCCATAAGTGTCATTATTCCATGACCTTCCATGGAGTTTTCCAATGACTAATTACACCACCCCTGCAGCGAGCGTCGCGCAACGGCGAAGTGCCCCGCATGCGGCATGGGCAGCCGAAGAAATTAACTGGGAGGGCATTGATGCGGTCGTGCTGTTCACTCTTGAAGACAAGGCGCTGCGCCGAAGCTTGCACCGCCTGGACAAATTGGAACTGTCTGACATCTGGGTGATCACCGAGAAGGCCCTGCTGAAACATATGCATGCTCGCCCCGAGGCCATAGCACCGTTGTTGCTTCATAAGCGCCTGCTTGAAGGGCTTAGCGGTGAATCGCTGTTGCTCTCGTCCTCGATGTTTCTCAACACCCTGCAGGAGGTGGAGCAGTTCTTTCACCTTTCATTCAAGACAATAAAGTCGAAGCTCGGAAGAACACTCGATACAAACGCGAGTGAACTGGCAATGCGAGCGGCACGGGTCACAACTGCCGCCGCAGAAGTACTTGGGGGGTTTGACGCCGCACGCCGGTACCTTCGCACCAAAAATTTCGCGCTTGGTGGTTCAACACCGCTTGATCTGCTAAGAACCGCGGAGGGCGAGCGGCTCGTGATGAATGAGCTACAAGCGCAAGCCGAAGGCGGTCCGCTTTAACCATGCGCGTCTACCGCGCCTCGCGCAAGCCGCGGAATCTCTTTGACCCGTTCGACTCGGCCGCGTCCATCGCTCGCGACGGCTGGCGTTTCAATGACAGGCGAACAGAGATACTTTACGTGGCCGAAGTCGAAGCGCTCGCGATACTGGAAGTTGTTGCTCGTCCGGGATGGGAGAGCGTCGGAGAATTGACCATTGCGGCAATCGACGTGCCTGACGATGCGGTGGTGGACTTGGCGGACGTTAATCTCCTACTTCCAACGAGCTGGAATCAGCGACCGGTGGCCCGCTATGCTCAGCAACTCGGAGGTGAGTTTCTCGCCAAAGTCGATGAGCAACGTGCTCGGGGTCGACTCGTTTGCGGTGTGCGCGTTCCTTCCGTAGTAAGCTCAACTGATCATAACGTATTGCTCGATCCACGGCAGAAATCACAGTACTCAGTCGTAGCGTGGTCGCGCACCCGTTTGACTGGCTGCGAGCAACGGGAACGTGATATTCCTCACGCGTCGGAGAATCAAGCACGCTCCTATTCTATCGAGGTGCACCGTTGATAGTCGATTGGTCTCATGCATTCCAAAGCATTGTCTAGGCGCTTCGAACTACCCCGCGATTCTCGGGGCGCGGCTGGGCGCGGGTGCGCCATCCGAACTGATTGCGCGCGGCAACATGCAATTGCTGGACAATCCCAGAACTGCGCTCTTCGGTTCCGCTCGAATACCGGCTAATGCCATCCACCGGTCGCACGCTGCCGCAAAGCGCATGCGCGAGGACGGAATAACTGTTATCAGCGGGTTCCATTCCAACATCGAGAAGGAATGCCTGCAAATACTCCTGCGTGGTAACCAGCCAGTCATCGTGTGCCCCGCGCGCGCGATTGAAGAAATGGGTTTTCGTGGGATTGCCGTACGGCTTTTGATGCCGGAAGGCTACTGCTGCTTTCCCCGTTCATTGAAGACCCGCTGCGGGCGACGAGGGAATCGGCCATGCTGCGCAAACGAGATTGTCGCGGCATTGGCTGATTCGTTCTACATCGCGCACGTGACCCCTGGCGGGGCCCCGGGCGGGGAGACGGCGCGGATTACGAAGATGCTCAATCGATGGGGAGTCCCGGCCGTCCAATTTACCAGCGGTGAGAGGGACAGACTGTGATGGTGGTCTCTTCCTGCGGTATAGCGTGCGTGCCCCGCCACTTCATTAATCCGATCCCAATTCGCGAGCGTTGTCCGCCATGCGTTCGAATGCAGTAACTTGGTTCTCGTGCACCTTCCGCGCCACCATCTCCACTTCGATCAGATATCCATGGTGCAGCGCCGGCACCGGCACCACCGATCGCGCCGGTTTGTGCGCACCCATCGCTCGCGCATAGATCTGATTGAACGTCGGCCAGTTCTCGACGCCGACGACGTACGCTGTGGTCTTGACCACATCGGTCAGCGCGCATCCCGCAACCGACAGCACCATCGCGCAGTTCTTCAGCACTTGCTCGACCTGCGCTTCGAACGACGCGTCTTTCAGCGTGTGCCCCTCCACGGTGACGGGCAGTTGGCCCGACACGAACACGAATCCGTCGACGTCGACGGCGTGCGAATAGTGTCCGCCGGGCGCCGCGCAGCCGGCCGCGTCGATCAGTTTCATCGGATCTACCATCCGGAGAACCTCTTCCATGTCGTTTCCACATTCGTGCTTGCGTCGGTGACCACGTGATACCGGTCGTGCTGCGCACCAGTGGCGCAGGCGTGGTTGGGCAGTATGCGCAGGCGCGTACCGACCGGCAACAGCGGCGTCCGCGCGGGGTCGCCGGAGCGATGCGCGACGATGCCGTGCTCCTGGTTCGCGGCGGTCATGATCAGGTCCGGAATCGTTACCCCGGTCTCGTCGCAGACCAAACCGTAACCCTGATCGACCGGCTGTTTCGCCGTGCCGCGGTCGCGCGACATCGCCATCCATCCGGCGTCGGTGATCAGCCAGCCTTTGTTGCGCTGATGGCCGATGACGGTCGCGAGCACCGACAGCGCGATGTCATCGACGGTGCAAACCGAAATGCCCGCCATCACCAGATCGAAGAACACGAACACACCGGCACGCACCTCGGTGACGCCGTCCAGCCGTTGCGCGTAGGTCGCCGTCGGTGTCGAGCCGACGCTGACGATCGGGCACCACAGTCCCGCGCCGCGCAGGCGAACGGCAGCGGTGACGGAACGCGCCCGCTCCTGTTCGGCCAGCGCGCGGATCGCTTCGACCGAACTGCAGTCGTAGGAAGCACCGGCGTGAGTGAGCACACCGGCAAGACAAGCCCCGAGCAACTGACCGATGCGCAGCAAATCATCATCTTCCGGCGCGACGCCGGAGCGATGGCCATCGGTATCGAGCTCGATCAGCGTTGGGATCGGTGAGCCGGACTGCGTCGCCAGCGCGGACACGGCCACGGCCGCTTCGTCGTTGTCGAGGATGATCTTGAGATCGCAGCCGCGCGCGCGCAGATCGGCAACATGTCTGAGCTTGACCGTCGTGATGCCGACCGCGTACAGGATGTCGGTGTAGCCGTGTCCGAAAAAATACTCCGCCTCCTTCAGCGTCGACACGGTGATCGGCCCGATCCCGCCGTCGAACAGCCGGCTTGCGACGTCGATGCATTTGCTGGTCTTCAGGTGCGGGCGAAAACCTGCGCCAAGTTCCCGCACGCGGGAACGCATCCGTGCAATGTTGCGGTCCATCCGGATCGTGTCCAGCAGTAACGCGGGCGTTGCGATGTCGGCGAATTGCATGGTTGAAGCATGGCACAAGGGATTGGCGAATGGTACGCGCACCGCACCCGGATCGCTGTGGAACTCGTTGCGGCTGCTGATAGAGGAACGGCAGCTCTGGGGTTGCCGTTCCTGCTACGTCCTACTACCGAAGCCCGCAAACAACCGATGATCATATTCGACGCGAGTCACATTAAGCACGTGGAGCTTTGCGGCGTCCGGGTGTATGGGGTTCACAAGGATATTGTCTTCTTCGGGAATCACGATTGAGGGCACCACCAGTACAGCTGCTTTGACAGCCTTCAGCCACTGCGCACCATAATCGAGGCTGCCTTTGGCAGCCGGATGGGCATCCCAGTCCTTAGGGAAGGCCGCGGCATGGACGTGGGCGACACGGCGAGCGCTCCACACCGTATCCGGTATCTCGATCTCGACCCGGTAGCGATTGCGCGGCATCGGGCCGGCGAGGTTGATGTGGACCAGCGACTCCAAATAGGCAAGGCTGATCGTGCAGGCGCAGCAAAGAACCGGCATGCCGACCGGGTTCCAGCGACCACCGGAAGATCATCCTGCCGCTGTCGCTGCCGGTATTGGCGACGACGGCGATCTTCTCGTTCCTGTGGACCTGGAACG
>JBDSPG010000247.1:0-4661 GCA_039912685.1 Longimicrobiales bacterium | reverse complement strand
AGGTGCCGCTCGGTGCCGTCGATGTCACCGACCGTGTTGTCGGCGCAGGTGAAGGCACCGGCTCGGTCCGTTGCGGACGAGGCGTCGGCCGAGGTGTGTTCACCTGCGGCGCACGTGTAACCGGCTTCGGTGTCGGACGCGGCGGTGCCTTGACATCCGGCACCGGCTCGACACCCACGGCCGTATCATTGTAGGTGACTGGCGTGCTGTCGCTCTGCAGCGCGAGGTCGAGCTGACGGTCCATCTCGTCCTTCTCGAGCGCTGCCCGATCATCCTTCCGGTCGCTGCATGCCGCGGCGGACACCATTAGCGGCATCGCGAGCAGCAGCGTCATCATTCGCCGTTTCATTCTCGTACAACCTTCCATTCGGGTTGAGCGTGCGCGCTGCGGCCGATAGCTTCCGGTCGCGCGTCTTCGCACCCGGAGCGGTGGATGTGCAACCGATATGCCACGCTCCGGGACCGGTTTTCTCGAGGAACGGCGCGGTTTTTCTGATGTTGGCTCACATAGGCGTCCCATGAAGCAGCTCCAGACTGTCCTCCCCTATGTACAACGCTACTGGCGCGGTCTCGCGGCAGGGCTCGCATTCGTCGCGCTTTCCAATGCCGCGCCCATCGCCACGCCCTGGCTCACCGGCGTCGCGATCGACGCGCTCCGGCCACCCGACGTTCGCATCACCCTCGTCCTGCAGATCGCAGCCCTCGTCGTCGTCGTAAACGTGCTCAACGCCTTTGCCCGATTCGGTATGCGGCAGATGCTGAACGGAATCAGCCGCCGCGTCGAGAACGATCTGAGACAGGATTTCTTTGCCCACCTGACATGCCTGGACGCCGCGTTCTACGGGACGACCCGCATCGGCGATCTGATGAGCCGCGCGACCAATGACACGCAGGCCGTCCGAATGGCTGTGGGCCCGGGAATCATGTACCTGGTCAATACCCTCATCACCACCGCCCTCTCACTCCTGCTCATGCTGCGGTACAGCCCGAAGCTGACGGCCATCGCCATCGCACCCCTGTTGCTGCTGCCCTTCGTCATGGTGTATTTCGGACGCCTCATTCACCGACGCTTCGATGCCATTCAGGATCAGTTCGGCGTGCTCTCCACGATGGTGCAGGAGAACCTGAGCGGCGTGCGCATCGTGCGCGCGTATGTGCAGGAGGAGGCGCAGGCCGCTGAGTTCGACACGCTCAATCGGGCATACCTGAAGCAGAACATGGATCTCGCGCGCACAAGCGCGGCCTTCCATCCCCTGCTGACGATTCTCACCGGCCTCGGTCTGCTCTCCGTCGTATGGTTCGGCGGCATCGAGGCGATGAACGGCAGGATCTCGCTCGGTGACTTCGTCGCATTCAGTACATATCTCATTATGCTCACGTGGCCGATGATTGCCCTCGGCTGGGTCGTCAATCTCTTCCAGCGCGGTGCCGCTTCCATGGCGCGAATCGATCGCATCATGAACACTGCGCCCGTCGTTACCGATGCGGAGGGTGCTCGCCCGCTCACCGACACACGCGGGGACGTCGAGTTTCGCGACGTGTCGTTCCGTTATCCCGGCTCCGAGCGCGATGTGTTGTCCGGCGTTTCCTTTACGATCCCTGCCGGAACCACAACGGCACTCGTCGGACCAACGGGCTCCGGGAAATCGACCATCGTTTCGCTACTCACACGTCAGTATGATGCGACGTCGGGCGATATCCTTGTTGACGGGATTCCGGCCCGCCAACTCAACCTCGACTCACTCCGCCGCGCCATCGCAATTGTGCCGCAGGATGCCTTCGTCTTCTCCGATACGATCCGCGAACACATCGCCTTCGGTGCGAACGCCGCCTCCGGCGCCAGTGTGGAGCGCGCCGCTGAGGTCGCGCAGCTCGCCGGCACGATTGCGGAGTTCCCCAACGGGTTCGAAACCCGACTGGGCGAGCGGGGCGTCAACCTCTCCGGCGGTCAGCGCCAGCGCACAACCCTCGCCCGCGCCATCGCCCGCAACGCCCCCATCCTGATACTCGATGATGCCCTCAGCGCCGTCGACACCCATACCGAGCGGGATATCCTCCTCGGCCTTCGCCACGAAATGGCCCGCCGCACCGCTATCATGGTCAGCCATCGCGTCAGCGCCGTTATGGACGCCGACCAGATCCTCGTGCTCGATCACGGCCGTATTGTGGAGCAGGGCAGGCACGCGGAACTGGTGGCATCTGGCGGGCTGTACAGCACCCTCTTGAGGCGCCAACTGCTGGAGGAGGCATTGACGGGCGCCGGACCTGAAACAGATGAAGGAACACTTGCTACAACTGGCCCTGACGTATAGTATATCGTTTAATGACCAATACTTCCGACCGTTCCATCCTGCTGGTGGAAGACGATCCACTACTTCGTCACGCGTTCCGCCTGCTGCTCGAAGATGCGGGCTACCAGGTACGCGAGGCGGGAACCGCAGAGCAGGCGCTTTCGTCGGTGGCGAGTGACGTGCCCCGCCTGGTTCTCCTCGATCTGGGCCTTCCCGACCGTCCCGGCCTCGATGTTGCTCGTGAGATCATTGCCGACCCCAATACGCGTCACGTCCGCGTAGTAGCCCTGACCGGGCGGGTAGGCAATCGCGAGCGTCAGGAGTGCCTGGACGCGGGGTGCACGCATTTTTTTGCGAAGCCGATCGAGCCGCGCGAGCTGCTCCGGCAGCTGCCCTCGCTGATGGGTCCTCCGACCACGCTCTGAAGGTCGCGTCACGGGAACGAGAGCAGACAGCCCCCCAAATGCAACAGCGATAGTTATCGACTCCACGATGTCATCACCGGGCCGGCTGAAGCGCTTGCGCTACGCGCTTTATCGCACGTATTACCGCCTCAAATACTTTCCCTTCGCTGCTGAACGGCGTGAGCGGTTCGAGCGCGAGGAGCGCGGCTTCATCGCGCTGCAGATCGACGCACTCTCGTATGACGATCTGCTGTATGCGATTGATCACGGCTACGCGCCGAACCTCAAAAAACTGATCGAGCGCGAGGACTGGCGCCTGCGTGCGTACCCAGCCGGGCTGCCCAGCGCCACGCCCGCCGCGCAGGCGGCCATCTTCTTCGGCACGAAGGAGAACATTCCTGCATTCCGATACTACGAGAAGGAAGCAGACCGCTTCATCGTCGGCTCAAAGCCTGATGATGTGCAGCGCATTCGTGACCGTCTGCCTCTGTCAGGCATTCTCGACGGAGGTTCCGGCTATGTGAACATTTACGACGGCGGTGCGGATCACGCTGTGTTCACGTTGGCGGCCAAGAAGCCCCAGCGTTTGCTGCAGAAGATGGGTGGCGGCAGGCTGGCGCTGCTGCTGCTGCTGCATCCCTTCCGTCTTGTGCGCCTCGTGTTCGCAAGTGCGTGGCAGTATGTACGTGAGGAGCTGCTCCGTCTGTACAGTCAGGTGCGCGGCGAATATACCTACCACTGGTGGTACCTCCCATTCCTGCACATCGCAACGAACGTTATCCTGCGGGAGTTGCAGACGATCGCCGTGCTCCTCGACATCTATACCGGGGCACCGGGTATTTATACGACGTACAACGTGTATGATGAGTTCGCCCATCATTACGGCCCTCAGTCACGAACCGCGTACAGTTCCGTGCGCGCATTCGATCGTCGTGTCGGCGAGATCAGACGGATGCTGCGCAGAGTACCCGGCAGACCGTATGACCTTTACATCCTGAGCGACCACGGACAGACGCCTTCGGTTCCATACCGAGTGCAGTTCGGTGAGACACTCGGCGATACGATCATCTCTGCCGTCCAGAAGGGCGTGCTCGTCATTGCAGGCACCGGCGACTACTCCGCCGAGCACGAAGATGTGATGAACTTCCTCGTGCAGGAGCTCGAGGGTGTGTCGGAGGAATCCATCCTGCCGGCGCGCCGGGCAGGTCAGGGACTCGGACGCTGGCTCCGTCGGCATTACAGTCCGTTCCCGCTCCTTGCCGAAGTAACGAAGCAGTCGCAAGACGCGCAGCTTGCGGTTACGTACTCGTCATCGCTCGCGCACGTGTACTGGACCGATCCGAAGCACGCTTTGAAGTACGAAGAGATTCGAGAGGACCCCGATCGTCGCGCGCTCTACTACTTCCTCGTTGCGCACACCGGCATCGGCTGCGTGATCACTCGCATGCTGGATGGGGCGCACGTGGAAAATCTGCGCGGCCGCGCGCTCGTCACGGTCGCAGGTGAGGTCGAAATATTGTTTGGTGAGGATCCGCTCGCGGTTTACGCGAGCTCGACTGCGGAGCGGCTCGCGATCGCGAAGCTCGCCGTGATGCCGAGTGCGGGTGACATGGTGCTGTTCGGAGCCTACGATCCCGATACAGGCCGGTGTATATGTTTCGATGACCAGATCGGTGCACACGGCGCAATGGGCGGGCGCCAGTCATGGCCGTTCATCATGGCACCACGCGGACTTGTGCCGGACACGTACACAATCGACGACCCGCTCGACCTGCATCCACTCTTCCGGCGCTACACCGTGGAGCCGACCGATCCCGAGCTCGCTCTCTTCACCGGCGAACGACGCACGAACGTCTAACTCAGGCCACCCGCGAAACGGTAGGCGATCATCTTGTAGATCAATTTCGCCACCAGGAAATCCGGTGCCGACAGGCCCGGCAACGGCGCCAGCTCCACGACGTCGATC
>JBDSPG010000084.1:0-18278 GCA_039912685.1 Longimicrobiales bacterium | reverse complement strand
ACTTCAACCGCTTCGGGGTCCAAAGGGTTCGCCGCGCGAATCGCCTCGCTCATCGACCTGAGCTCCCCGAGCTCTATCGCAGCATCGCGCATTTCGGACGAGCGACGCACAATGCCCGCACTCTCCCACATCCGATCGCGTATCCCCGCTCTCACCTCGGTCACAGTCATACCAGCCGGTGCAACCGCAGCGACGCTGTCACCACCCGGCCTGACCCGCGCGTCATGGCACCGGATGCCCAGCTCGGACGGCACCTGTTCACTCGCGCGATGACTGTAAACTACGGCTTCCAGCAGAGAATTTGATGCTAGGCGATTGGCACCATGGACGCCAGTGCATGCCACCTCGCCCGCGGCGTAAAGTCCCCCGATCGTCGTACGGCCTTCCGCGTCCGTCAACACACCCCCGCACGCATAGTGCGCCGCCGGCACGACCGGGATGGGTTCCTTGCGGATATCAATGCCCCGGGCCAAACACTCGGCCAGGATTCCGGGGAACCGCGACTCGATTTCTGCCGTCGGGATCGGGGACAGATCGAGCAAGGCGTGCGGCGAACCGGAGTCCTTCATGTAGCGGTCGATATGCCGCGCCACGATATCGCGCGGCGCCAGTGAACCCAGCGGGTGATCGATTGGCAGGAGTGCGCCATCGAGGGTGCGCAATACCGCCCCTTCACCACGAACCGCCTCGGAAATGAGGAAGGCTCGTTGCTCCGCGGGATACAGCGCCGTCGGGTGGAACTGAACGAACTCGAGATTTGCGATGGACGCACCGGCACGATACGCCATTGCGATGCCATCACCGGTTGCGATGTCGGGATTGGTCGTATGCCGGAACGCCTGGCCGATGCCACCCGTTGCGATCAGCGTTACGCTCGCGCGGAACGCGACCAGCTCTCCCGCATGATGGTCGAGCACAAGCGCACCGCCGCACCGGCTCGCATCATTCGTGTCGCCGCCGACTGTGCCGACGAGCAAATCGATCGCCACCGTGTCCTCGTACAGCTCGATGCGCGGATGCTCCGCTACCGCCTGCAGCAGGGCGCGCTCGATTTCCTTACCCGTGAAGTCGCCCGCATGCAGGATGCGACGTGTGGAGTGACCGCCCTCGCGGCCGAGCGAAAAGTCGCCGGCATCACGCGAGAAACGAACGCCCCACTCGATCAGGTCCATCACTCGGGCCGGACCCTCCTGCACGAGCTCCAGCACCGCGGTTGTGTGGCAGAGTCCTGCTCCCGCGACGAGCGTGTCCCGCACGTGCAACGCCGTGTCATCATCCGGCGCAATCACTGCCGCAATGCCGCCCTGCGCGTAGTTGGTGCTCGAAGCGGCGCGCTCTTTCTTCGTCACGATCGCAACCGATCCGTATGCGGCGGCCTTCAGCGCGTAGCTGAGTCCTGCAATGCCGCTGCCCAGGACAAGCACATCTACGCTCTGCTCACGCGTCATCGCGCGAGCTCCCGTGCCTGTTGCAGGAGCTGTTCAGCATCATCCTCCGGCTCCACGTGCTGCATGAGCACCCACACACGATCCGCAGGCAAGAGGTGTCGCAGCTTCACCCAGTCCTTCGCAGTCGTCAAAATCGGCGCCGTCCCCGCTCGCTTCAGCACATTGTCGACATCCGTTCGATCGTATTCGTGATGGTCAGGAAAGAAAGTAACGCCATCAACGGTTGCGCCGGCATTTCGTGCATTCTCGATGAAGGCGTCCGGCGATGCGATCGCACTCAGAGCGTGGGCGGCCAGCGTGGGCGCCGCGGCCTCGCGGCCTGCGTGACGCCACGCTCGCGCTGCGAGATGAATGATTGCGACGTTTGCATCAGGGAAACGTGTCCTCAGCTGCGTTCGGACGGAGCGTGCCTCGTCGAGCGATGCCGTGCGGCGAGTAACGACGATCCATTCCGCGCGAGCCAAGCCTGCGGCGGATTCGCGCCACGGTCCGCGAGGCAGGGCGCGGCGACGCCCGTTCCAGGTCTCTGCGGCCACGAGCACAATGTCGAGCGTGCGTCGCAGACGCCGGTGCTGGAACGCGTCATCAAGCACGAGAATATTGGCACCTGCAGCAATTGCAGCACGCCCGGTTTCGACGCGATCGCGGCCTACGTGAACGGGGATCGAAGGATTCATCTCGCGATGCAGGGCAGGCTCGTCATCGGCATACCCTCCATGCAGTACGGCCGGCGCGCGCCCGGCCTTGCGCAGCTCACGCGCGAGCCATGCGGTGACTGGCGTCTTGCCGGTTCCGCCAACCGCGACATTGCCAACACTGATGACGGGCACATCGAGCGCAATGCGGTCCAGCGTGCCTGCGTCATACAACGCGTTGCGCACATTGGTTGCCCCGCGATACAGCGCCTCGGCTGGCGCGGTGATGACATCGAGCGCATCACCTGCGCCGCCCAGCTCGCCGTTCCACCAGCGTCCGACCATCTCAAGAATTGATTTCATGCGACGGCATCATCGAGCTGACGAGTAAGGGCGTCAATCGATGCCTTGAGCTGCGCTGCGTATGCATTGAGCTGCGATTCATTCGCGTTGCGCGGCACATACATTGGCTCGCCGAATCCGACCATGATGCGCGCGAAAGGTTTGGGTACGAGAAAACGGTCCCACCCCGTGATCCACCATGCTCGCGAAGCGGCCGCGCTCGCCGGAACGATCGGCAGCCCCGACAGCTGCGCTGCAATCAGCACGCCATGCTTCACTTCCTCACGCGGTCCCCGCGGACCATCCGGTGTGAACACGAGCATCCTGCCTTTGCGCGCGACGCGAACCATCTCTCGCAACGCCGCCGTTCCGCCGCGGCTCGATGAGCCTCGCACGGGATGGAATCCCCAGTGCTCGATCAGCTTCGAGATGTATTCTCCATCGGCGGAACGGCTGACCAGCGGCGCGATGCCCCGTCCGCGATGATAGTACGTCAGCGGTAGAAGGCGGCCGTGCCAGTGCGCGAAAATGAGCCCGCTGTTTGTGGCCCAGTTTTCAGTATAGCGGTCGGCTCCATACCGTTCCCAGCGGCATGTGCGGAAGAGCGCGTCGGCGGTGAGGCCTGCCGCGAGCGTGCTCATGCGATATTGCATGCGACTGCTCACTTCAGGATCCCGGCCGCGAGCTCTGTCACGCGATCCGCCGCCGACGGTGCGCCGGCAGGTGCGCGCAGCATGTCGCGCACGCGTGCCAGGCCGGTGAGTGCGCGCGTGCGCTCGGGAGAGCCTTCGTGAAGCAGTGGAAGCACTGCAGCGGCCAGACGTTCGCCCGTGACATCATCCTGCAGCAGTTCTGGTGCGAGCCGCTCACCCGCCACCAGGTTCACGAGTCCGACATGGGGCACTTCGACCAGCTGCCGTGCGATGAGGTAGCTCAGTGGATTCATGCGGTACGCCACGATCAGCGGCGTCTCCGCGAGCGCGGCCTGCAGCGTTCCCGTGCCGGACTTCACGATGGCCGCGCGCGCATGATGCAGCAACTCCCAGGCGTCCGGGGTCTGCGGCAGCGCGAGTCCAACATACGCATCCGCTTCCAATCCACTGCCTGCCGCGACGATGGGCTGCACCTGCGGCATCGTCTTCACAACGCGCCTAGCAGCGTCCACGAAGGCAGCCAGATGGCGTTCGACCTCCTGGCGGCGCGAGCCGGGAAAGAGCGCGAGGATCGGGCGGGATGGATCAACTCCGTTGGCCGCGCAGAATTCCTCGCGCGTGCGCGTTGGTGCCGGTGCATCGAGAAGGGGATGTCCGACGAAGTGCGCATTCGCTCCCGCCTCGCGGAACAGCTTCTCCTCGAACGGCAGAATCAGTGCGAGCGTGTCCGTTACGCGAGCGAGGTCATGGATGCGGCTGCGGTGCCATGCCCAGACCTGCGGTGCGATGTAATACAGCACCGGTATCTTCGCATCTTTTGCATAGCCCGCCAGTCTGAGATTGAAGCCCGGATAGTCGATCGGAATGACGAGGTCGGGACGGTCGCGGCGCAGCAGACTGCGCACAGAGCTCAACAGATCGATAAAGAACGGCAGTCGTCCGAGGACTTCCGCAAAGCCCATGACGGCGAGGTCGTCGACATGCGCGATGAGGCGCACGCCTTCTGCCTGCATGAGAGGACCGCCAAGTCCGTAGAGAACTGCATCGGGCCAGCGTCGTTTGAGAGATCTGGCAAGCGCGGCGCCATGCAGATCCCCTGATGGTTCGCCGGCCGAGAGGAAGATCCGCGGTGCGCTCACACGCCGTGTCGGCTGATCCGGTCGATGATCTCGAGTGCGACAGCGAGTGCACGGCGACCATCATCGCCCGTCACGGGCACGGGTGCTTCCCCGCTAGCGGCGGCAATGAAGCTCGTCAACTCGCGCTGCAGCGGCTCTCCCTCAACACCCTGCAGAGAGATGCGCTCCACCAGCTCGATGAGACCTGCGGATGGAACGGAGGATGCCGCAACAACGCCACCATTCGCATCGGTCGCCGCGACACTCGCGGCCGCCTGCAGCGCTTCCAGTGAAACGCCGGGCCGGAGTCGCAGAAACTCGCCGCGTCCCGCCGCCAGGTCGAGGCTGATGTAGCCGGAACGCTGGAAGAAGCGGATCTTGCGCATGCGCTCGAGTGAGATGCGGCTGGCCGTGAGGTTGGCTACACCGCCCCCGTCAAACTCGAGTCGGGCATTGGCAATGTCGGGGCTTGTCGTAAGCACTGCGACACCTACCGCCGCGATGGTCTGCACCGGCCTGCGCATCAGGCTGAGCACGAGATCGAGGTCGTGAATCATCAGGTCGAGCACAACCGCCACATCCGTCCCGCGCACACCGAACGGCGCGAGTCGATGGCTTTCGACGAACATCGGCTCATCGAGATACGGCTCGCATGCCTGAATCGCCGCATTGAATCGCTCGACGTGTCCGATCTGCACGAGGGCGCCCGTGCCGCGTGCGGCCTCGAGGATGCGGTCCGCCTCGGCAACCGTCGCTGCAATCGGCTTCTCGATCAATACGTGAATGCCGCGCTCGAGTGCCGGACGCGCTACCGTCTCATGCGCCCTCGTCGTGACGGCAATGACGAGCGCGTCGACGCGATCCAGTAGTGCGCTCAGATCGGCGAATGCCGGGATGTCGAGCTCCGCCGACACGTGGTTCAGGCGTTCGACGCTTGCGTCATGGATGCCGATGAGTGTTGCACCAGGGAGATTCTTGAGCAGGCGAGCGTGGTGGAAACCCAGGCTGCCGACGCCGGCTACGCCGACTCGTATGCCGCCCATGTCAGACCGTCACGCCGCGTTCACTGCCTTCGATAAACTTCAGCATCGCTTCGAGCTCAGGTGAGCTCTGCAGCGTTGCGCGGACCTCACCGACCGCCTGCCGCACGTTCTTCTCGGACTGGAAAAGAATGCGGTATGCGCGACGGATTTCCACCCGCACCTGCGTTGTGAAACCCCGACGCTGCAGGCCGATCGCGTTCAAGCCGAACAAGCGCATCGGATTGCCCGATGCCTTCACATAGGGCGTCACATCCTTACGCACTGCGGACATCCCGCCGATGAAGGCGTGCGCACCAATGCGGGCGAACTGGTGCACCGCGGACATCCCGCCGATCACGACCCAGTCCCCTACTTCCGCGTGGCCACCCATGTTCACGGCGTTCGCGATCACAACGTGGTCGCCGATGATGCAATCGTGCGCTACGTGCGCGTACGCCATGATCAAGCAGTCATTGCCGATGTTCGTGCTGCCACGCGCGGCCGATCCGCGATTGAGTGTTGCGAATTCGCGCACCACCGTGCGGTCACCGACCACCAGACGCGAAGCTTCACCCGCGTACTTCAGATCCTGCGGATCGCCGCCCAGCGATGCGCCGTTGTGCAGCCTGCAGTTCTCGCCGATCTGCGTATCACGCTCGATCACGACATGCGGGCCGACTCGTGTGCCATCGCCGATGATTACATTCGGTCCGATCACCGCATACGGCGCGATCGTCACGCCCGCACCAATCTGTGCAGAGTCATCGATCACGGCGGACACGTGGATCTGCGTCGGCAGTACGATCTGCGAGCTCATCCCCCGCGCCTACCGATCCACAATGCGGGCCATGAAATCCGCTTCCGCCACGGCATGTCCGTCGACATAGCCGACGCCGCGCATGCGCGCCACGTGCCGGCGGAACTGGACCACCTCGACCTCGAAACGGATCTGATCACCCGGTGTCACCGGCCTGCGCCACTTCACGTTGTCCATCGACATGAAGTAAACAACCTTCTCGTCGATGTTGTCGATCTGATCCATGATCAGCAGACCGCCGACCTGCGCCATCGCTTCGATGATCAGAACACCGGGCATGATCGGGTGACCCGGGTAGTGACCGACGAAGAACGGTTCGTTGATCGTCACGTTCTTGATGCCGACGATGCGCTTGCCCTGCTCGAACTCGATCACCCGGTCGACCAGGAGCATCGGGTAACGATGCGGCAGGTGCTGCATGATCCTCTGGATGTCGACGATCGGTCTCTGACCTTTCGATCCTGACGCCAGGAGCGCGCGTGCAAGCGCGACGTTGCCGGCGTGACTTGGACGATCCGCTATGACGTGACCGCGAATGCGGCGACCGACCAGCACGAGGTCGCCCACTATGTCGCCGCTCTTGTGGCGCACAAACTCGTCGGGCCAGCGCAGCTCGCCGCCGATGAGCTGCTTGTCATCGAGAACGAGCGCGTTGTCGAGCGTCACGCCCTGCGCGAGGCCGCGATTGCGTAGCGCCTCCGCATCCTTCATGAAGCCGAAGGTCCGTGCACCGGCAACCTGCTCGGCGAACGCGTTCGCCTGTATGTCGTACGAGCCGTATTGGCGACGGATCAGAGGGTGGTCGAACTCGATCGTCGCGGAGATGCGATACCGTTCCGACGCTACTACGGTGTAGGATTCGCCACCGCTGTGAACCGCAGTCACCGCATCCTTCACAACGAGCACGGCCGCGGCGCTGTCCTGTTCGCGCACACCAGCAGCGGACAGCGCATCGAAGAACGGGCGGAAACTGCCATCGAGAATCGGGATCTCCGGACCGTCCAACTCGACAATCAGATTGTCGAGGCCGAGCGCGCCGACCGCAGCGAGTAGATGCTCCACGGTGAGAACTGCTGCGTCTCCGACGCTCAGCGTGGTTCCGCGATCCGTACCGGTGACATTGTCGACATGCGCGGCGATTGCGGGCGCATCGGGAAGGTCGGTGCGCACGAACCGGACGCCAGTACCTTCCTCCGCCGGCCGGAACCGCATGGTTGCAGTTACGCCTGTGTGAAGGCCGACGCCTGTCAGCGTCGTTTCCGTCGCGATCGTCTGCTGTTTAGCGGTCATGTCTCCGAGCTGGGTGTATCCGCGCCCGAACCGCCGCGCAGCTGGCGAAGCAGGGCTGGTAAACGATTGATCGCTGCCTGTACGCGCAGAGCTTCCCTGTGCGGTCGGGCCGGGTATCCGCTGTACGTCGCGCCCGGAGGAACGTCGCCGAACACACCCGCCTGGCCGGCGATCCTCGCGCCGTCGCCAATCGTGATGTGGCCGTTCACGCCCGCCTGACCCGCCAGCGTGACGCCGCGACCGATCCGGGTGCTGCCCGCAATGCCGACCTGCGAAATGATGACCGTACCGGCCCCGATCCTCACGTTGTGACCAATCTGCACCAGATTGTCGATCTTGCAGAAGTCACCGATCTCCGTCGGACCGATCGAACCGCGATCGATTGTCGTGTTCGCGCCGATTTCGACATCGTTACCGATGATGCAGTTGCCCACCTGAGGGATCTTCTGCGGTCGCCCGCCTGCTGCATGGTAGCCGAACCCGTCCACACCGATACGA
This sequence comes from Longimicrobiales bacterium, assembly GCA_039912685.1. Taxonomy (GTDB): domain Bacteria; phylum Gemmatimonadota; class Gemmatimonadetes; order Longimicrobiales; family RSA9; genus DASUXU01. Next base: position 10,455 of record JBDSPG010000084.1, on the reverse strand, counting down.
ACGCCGGAGTGCAGAATTGAACGGGCACCGAGGCGCGTATCATCGTACAGGGTCACCTGCGGGTGAAGGTAGGCATCCTCCCCGACCACGCAATCCCGTCCCACGACGCAGTGCACACCGACATCGGCGCGATCGCCGATCCGTGTGCCCGCTCTGATTACCGCATACGCGCCGATCCGCACGCTGTCGCCCAGCACCACCCCTGCTTCGAGGATGGCCGTGGGGTGAATCCCGGGTTCGCGGGGCACGGGTGGGTACAGGAGGGGCAGTACGCCTGCGAGCGCTGCGTATACGTCGCCCACGACGATTCTCGTGATGGACGCGGGCAGCTCGCGGGACATAGCCTCGGTAACGAACAGGACGCCGGCCGCAGATGCGGCAGCCTCGTCTGCGTATCGGGTATTCGAGAGGAACGAGAGATCCGAGGGGGTGGCACGATCGAGGGGAGCGACCCCGGTCAGATCCGGATCCGCTCCCCCCTCTATCCTGCCAGCAACGACGCGCGCTACCTCGGACGCTTTCACGTCACGCGGTGCGGATCGTGTACGCCGTGCGGGTGTGTCAGTTTTTGCCGGCCGTCGGTGCGGGCGCGGGCGCCTTGAGCCGGGCCAGCACCTTGTCCGTCAGGTCGAGCGCGGGATCGGCCGCGACCATCGCCTCGGTCGAAGCGTCGAAGATGATCGCGTAGCCCTCGGCCGTGCGCAGTGCCGTGATCGCTGCCTGAACCTTGTCCATGATCGGCGTGAGCAGCTCCGACTGTCTCGTGCTCGCCCTCGTCTGGATCTCCGCAACGCGTGTCTTGAACGTGGCTTCCTTGTTCAGAATGTCGTCCTGACGCTTCTGCTTCGCATCCGGCGACAGCAGTACCGACTTCGACTCGAAGTCCTTGACCATCGTCTGAATCGAGTCCTGCATCGCATCAACCTGCGCCTTCCAGCTGGCGAGTTCCTTCTGGAGCGTCACCTTGACCTCGGCGGAGCCGGGTGCCTGGTCGATCAGCTTCTGGGAGTTGATGTAGCCGATCTTCAGCGGTGCTGCGGTCTGCGCTGCACTCGGCACGCTCAGCATGGCAACGCCCGCGAGAGCGAAGGCGAATGTCGTGAATTTACGCATGGCGTTGATCCTCATTTTAATATCCTTGGCCGAACTTGAAGTGGAGCTGCCAGCTGGGCCTGTCTTTGTCAAAGCCGTACGCGTAGTCGAGCCCGATCGGGCCGAACGGCGTCACCAGCATGGCTCCGATACCTGCACCGCGCAGCAGTCGCGTCGGATCGATCTGAGATGCACCGCGGAATACATTGCCGGCATCGTAGAACAGCCCGACTGACATGTTGTCCTGGAATCGCATGGCCAGCTCGGTCGAGAGCCGCACATACGCATCGCCCAGACGATCTTCCAACCGGATGTTACACCCCGACTGGCCAAAGGTGCACCGCGCGCGGTACCCCACCGGCGTGATCGTCGTCTCTTCGTACCCACGCAGCGGGCGACCGAACTGGACACCGCCCATCCAGTACCTGTCGAACGGGAATCGGGAGGCGTCGCCGATAATGGCCCCGCCCTCCGCGGACAGGCCCATCGTGAACCGGATCGGCTTCTGCGTCGGCGATGCGCCGAGGCTGCCGATGGGGACAAACCAAGTACCCGAGTACGAATACTTCGCGAACCGGCCGTCGCCACCGAAAATGCCGCCGTTGAAGTCGGAGTCGATCGACTGCGTGGTGCCGGATGTCGGGAACAGCGGGTGATCGAGATTGTTGCGCGAGAGGCCCATCGAGAATGTGCTCTGGACGCCCGGCGGCAGCGAGAACAGCGTGGACGTCTCGCTCTGCTCGAAATTCTCGTAGCGTGTGCGCGAGAGTGAGTAACCGAACGTGAAGCGCGTGCGCTGGTCACCCGGCACCGGAATACCGAAACGAAGCGCGCCGCCGGTGCGCTTGCGACGGCCTTCCGAGAACGTGAAGAAGCGGTCGGTCGAGTTGAACAGTGAGAACGATCCGCTCAGCCATGAACCCTGGATTGACGGGTCGCTGTAGCTCGCCTCGAAGTTGTTCGAGTATTTGCCGAACTCCCAGCGCAGATGTCCGGTCTTCGCCTGACCCAGCAGGTTGGGTTGATCGTACCCCAGGAAGCCTGCAAGGCCACCGTATCCGCCCAATGATGTTCCGAAGTTCACCGACCCTGTCTGCTTTTCCTTGACCGCAAACGTGATCGCTACTTCGCCCGTCTCCGGATTGGGAAGCATCTGCGGCGGTGCCATCGGCGTCTCGAAGAAGCCCGTGCCGGAAATGCTGCGATAGCTCTGCAGCAGCAGGTCTTCGCTGTATACATCTCCGGGAATCATCAGCAGCTGATTGCGGATCACGTTTTCGTGCGTGTACGAGTTACCGCGGATGCTGACCATCCCGACAGTCGCCTGCTGACCTTCCTCGATGCTCAACGTCGCGCGTACTCCCGGTCGGCCGCTGCTGTCCGCCGGCACGCGCTCAACGATGGGCTGGATCTGCGCGTACAGGTAACCCTGATTGCTGTACAGACGCTGCACATCCGATGTCGCGCGCTCGAACGCTTCCGCATCGAACACGTCGCCCGTGCGCTGCTTGTCCGCCTTCAGACCGAGTCCACCCAGAAGACCCGAGTCCGTGTTGTTCTCGAAGAATTGACGCAGATCCTCCGCGGGGAATTTACGCGAACCCTGCACTTCGAAAGACGCGAGACGATACTGCGGCCCTTCTTTTACAGTGATCTGGAGTCGCGCTTTCCCCGTTTCCGGGTCGACCATCAGCGTGTCACCGGTGACTTCGAAATCGATGTAGCCGTGCCCACCGTAAAACGCCGGCAGATTCGCGCGTAGATCTTCCCGCACCGACTCTTCGTCGTATTCGCCCTTGCGGAACCACCAGAAACCCTCGGCCTTCGTCGCGAGCGCTTTTGCGAGCTTTTCGTCCGAGAATACGTTGTTGCCCTCGAAGGCGACATGGCTGATGGCGATGTGCTGGCCCTCTTCGACCTCGAGCACCAGCCGCACTTCACCGACCTTGCCTGGAATCTCTTCCGTGCGGTCATCGATTCGCATCACGCGGAATCCCTTGTCCGCCAGGATCTGTCGCGTCAGGGCCTTCGCGCGCGCAATCCGTTCGGGACTGTACGGCTGATTCGATGTGAGCCCCGCCGTGTCGCGGATCACCGATGCGCGAACGTTCTGCAGGCCGCGGATCTGCACATCCGATATGAGCGGCTGCTCGACGAGAACGAAACGCAGTGTCACGGGATCGGTCGGATTCGCCGAATCCGGTGCGATCGCATGAACCGTGATGTCCTTGAACTGACCGGTGGTCCATAGCTTGTGGATCGCGTCGTCGATATGGCCGAGCGTGATCGAGTCGCCACCCTTGATGCGGACGATCTGGCGCACCGTTTCCTCGGGGACGCGCACAGCGCCAACGATTTCAACGGCCTTCACCGGCTGTGGACCATCCTGCGCGGATGCAGGAACGGTCGAAACGAGAAGGGCCGCCACCATCGCGGCGGCCCTCATGATGGATTTTACAATCACAGTGTCCGTTCGATCACGTCTTCGTTGAAAGCACTCGGAATTCGAGCGCATCGCCTTCTGCATTCACGTCCACTTCGATCTCTTCGCCGGCCGGGAACTCCGATGACAGAATGCGTTCGGACAGCGGATCCTCGATGAAGCGCTGGATCGCGCGCCGTAGCGGACGCGCGCCGAACTTCTCGTCGTACCCGCGCTCCACCAGAAACGCCAGTGCCGCCTCCGTGAGGTGCAGCTTGAGGTTTTCTTCCGCGAGGCGGTTGTGCACTTCCTTCAGCATGATGTGCACGATCTCTGCGATCTGTTCCCTCGTCAGCGGGTGGAATACGATGATGTCATCCACGCGGTTCAAGAACTCCGGATTGAACGCGCGCTCGATTTCCTCCCGCACACGATCCCGCATCGATTCGTAGGCGGCACCCTCGCGCTGATGGAAGCCGAGGCCCTTCCCCTTCTGGATATCACGCGCACCGAGATTCGATGTCATGATGATCACCGTGTTCTTGAAGTCGATCACGCGGCCGTAGTTATCCGTGAGACGTCCTTCATCGAGCACCTGCAGCAGGATGTTGAACACATCAGGATGTGCTTTCTCGATTTCGTCCAGCAGAACAACGGAATAGGGGCGCCGGCGAATCGCCTTCGTCAGTGTTCCCGAGTCCTCGTAGCCAACGTATCCCGGTGGCGCGCCAATGAGCCGCGACACGGAGAACTTCTCCATGTATTCGCTCATGTCGACGCGGATCAGTGCATCGCGATCGGCGAATAGGAACTCGGCAAGCGCGCGCGCAAGCTCTGTCTTACCGACGCCGGTCGGTCCGCTGAAAATGAAGCTTCCGATCGGACGTGCTGGATCCTTGAGGCCAGCGCGGCTGCGACGGATAGCACGGCTGATCGCCTTGATCGCCTCATCCTGGCCGATCACGCGCGCATGCAGCTCGGCTTCCATATTTACCAGCTTCGCAGTCTCCGCGTCTTTCAGGCGTGTGACCGGAATGCCTGTCCAGCGGCTCACAATGAAGCCGATGTCTTCTTCATTGATCGTCGGACGATGCGTGCGACGTTCCTGATCCCATTCCTCGCGCTTGCGGCGGATCTCGTTCTGGAGATCCCGCTCGCGATCGCGCAGCTCCGCCGCCTTCTCGAAGTCCTGGTCGCGAATCGCTTCGTCCTTGCCGACTGCGAGACCATCGAGCATCTGCTCGAGCTCCGACACCTCCGGCGGTGGCACCTGCGTGGCCAGTCGCGCTCGCGCACCAGCCTCGTCGATTACGTCGATCGCCTTGTCGGGCAGGAAGCGGTCGGTGATGTAACGCTCGGAGAGCTTCGCCGCTGATACCAGCGTTTCGTCCGGGATGATGATCTTGTGGTGATCCTCGTAGTGCTTGCGGATCCCCTTCAGAATCTCGATCGCTTCATCGATCGACGGCGGATCGATGATGATCGGCTGGAACCGGCGCTCGAGTGCGCCGTCCTTCTCAATGTACTTGCGATACTCGTTCAGTGTCGACGCGCCGACGCACTGCAATTCGCCACGCGCAAGCGCGGGTTTCAGCATGTTGGAGGCATCAATCGCGCCCTCGGCCGCGCCCACACCAACCAGTGTGTGCAACTCATCAATGAACAGGATTACTGCCTTGTTCTGCGCGATCTCGTTCATGATCGCCTTCAGGCGTTCCTCGAACTGGCCGCGATACTTCGTCCCTGCAATCACGGCCGCCATGTCGAGCGCCAGCACGCGATGATCCTTCAGGCTGTCTGCGACTTCGCCCTTCGCGATCAGCTGCGCGAGGCCTTCCACAATCGCCGTCTTGCCTACACCCGGCTCACCGATCAAGACTGGATTGTTCTTCTTCCGGCGCGACAGAACTTCCATCACGCGCTCGATTTCCTTCGCGCGGCCGATGGTCGGATCGAGCTTGTTCTCGCGCGCAAGTTCCGTCAGGTCGCGGCAGAAATGATCAAGTGCCGGTGTCTTCGATTTTTTCTCACCCTTTGGCGTCGCGGTGCTGCCACCACTGCCACTCGTGCCACCGGGCTGTGACGGATTCACATCACTGCCGAGCAACTTGAGCGTTTCCGCGCGCGCATCCTCGAGCGATACGCCGAGTCCGTTCAGCACGACTGCAGCGATTCCCTTCTCTTCGCGCAGCAGGCCGAGCAGCAGATGTTCAGTGCCCACATAGGAATGATTGAGCTCGCGCGCTTCCGCCATCGCATACTCGAGCACCTTCTTTGCGCGCGACGTGTACGGCAGTTCGCCCAGTGCGATCGTTGCCTTGCCCTTGCGCACGGATTCTTCGATGCGTTCGTGGATCTGCTCGAGATCCACATTCAGGTTCATCAGCACCGCGGCCGCTACGCCCTCACCCTCCCGGATGAGACCGAGCAGGATGTGCTCCGTGCCGACGTAATCATGCTGCAGGCGGATTGCCTCCTCGCGCGCCATTGCGAGGACTTTCCGCACCCGATCCGTAAAGTTGTAATTCATGTGATGTCCCTCTTGCCCTAGACCGTTGCCCCTGGCACAAATCTACGTGTCAACCTGCCCCGGCGAACCCCCTGCCACACCCGGAGGGATATCCCCCTCCGCGGTGAGGACCCGGCGGACATACGTGGCACGGTGAAAATCGCTTTCCGATTCCGTCAGCGGTCGCCCGGCCGCCTGTTCCAGATGCGCGTCCTGGGCGTGAATCATGATCTTGTTGAGTGTGTATACACGAAGCCCGGAAACAATGTTCAGGCTCAATCCGAGCCGTACGCCACTCAGAAGATTCATTACTTCTTCGAACGAAAGAGAACGCGCGTAACGCAATAATCCATACGCGCGCCAGATCTTGTCTTCGACCACCGTCGGTGCATCCCGCATCAGGATTTCACGGGCGCCCAGCTCGTGCTCGATCACTTGCGCTACCGTGCGGTCCAGGTGGTCGATCAGATCCTCCTCACTCTTCCCCAGCGTTGTCTGGTTCGAGAGCTGGAAGAAGTTGCCGACTACCTCGGAACCCTCGCCGTACAGGCCCCGGAACGTCAGTCCCAGTTGCGCGATCCCCTGCAGAACCTTCCCGATTTCCTTGGTCAGGACCAGACCCGGGAGATGGATCAGAATTGAGGCGCGCAAACCCGTCCCCACGTTGGTTGGACAGCTGGTGAGGTAGCCATACTCGTGGTGGTATGCAAAAGGCAGCTCGGCGCCGAGTTCCTCATCGAGGCGATCCACGGATTGGTACGCATCACGGAGGCGAAGGCCGGCGAAAAGTGCCTGCATCCGCAGGTGGTCCTCTTCATTTACCATGATGCTGAGCGTGTCGTGTGGACCGATCAGGAGCGCGGAGCCGGTGGCAGGCGCGTCTCCAGAGAGGCCGGCGAGCTCGCGGGACACCAGATGCCTCTCGTGGAGGACCTTTCGCGAGTTGGGCGAAAGCGCGGCGAGATCGAAGGACATCCCGCCCTTGATCTCGGAGCGGTCCACGGCCTGGCGCACGCGTTCGAAGATCTGGGTGCGCTCGGCCTCGCGGGTCCGGGTGTTGAAAGAGTGGCCCTGGAGGTTGCGTGCGAGCCGGACCCGGGTTGAAAGGACCACGTTTGCGTGCGGACCGCTGCCCTCGAGCCAGCCCAGGCCGAAGTCCGAGATCGCCGTCGTGTCTCTCACGATGCCACGCCTTCCAGGGTTCGAATCATGTCCCGGATCTGGGCAGCGCGCTCGAAATCCTCGGTCTCGACCGCCTTGTCGAGCTTGCGGCGGAGCCCGGCGAGGCGGTCCTGCCGTTCGGCCTGTGACGGATCGGGCGGGAGGTAGACCTTGCCCAGGTGCTGCGTACCGTTGTGAAGCCGCTTGAGAAGGCCCTTGAGGTGCAGTTCGAAGGCCACGTAGCACTGCGGGCAGCCGAGGCGTCCCAGCTTCTTGAACTCGTCCAGCTTCATACCGCAGTATGGACAGGGACCGGTCGCGGCGGAGTCGGCACCGCCCTTGCCGACCTGTGCAATGAAATCGGAGAGCGGGTAGTGCTCGGGTGTCGACCCGGTGTCCAGCCCCTTCTCGGCTGCACAGCCCTCGCAGAGATGAGACGTATTCATCTGATTGTTTTCAATCTGCGTCAGATGAATGATCGCTTCGTTCTCACCGCAGCGTTCGCAAAGCATCGCTTATACCGCCTGCACGGTAGCCAGCCGTCCTTCTTTGAGCTGCAGCACGCGGTCCGCCTGGTCCGCGAGCTCGTGATTGTGCGTCGCGACCACCATGGCCACACCATGTTCATCGCGCAACTGAAAAAACAACGCGTGAAGCTGCTCTGCGGTGTGTGTGTCCAGGTTGCCGCTGGGCTCATCGGCGAGCACGACCAGCGGCCGGTTCGCCAGCGCGCGGGCCACTGCCACGCGCTGCTGCTCGCCGCCGCTCAGCTCGGACGGGCGGTGTGTCGACCGCGTGCCGAGACCGACGTGATCGAGAAGCTCATGCGCGCGTGAAGAAGCAGCTTTCCTGCTCTGACCCGCAATGAGCGCTGGCAGCATGACGTTTTCCAGGGCCGTGAACTCCCGCAGCAGGTGATGAAACTGGAAGACGAAGCCGATCCGTTCGTTGCGCAAGGCCGCCATCTCGCGTGCCCCGAGTCTCGCCACGTCGGTGCCATCGAGCAGCACGCGACCCGCGCTCGGACGGTCGAGGCACCCGAGCAGATGCAGCAGTGTCGACTTGCCCGACCCACTCGCACCCACGACCGCCACCACTTCACCCCGGGCAATGGCGATCTCTACCCCGTCGAGGATGGTGAGTTCACCGCCATCCTCCTCCTTGTAGACCTTGCGGAGGCCGTCCCCGGCCAGCACGGGCGCCGTCTGATTCGGCACGGTCGAACCGTCCATGGTCTCAGTCATGACGGATCGCATCCACGGGGACGAGCTTCGATGCCTTCCATGCTGGATAGATCGTCGACAGCAGCGCGATCAGCAGGCTCACCACAACAATCATGACACCATCGAACGTTTCGAGACGGAGTGGCAGCCGGTCGATGAAATAAACATCGGCCGGCAGCGAGATCAGGTTGAAGTGTTTGATCACGTACATGATGCCAAGGCCGCCCAGCATGCCGAGCGCTGTACCGATCACCCCGATGATCAGACCCTGCGTAATGAAAATTCGCAGCACCGAGCCATCGGTCATCCCCATCGATTTGAGGATTCCAATTTCACGGGTCTTCTCCGTCACCAGCATCATGAGGGTGCTTACGATATTGAACGATGCGACAAGAATAATGAGGGACAGAATGACTTCCATTGCGAGCTTCTCGAGCTTCAGCGCATCGAACAGCGAGCGATTGAGATCGAGCCAGGTCTGCGTGGTATCCTTGTGGTCAAGGCGGGCACGCAATGTGGCAGCGTAATCATCCGCGCGTTGCTCGTCTTCAACGTTGACCGCGATACCGGACACGGTATCCGGTGACATGCCGAGGTAGCTCTGAACCTCGCGCAGGTCGCCGTAGATATTCATGTTGTCATACTCGTACATGCCGCTATCAAAGGTGCCCGTCACCTCGAACTGCTGCATGTTTGGCGTCAGCCCTGAGATTGCGCTGATCTTCATGTTCTCGATCGACATGACAACGATCGTGTCGCCGCTGAATACCTGCATGCGAACGGCGAGCCGGCTGCCGACCAGGACGCCCGGCAATCCGCTCTTCGTCGGCCCCCACGGTACCGCACCCAGCCGAATCTGCCGCTCGATGTCGGTGAGAGGGTCCTTTGAGCTCATCGGGTCGATGCCCTGCAGCGATGCCGGCTGACCGTACGTCGGCCGGTTCGCACTCACGATGCCGACCGTGCTCAGGATGAACGGTTCCGCGGCTTTAACGCCCGGTGTCTCGCGCACGACGTTCAGCACGCGCTGCCAGTCGCCCAGAATGAACTCACCGACCGGCTCGAAGATGTAGATGTGCGGCGTGCTGCCGAGGATCTTCGACTTGAGGTCGCGCTGCAGTCCCGTCATCACAGCCACGACGATGAGCAGTGCCATTACACCGACAGCGACACCGCCAATGGAAACGAGCGTTGAGAACGAACCGAAGCGGCCTTTCCTCGTGGATGAGAGGTACCGGCGCGCGACGAACCAGTCGATCCGTTTCACTCGCCCTGCTCGGGCCGCATGGTCGGGAACAGGATGACGTCGCGGATGGACGGCTGATTCGCGAGCAGCATGACGAGACGGTCGATGCCGATACCGACACCGCCGGTCGGCGGCATGCCGTACTCCATGGCGCGCAGGTAGTCCTCGTCGAGCTGCTGCGCTTCTTCATCACCACCCGCACGCAGGCCCATCTGCGCCTCGAAACGATCGCGCTGATCGAAGGGGTCGTTCAGCTCGCTGAACGCGTTCGCAATCTCACGACCGGCGATCATCAGCTCGAAACGCTCCACCAGCTGCGGGTCCCGACGGTTCGGCTTTGCGAGCGGTGACAGCTCCCGCGGATGGTCGATCACAAACACCGGCTGCACGAGGTGCGGCTCCACAAGGTGCTTGAACAGCTCGTCCAGCAGCTGCGGCCGGTTCATTGCCGTCACACCTTCCACCTTCAGACGCTTCGCGTGGTCGGTCAAGTCCGCATCCGACGCCGCGACTGCATCGAAACCGCCATGCTCAGACAGCGCGCCCATGAACGTGATGCGGCGGAACGGCGGAGTGTAATCGATCATCTGTTGCTCGAACGGCAGTTGCAGTGAATCACCCGCGAGCGTGCGCACGGCATCGACGATCATCGCCTGCACCATGTTCATCATGTCCTCGTAATCCGCGAACGCTTCGTAGAACTCGAGCATCGTGAACTCAGGATTGTGCGTACGGTCGATACCCTCGTTGCGGAAGTCCTTCGAAATTTCGTAGACGCGTTCCAGTCCGCCGACGATCAAAC
>JBDSPG010000056.1:0-3626 GCA_039912685.1 Longimicrobiales bacterium | reverse complement strand
GCCCAGACAAAGAGGTGAGTGCTGCCGCTGGACTCATTCGCTGTCGCCATTGGCGAACAGCTGCACACCGCCAGGAGAAGCAGGCCAGTCAGCTGCTGGCAAGTGGGGCGCCATCGATGAGCCGCTGGGCGGAAGGCGAGAGGGACCATGTGATACTCCACTCCTCACGGGTTGGGCGTACGATACTCCTCTATGCGCAAAAGCTGAAGTCCACCCCGTGCAAAACCGACGCATATGTCGCAGATGTCTTCTGGAAGCGTCAGCATTAGGTGAAGGAGTAAGTCTCGTCGCGGATATTATGTCGTTCACACTCTTCTCGGCGATGCCGGCCATCGGCCGGCAATGATTGCGCGCGATCCGGCTGCGGGTAACCGAAGTCCGCGACCGTTCCTTCAGGTGTCTGCCACCCATCCTGACCCTCGACGCGCTGTAGTTCGCGCGTGAAGGTAATGTCCGGCCGCGACCGAAATAGCGCCGCGTAGTGTTCTCGCACAATCTCGTCGCGACTACGCCAAGTGCCCGCCCCTGTAGAAAGCACACCGTCCGGAGCCCACTGAGTTCCGAGGCTCGCAGTATCGCGCCGGACGAACGCCAGGCTCCAAGCGTTGCGTGCGGCGCGAATGGCGAACTCTGCGTCGGCAAGCGCTAACTGCGGCACGGCAGGCGATTTCGGGGCGCATGCAGCGACAGCAAATAGTGCACAGAGACCAAACGATCTCACGAAGTCTCCTTGCCGAACGTGGGGTTTGCCTAACGTTTTGGCGTTCACCTGCGGCCCGCGCAGCAGGCCGTCAGGTGCAACGCCGGGTCAGACCGCCGCGCCGCTCCTTCCTCACGAGCCACAGTAAGCGCGGCCGCGGCACATCGAGGTCGCGAACATCTCGCTGCGGATCTGCCAATGACCGTCGTGTTCCCGACAAATGGCGAAGTAGGTGCCACTCACCTCCGTGGCTTGCCCATCCTGAAGCCAGCTTTCCTTCCACCGGCCGTACTCCGTCGCAATGCCACAGTGCGGACGTTTGCACTCGGTCACGCGATCCGGCCAGTACGTCAGTTGCACCTGCGGGCGCGTCGCCAGCGCGTGAAGAAACACGGACAGGTAGGCCGACCGGCCCACGTGCGTGAACTGCGGTGACACATGTACTGCGCTATCCTCGACGAGAGCCGCCAGCGCGGTGCTGTCACGGTTCGCGAACGCCAGATTCCACTGCTGACGGCGCGAACCCACCTTCGCCGCAATATCCGACGGCGTGCCACCCGTGCATGGCGGCACACACGAACTCGAACTGAGCACAAACAGCAGCCCGGCGAGGCCGACCGGTAGGCGAGAGAGTGTGTTCATTCCGGATCCAGCGGAGTGAGACATCCAGCCGTGGCCACGACAGCGTGCGGCCTAGGCTTGGGGTGCAGCGCCAAGCAGTCGCCAGTAACCGAAGTCTGGTGTCCCGGCGAGGAAGCCCTGGGCGCGCTGCAGGAACGCTTGCATGTGCGACGTTTGCATGTGAGGCCCTGTGAAAGCGTCCTTGCTATCCCAGTACTCAATCAGCAGCAACCGGTCTGGGTTCTCAGGATCGAGGTGAAGGTCGATGCCATGGCAGGCAGCTTCGTTGGTCATCACCGTCTTGATGATGTCCGAGAATTCCTGGCGGGCTAGTTCGGCCTTCCCAGGTTGGATCTGGCAGCTGATGACAACGGTAGTGTAGTCGGTATTGGCTCTCATGTGCGCTCCTACCGAACGAGTGGTCTAGAAGGTATGACTGGGCTGGCCTCCGACTTTTGCGTGGGTTAGCTCCTCACGTGTGAACCGGAGTCGCCAGAGCCACATGCGACGATCCATCTGTCGCACTTTCACGGAGACCAACCCATGTCATCGTCTACAAATTCTGCTGTTCCTGTATTACGCTCTATCATCTATCTCGGGATGGATGTGCACAAGGAGTCGATTACGATCGCGGTCCTTCCGGAGGCAGCGAAGTCTCCCACGCGACTCGATCGGTTACCAGACGATCTTCCCAAGCTGAAGCGGTGGCTCGACCGGCTCGCGAGAGAAGGCGAGATTCGGGCCTGCTACGAAGCCAGCGGCGCCGGCTATGTGATTCACCGGGCGATGAAGGAGGGGGATACGAGTGCGAGGTCATCGCCCCCTCTCTCATCCCGAAACGACCGGGTGTCCAGCGAAAGCACGACAAGCGAGATGCGGCCGACCTCGCTCCATTCTATCGGGCGGGCGAACTCACCACGGTGCGTATTCCGAGCGAGAGCGATGAGAGGGTGCGTGATGTCGTGCGCTGCCGGGAGACGTTCCAGAAGGAGATCCTCAAGTCTCGTCACTACATCCTCAAGTTCCTCGCTCGCCGCGGCTTCGTATTTCGGGAGGGCACTAACTGGTGCGGTCCGCACCTCAAGTGGCTGCAGCATCTCACCACCGACAACTCCCCGCTCGCGCTGCATGACCGCCTCGCATACCGCGAGTACCACGCATTATTGCTCTACAAGCTCGAGCGGCGTGACGAACTCGACCGTCAGATCGAGCAGCTGGCGCTGCTTCCTAACCTCGCGCCGATGGTCGGCCGCCTGCAGTGCTTTAGAGGTATATCGCTTCACTCAGCAATGGTGCTGGCCACTGAGATCGTCGACTGGCGCCGCTTCGAGCGTCCCGGGCAACTCGCCTGCTACCTGGGCCTCGTATCCAAGGAAGATTCAAGCGGGGATCGCACACGACTCGGCTCGATCACGAAGGCCGGAAACAGTCACTGCCGCCATGTGCTCGTGCAAGCGGCGTGAAGTTATCGTCATCGGCCACACACTGGCGTCGATCTCAAGCGACGACAGCAGGGACAACTACCAGGCATCATCGTACACTCCTGGAAAGCGCAGCAGCGACTGCATCAGCGCTTCAATCATCTATCGTATCGAAAGCGGCCCCAGATCGCTGTCGTCGCGGTCGCTCGCGAGCTCGTAGGCTTCTGTGGGCGGTGATGCAGGACACGCCGGTCGAACATCAGGCAGCATGAACATGGTCGTGGTCCGGCGTGCGGTGTCGAGGCTCGACGTGCGAGCACTCTCGACGGCGTTATGAGGCCCGTGCAGTTATCAGCAGCGGGATCCCCGAGTCTGGAATGAGCCAGCTCCCGACGAATCCAATTCTTGCCGCTCTGCCGAGGCAACTCGGTAATCGGCGCATATCAGCAGGATTAACCGTCGATGCTGCCTCGCGCCAACGTCGTTCCATGACCAGATGCAACACCACAATCCAAACGAACTCTTGACACCAGCCCAGTCATATCAACGCCCCAGCTCTGCTGCAAGGCCATCCAATCAAGTGCGAACGCGCAGCGCTCGCTACCTCAGCGGCCTTGTCTGCAGCAGTACACGTTAGGCAGCTTGAATGAATTGTTAGGCCGGTGTTGCACCACAAATTGCAGCGACTTTACAGCCCTCGCACACGACAAGCGACTAGGAGAAGACCGAGACCGATGATCCATGACCAGACGGCAAGTTGCGAATCAAGTGTGACGATGCCAAAATGGGCGGCAAGCGCTACCAAATAGAGCACAAGACAGATAATCCAAACCACCATTGTTGGGGCTTTGCCGGAATTGCGCATGGAATTCTCGCCTGTTGGT
>JBDSPG010000031.1:0-4071 GCA_039912685.1 Longimicrobiales bacterium | reverse complement strand
GCTCGCGATCGGAACGATCGTCGGTGCGCTCACACTCGGTAAGGCGCTGCCCTATCTGCTGAACGCATTGCCATCGTTCGACTATCGTCTCGTCATTCTGAGTGCATCCGCCGCCGCTGTTGTGGGTGCTGCGTTGGTTGCGATCGCGTATCGCGATGGTCCGTTCCCGTTTCCGCGCCGGCCGTTTTCGTGGGGCCTGGTTCCGGTGGTCCTCGCGCATCGGGAAACGCGGCTCGCCATCGCGGGATACCTCGGTCACATGTGGGAGTTGTATGCCATGTGGAGTCTCATTGCTCTGTATTTTTTTGACTTCTTCACGCGACACGGTGAGGGCGCGAGGGCTGCTTCATCATCCGGTTTTGCGGCATTTGCTGTGATTGCCGTGGGCGCCATCGGTTGCGTGACCGCTGGACGGTGGGCGGATGTTGTCGGTCGCGAGCGTGTGACCATTTATGCGATGGGGCTGAGTGGAACGTGCGCGCTGATCATGGGTCACCTTCTCGGATCCTCCCTATGGCTGATGGGAATTGTGGCATTGGTGTGGGGGTTCTCGATTGTCGCGGACTCTGCACAGTTCAGTGCGCTCGTCACGGAAACATCTCCGCCGCACGCTGTCGGCACTGCTCTGACGCTGCAGACATCGATTGGTTTTCTGCTGACTGCGATTTCAATTCCGGTGACTGCGGCGGTTGCGCGAACGGTCGGCTGGTCCGCCGCGTTCTCGTTATTGGCGGTCGGCCCTGCGCTCGGGATCGTTGCCATGCTGCGGCTTCACGCGCGCAGGCACCCTCGCCCTGCGGGACTGGCATGAGATACGCACACCCTTTACATGATCGCTTTGCGTTGAACTGTTTGACTTTCGGAGGTCCGGTGCAGAAATGCGTTCGCAATTTGGGGCTCGTCGCTGCGTCCCTGATGGTGATTGTCGCGCCATTGCATGCGCAGCGAGGTCAATGCGCGCCCGACAACGGCGGAATCAGTTTGCCGGCCGGTTTCTGCGCGACGGTTTTCGCTGACAGCCTTCCCGGGCCGCGCCACCTGCGCGTCCATGCCAATGGTGATGTCTATGTGAGCCTGCTCGGTCGCGGCGGTCGCACAGGGGCGGCCGCGGTGCCGGGCGGCGTGATCATCCTTCGCGATGCGAATCGTGATGGCAAAGCCGACACGCAGCTCGATGTGGTCAGGGGCGTTGCGATGTACGAGGTGATTCTGTTCGACAATCACATATACGTGGACAGGGGCATGTCGGTCGTGCGTTATCCGATCAAGGCAGGAGTGGCGGCGCCCACTGGTCCGGGCGATACCATCGTGTCCGGACTTCCCCCCGGCGGTCACTCCTCCAAGACGTTCACGATCGGACCTGACGGATCTCTGTACGTGAACATCGGATCGGCCACAAATTCGTGTGCGATTCGTGGCGATGCGAAACATGGAACCGATCCCTGCATTGAGCTCGCTACGCGCGCTGGCATCTGGCGGTTCGATGCACGGAAACCCGGACAGAAGCAGAGCGATGGCGTGCGTTTCGTTTCGGGCGTTCGGAACGCAATTGGTATGACGATCGGTCCGGATAACGACGTGTGGGCGATGCAGCACGGCCGTGACGGGCTGCAATCATTCCCCGAGTACTTCGATTCAAAATACGGTGCGGAAAATCCCGGCGAAGAGCTCATGCACATGAAGCGGTCGGATGACTACGGCTGGCCGTACTGCTATTACTCCACGTTCGAGAACAAACTTGTGGACGCGCCGGAATATGGCGGTGATGGAAAGAAAACGGACCGGTGCGCATCGAAGACGGCGCCGGTTGCGGCGTATCCGGGTCACTGGGCGCCCAACGATCTCGTTTTCTACACAGGTACGTCGTTTCCCGCAAAGTACCGCGGCGGCGTGTTCATCGCCTTCCACGGGTCGTGGAATCGAGCGCCCGAGCCACAGGCCGGCTACAAAGTGGTATTCCAACCGATGCGGGATGGGAAACCATCGGGCGCATACGAAACGTTCGCCGACAGGTTCAGCCCGAACAGCGGCGGTGCGGGTCCGAACCGGCGCCCCGGCGGCCTGGCGGTCGGACGTGACGGCGCGCTGTACATCGCGGATGACGCGACCGGCCGCATCTGGAAGGTCACATACAACGGTCGCCGCAATTAAGTGCGCGAGCTCGTAACACAGTTTCGCAATGACTTCGGCGCGCTCGACCGGCGCGCGCTGTTCGCGCTTCTCTATGCGCCGCCCGCGCTCGCATGTATCGCATACTTCAAGCATCCGGCGTACGCCGGTCGGCTGCTGGATGGAACGCGCCTTGGCTCCGTACTGCAGCACGCGGCGCAACGCACGGATACGAACCTGTATGCCATGATCTGGTGGGGCGTGGTGCTCGTCACGTTCTATTTCGTCGTGCCGGCACTGTGCGTTCGGTTTATACAGAACCGACCGCTGCACGAGATCGGCGTTGCGTTCCGCGTTGAGAAGGGTTTCCTGAAGCTCGCGCTGCAATGCGTCGCGATCGTGCTGCCGCTCACCTACCTGATGTCACGCACACCCGCGTTCACTGCCCACTATCCCTTTCTCCGCGTCAACGGCGTCGCTCCCCACCTTGGGAGCGCGCTTCTCGCGTGGGAGCTTGTCTACATCGCCCAATTCTTCGCGCTCGAGTTTTTCTTCCGGGGATTCCTGCTGCACAGCTTGAAACCTGTGCTCGGACTGTATTCGATTCTCGTCATGGTGATTCCGTATACCATGATCCACTTCTCGAAACCGATGCCGGAGGCAATTGCGGCAATTGGTGCAGGCCTGTTTCTCGGATGGCTCAGCTACCGGTCCGGCACCATCTGGCTCGGCGTGCTGCTGCACTGCGCGGTTGCGGTATCAATGGACTTCTTCTCGCTATTGAACCAGGGCCTGCTGTAGGTCGCGCACGGTCTGCATGATTGCGGGACGGTCGCCATCGTCAGACGGACCATGCTGCAGGTAGTACGTGAACGCTGCGATCGCCGGCGCTACAGATGCGCCATCCGTGGCCGCCAGACGTGTACGTGCGATGCCGAGGTTCTTGTACCACGACGCAGGCGGCGCGGGGTGCTGCGGAATGATGTCGTCGAATGATTCTGCTGCGCGCTGCAGCAGTACGGGGTCATCGTGCCGCTCGAGCGCAAGCATCAGGAACGTGTATGCCCGGCGGTGTCTCGCTTCCCAGTAGTCGTTCCAGGCAACGCGCTCCCAGGTATTGTCACCCGGTGTGATGCGCATGTCGTTGCGGAACGCGGGCATTGTCGAGGCGTTTTCGCTCGCCCACGCATCGACATCGATGGCGTCTGCGGCAGGCACGAGCCGGTCGCACAACCCGATCGGCAGCCGCCGGTATGTGGCAGCTGCACTCCCATCCCCCGGTTTCCACACACCGCACATGAACACGGGGCGGCGTTTGATGTTCGCCGCGATCAGGTCCGCCATCAGGTACGCACCCTGACCGGTGACACCATAGTAGGATCCGGGCAGTACCACGTCGGGCATTCCGCGCTCGACCTGGCGCGTCATCCATGGGAACGTCAACAGCTCGATGTCGAGTACGCGTACATCGGGGCGCACTTTCTCAATGGAATTGAAGTACCGAGTCGTGTTGGTGATCAGATCGCCTCGCGTCAGCATCAGCGCGTTCGCCGACGCCGCTCGCAACATGGAAGCGCCGTAGTCGTGCACGATATATTCATCATGATGTCGTGCACTGCGCGCATGCAGCAGCGCCGGCACGCCGGCAATGGTAAGCGCGACGGCGATCTGTGCGCGAACCGGAATTACGGTCAGCGCGGCAACACCGAGGCCGGCCCAGAGACACACAACCAGGTTCGGCGCCTGCCAGAAGCGCGCAACCACACCGTGGATCAGTGGTTCATCGAGCGGCAGGTTCGCAAGTGAGTGGAAGACGAGCAGGAAGGCAGCGTATGCCGCGAATGTCGTCACCCCGAATACGCGCGTGTCGCGCTGCCGCACGGTGTGCGCCAGACCCCATGCCGCGA
Source organism: Longimicrobiales bacterium (assembly GCA_039912685.1). Classification (GTDB taxonomy): domain Bacteria; phylum Gemmatimonadota; class Gemmatimonadetes; order Longimicrobiales; family RSA9; genus DASUXU01. Next base: position 55 of record JBDSPG010000031.1, on the reverse strand, counting down.
GCGCAACGCCAATCCATGTGACTTGATGCACGAGGTCGCGCGCGTAATAGACAAG
>JBDSPG010000013.1:0-8767 GCA_039912685.1 Longimicrobiales bacterium | reverse complement strand
ACATCGTAGAAGTTGCCCGTGATTGCCGGGGCCGTGACAGTCACGACCTGACTCGCATTGGCGGTGGTGATCAGACCGGGACTGGACGCTGAGACGGTAGTAGTTCCCGGCCCGACCGGATCCAGCGCTACTCCGTTCACGCCTGACGGGGGCGTGTAATACGTTCCGGCCGTGATCATCGCCGAAGCGGTAGCACCGCCGGTTGTTGAGGGGACGAGCTGCGCCACCGTTGTGGTGCTCGACGCGAAGTTCACTACGAGGGGCGACGCACCGGCGCGTACGTTCTGCACCTGGCTGAGGTAGCTGGCATCGCTGCTAGGAATGCCAACTGACGCATAGAAGGATTGGTTGGCAGCCAGCGATGTCACGGTTGTATTCAGATTCGTCAACTGCACGCCCGTCTGGACCACGACCACGTCGGGTGTCGCGGTCGTGAAGCCGGGCGCTGCGACTGTGATCGGCACCGTACCAGTCACGCCTTCGACGCCGTGTACGTAGTAGTTCACGCTCGTATTGAAATTCGGAACGTTGACATCAACGAATGCCGTGCCCGCCGTGTTCTGATCGACGGATACGAGAACCTTCGAGGGATCCGAACTCGTCACGCGAACAATCACACCGCCATGCTGGGACGCACCGAGGTTTGCGCTGTTGCGGAACGTCATCAGCCCGCTGCCGACGGTCGTGTTCGACGCGCTGATCGACGCGCTGGTGATTGTTACCGTCTTCGCCGAGTTGGTGGTGGTCACAAAGCCCGGGCTCGACACTGAAATGGTGACCGTACCGGCCTCCTGCGGCGTGAAACCGACGCCGCCCTGCGCAACGCCCAACGGAGTAAATCCTGATCCCGGCGCGATCTGCGCCGTGGCGGTTGTTCCGCTGGAGGTAGAGGTCGACAGTGTGGCGGCTGTCGTGCCTGCCGGAAGCGAGAACGTGACAACCGGTGCCGTAGCGCCCGCCCGGACCGGCAGGACCGAGCAGATCGTGGTGCCGCCGCAGGGTATTCCAACCTGCGCCTGGATGTTGCGGACACCGCTCAGCGTAGCCAAAGTGGCGGGCACAAACGCCAGTTCAACCAGCGACGGCACGACCGTTACGCTCGCCGTTCCACTCGTGAAGCCCGGCGCAGAAGCTGTAATCGGAACCGCGCCGGTGACGTTCTCGAGGGCCTGCACGTAGTAGAAGACGTCGTTGTTGTTGGCTGCAACCGGGATATCGAGCGTTGCCGATCCCACAGCGTTGGAGGTGGCCGAGAGCAGCACCTTCGTCGGGTCAGAGCTCACGAGGTGAACCACGGTGCCGCCATGGTTGCTCGCGCCCAGGTACGTGGAGCTGCGTCCTACCTGCAGGCCCGAACCCACCGTCTGCGCGCTGATCTGGACAACGGGCCGCGTTTGCACATTCGCGTAGACGCTGTCCGGAGTCACGTTCGGCGACGTCGCGCGGACGCGGGTGAAGCATGGGGTCGTGGCAGTGCCGCCGTACGTAATCGGGGCCGTGGTCTCAGTGAGGCCTGCTGCAATGGTTACGGTCGCCGGCGCCGTTGCACATGCCGCGTCGACCGACACGAGGGACACGGTGATGCCGCCCGCAGGCGCAGCGACTGCAGAGCCCAGACTCTGGAACCGGATGGTGATGGTGGCGCCGAAGCTCTCATTGATGTTCACCTGCGACACCGTGATGTCGAGGTTGGCAGCAGTGCGCGCCGATGATGTCGCGTTGATGTAGTTGGTCGCGGTTGCAGTGAGCGTTGCCGTGCCCGGATACACGCCGCGCACGCTGCCGTTTACAGATATCGCACCCGCAGGCACCAGCACTGTCGGTGTGAGAACTTCGACCGCAGCCGGATCGCTGCTCGTGAGCGTCACTGTCGTGCCGCCCGTGGGTGCCGGCTCAGCCAGTGTTACCGGCACCGACGCAGTTCCCCCGAACGGTACATTGAGTGTGACCGGCAAACTGATCAGCCGCAGCGACACGGGCACACTGATCGACGCGCTTGTATATCCGGTTGCACTCGCCTGTACCGTCACCGTGCCCGCCGCCTCACCGCGAAGCACGATACTGCCGCTGCTGCTCCCCGCCGCTATGACCAGCGTACCAGACTGCTGCACCGTGAGTTTCGTGGGGTCACTACTGGTGACCGTCACCGTAAGACCACCGGTCGGCGCCGGCTGCGTCAGTGTGACGTTGAGCGGCGCGGTGAAGGACACACCGACGTGACCGGACGGCAGCGCCAGCGATATTGCGGCCGCACCACCCGTCGCGGTCGCGCTGAATGTTACGGCGGCGAGTCCCGCCGCGGCGGCGCTCACTGTGTTCGTGCCCGCACTGCCGAGTGTCCAGCTCGTAACGCGTGCAATGCCGCTCGCGTCCGTTACTGCAGGCGATCCCGTAATGGTGCCGCCGCCGCCCGTCACCGTGAAGGTTACGCTGATGCCGGAAACCGGATTGCCGAGTCCGTCGGTAATGCGCACAGCCGGCGCTGTTGTCACTGCCGTACCGGTTGCCGCGGATTGCAGATCGCCCTCGTACTTGGCGAGTGACGTCGGCGTACCGCCAACCGCGGTCGCAGTGAACTGGACCGTTGTCAGCCCCGACGATGCAGCGCTCAGAGAATTCGCACCGGGTGCGCTGCCGAGCGTCCAGCTGGTGACGCGCGCAATGCCGGTGGCACCCGTCGTTGCGGGGGAACCGACAACAGTGCCACCGCCGCCGGCGACCGTGAACGAAACACTGACGCCTGCCACCGCGTTCCCGTTCGCGTCCGTAATCCGAACTGCGGGCGGCGTGGCGACCGCGGTTCCAACCGTCGCGGACTGCGCGTTCCCTTCCGCAATCGACAGCGTTGCCGCCGCACCCGGCGTACCGGTCGCGTTAAACGTTACATCCGTCATTCCTGCGGCCGACGCAGTGAGCGTATTTGCACCCGCGGTGGTACCGAGTGTCCAGCTCGTCACGCGCGCGATTCCCGATGCGTTCGAGACGACCGGTGACCCTGCCACGATTCCATTCCCGCTCGGCGTGAAAGACACACTGACACCCGCGAGCGGGTTGCCGGAGCCGTCTTTCACGAGAACTGCAGGCGCGGTCGTCACCGTGGTGCCGGCGACCGCGGACTGCCCGTCACCGTCTAACACCGACATTGTGGACGCCGTGCCCGTCACCGTCCCGGTCGCGGTGAATGTGACTGCCTGCAGACCTGTCGCGGACGCCGTAAGCGTATTTGCCCCCGCGCTCGATCCCAGCGTCCAGCTCGTGACACGTGCCACACCGTTTGCATCCGTCGTGACAGGTGATCCTGCTACGCTTCCGCCGCCGCTCGCGACCGCGAACGTAACGCTCACACCTGCAATTCCGTTCCCGAAGCTGTCTGTGACTTTCACCGCCGGTGCAATGGCGACGGCGCTTCCCGCCGAAGCGCTCTGCGCATCGCCGTCGAGGATGGTCAGCGAGGACGCGGCCGCCGCGACGGCGGTTGCACGGAACGTCACAGGTGTAAGACCCGTCACCGTGGCGCTGATCGTGTGTGCCCCCGGCGTGGCGCTCAGCGTCCAGCTCGCGGCCGCCGCAACTCCGTTTACATCGGTCGTGGCCGGGGTCCCTGTGACCGTACCGCCGCCGCTCGCAACCGCGAACGCCATTGACACACCCGCAATCGGATTGCCGAGCGAATCCGTTATGCGCACGGCCGGCGCGACCGCAACGGCCGTACTGACGGTTGCGGTCTGATTGTCTCCCGCGAAGATGGTGACCGATGCGGGAGCACCCACGGTTGCAGTCGCTGTGAACGTTACGGCCACAAGACCCGGCGCCGTCGCGCTCAACGTGTTTTGCCCGGGTGCATTGCCGAGCGTCCAACTCGTGATGCGTGCGACACCGTCCGCGTCGGTGAGTACAGTGGAGCCCACAATGCTGCCGTTTCCGCTTGCCACGCTGAAGGTGACGATTTGTTCGGCGATCGGGTTGCCGCGGGCATCAGTCAATCGCACGGCTGGACGGACGGCCACGTTCGTTCCGACCGTAGCCGTCTGTGCATCGCCACCCACGATCGTGAGGCGCTCAGGTGCACCGGTCACCGCCGTCGCAGTGAAGTCCAACGCGCCGGCGGTCGCGTGCGTCGCGCGCAACGTATTGATTCCGGGCGTAGCACCAAGCGTCCAGGACGCGACGCGTGCGATGCCATCCGCATCGGTATTTACCACAGTAGGCGTGACGGCCCCGCCGCCATTCTGGATTGTGAAAATCACAGAGCTGTTCGCCACCGGGTTGCCGAACGCATCTGTGATGCGCACAGCCGGTGGGATTGCAACGGCGGAGCCCACCGGCGCCGTCTGGCCGTTGCCCTGCACGATCACCATGGCCGAAGCCCCGCCGGATGTTGCAGTTGCCGTGAATGAAAGCGGCGCGAGACCGCTGACGGTTGCCGACAACGTGTTCGTGCCGCGCGCCGTGCCCAGCGTCCACACACCCGCCGTCGCAACGCCGTCGGAATTCGAGACAGCCTGAGGCGCTGCAACGGAACCGCCGCCCGCAGTCACCGCAAACACGACCTGCACGCCGACGACGGGATTGTTGAGCGCATCCGTCAGGCGGATCGACGGCTGAACCGGCAGCGCGGTGCCTGCGGGACCCGACTGGTTGTCGCCATTGAGAATGACCGCACGGGTGGCCGCGCCTGCAGTGGCCGTGGCTGTGAGCGTAACCGCCGGCACTCCAGCAGCAGTTGCCGTGACCACGTTCGTGCCTGCGGCACTGCCGAGGCGCCATGAGCCAGCGCTCGCAATTCCGTTTGCATCACTGGTAGCAGACAGCGTGGCGAGGGAGCCGCCGCCCTGCACGACGGAGAAGGCCACCGCGATGCCCGCCATGCCATTGCCGTTTGCATCGGCGACACGAACGGATACGGGCGCAGGCAGAATGCTGCCCGCGGGACCTGTCTGTGTATTGCCCGAAAGAACGATGAGACTGCGTGCGACACGCTGCACGCGTACCTGAGCAGTGCCCACTGCGCCCGCTACACCGGTTGCCGTAGCGGTGATCGTAACGAGACCGTCATTCACGCCCGTTACGCGACCGGACGCATCCACCGTCGCAACCGATGCGTCCGTTGTCGTCCAGCTGACGGGTGCGCTTGGGATGTCGGACCCCGACGCGTCCTGTACAACAGCGGTGAGCTGGACCGATGCGCCACGCGCATCGAGCACCGACGAGGCCGGAGTGACGAGCACGCGCGCCGGCCGCGGCTGCACCGTTACGGGGATCGTGACGCTCACGGACGGATCCGCGCTTGCAAATGCCGTGACTGTCGTCACTCCGGTGCCAACCGCTTCAAAGATTCCCGCGCCGCGATGCGCGAGGACCAGCGGATTCGCAACCGTGAAGTTGACCCCCGCGCCTACAATCGCTGCGCCGCGCGCATCACGAATAGTCGCAACCAGCTGGGTCACTGCTCCGATCCGGTCCGCATCGATGCGCGCCGGATTCACCGTGATGTCACGCGCACGAGGCAGCACGACAAAGCGAATCGTGTCATCAACCGCGCCCGCAGTCACCACGATCATTGCACTGCCCGCTGCGACCGCGCGTACCTGTCCGTTCACGTCCACCGTCGCGACCGTCGGTGTTGCACTCTGCCACGACAGCCGGAAGTTGGTACCTGGCGGCGCACTCACATTCGCGAGCAGGAGAAGGCTTTCATCCTCCAGCATCTGCACGGGTCCGTTCGTAATGTCGATCCCTGTCACGAGCAGGTTCGCCGGCGGACCCGGGTAGACCACGACCGGGACTTCCTGCACCATGCCGTCGGTTACGTCAATCGCGGCCGTGCGCCCTGTCCATTCCACCGTTTCGCCGTTCGGGCCTTCATTGATCAGCTCGATGAGAATCGTGACGCGAGTGCTCGTCCCGGGATCAAACGAAAATCTTATGTCCCATTCGCTCTCGGCAGGATCCACCGTCAGGACCAGCCGCTCAAGCACCGCGCCGGTGCCGGCATCAGTCGCCGTCAGTCGGATGCGGTTGATCGGTAGCTGACTGCTGGACGAGCGCGCTGACGCGAAATACGGACGCAACGCGAACGCAACGCGATCACTCGTTGGCTGCACTCCACCTTCCGTGCAACCAGCAACCATGACGGCGAGACACGCCAACGCGAAGCGGAGATTCCTGATCATGAGCGGACCCCGGATAGAAGCAGACGCCGGCGCACGGGAGGAGGGGCGCCGGTGAGAAACGAATGTAGTCACCCCGGCGCCAGGGTTCAATGGGCTCGTTTGCCCTGCCGACTACTTCAAATCCAGTGCCTTCATGCCCGACGTCGCATGTACTCCGTATTGGGTGAGCATCGGCTGGCTTTGAGACTGAGCCCGGTGTCTGCGGCCGCTTGCGACGCACTCGCCGAGAGGGCAGGTTCACCACGCCTCACGCAACGCGCCTACTGGAGGGTATCGCCGCCATGACGCCAAAGGATTTCACCCGCCGCGATTTTGTCGCCGGCACGACCAAGGCCGCGCTCGGAGCAGCTATCGTTCCTGGCTTCCCCACGATCGTGGAGCGTCATGTGCTCGGCGGCCCGGGCTACATCGCTCCCAGCGAGAAGCTGGGTGTGGCGATTATCGGCTTCGGCGGGCAGGGCTCCGTCAATGCTCAGGCACTGGCCCTCAGCGACAATATCGTTGCTTTATGCGACGTCGACATGTCCTATGCAGAGCGGAACGCGCGCGACAAGATCAAGCCCGACAGTGCTGGGAAGGTGAAGCCGGATGGGGTCGCGCTGAACGCACAGTTCGACAAGGCTGCGAAGTATGCGGACTTCCGCGAAATGCTCGCGAAGCAGAAGGACATCGATGCAGTGATGATCGCGACGCCGGACCATCTGCACGCGGTCGCGGCGAAGGCGGCGATGGATCTCGGCAAGCACGTGTACGTGCAGAAGCCGCTCACGTGGTCCGTGCACGAAGCGCGGCTGCTCGGACACACTGCGCGCAACAATCCGAAGCTGATCACGCAGATGGGCAACCAGGGCCACTCGAGCGACGGCGCGCGCCTCGTGAACGAGTGGATCGCTGCCGGCATCATTGGACCCGTCCGCGAAGTGCACGCCTGGACGAATCGCCCCGCAGGATACTGGCCGCAGTTTGCGCCGCGTCCAGGCGAGACGGTCGCGCTTCCGGCGCCGGGTACGCGCAACGGTTTCTACTCCGAGTGGGGCCAGAACATCGTGAACGGCACGCTCGCGCGGGCGATGGGGTCTGTGCGCGCGCCGGACGGTCTGCGCTGGGACCTGTATCTCGGACCCGTTGCGGAGGACATCCCGTATCATCCCATCTATCACCCCTTCAACTGGCGCGGCTGGATCGATTTCGGCATGGGTGCGCTGGGCGACATGGGCGCACATCTCATCGATCACCCGTTCTGGGCACTCGATCTCGGGTACCCGACCAGTATCGAAGCGACGTCCACACCGTTCGGTACCATGACAATCATGGCGGACCCGACCGCGCCCGCGGGATCGCCCGCGCGCCGCAACCGCAGTCGTCCCGTCTCCTACCCGTTGGCTTCAACCGTGCACTACCAGTTCCCGGCACGTGGCAGCATGCCAGCGGTGAAGCTGATGTGGTTCGATGGCGGTCTGTATCCGCCCCGGCCGGACCTGTTGCCCGATGACGTCACGCTCAAGAGCGAGGGTGGCGTGATCTATTACGGCGAGAAGGGGATCCTCATGCACGACACGTATGGCGGCAATCCAACGCTGTATCCGGAATCGCTGCGTGAGCCGGCGAAGGCGGTACCGCAGACCATGAAGCGCATCGTCGGCAGCCACGAGCTCAACTGGTCGAAGGCCATCAAGGGTGAAGCGACGGCGAGCTCGCCGCTCGAGTATGCCGCGAAGCTCACCGAAACCATGCTGCTCGGCGTTGTTGCGCTCAGGGCAGGGCAGGGCAAGAAGATTTTATACGACGGCGACAAGATGATGATTACAAATGTGCCCGACGCGAATCAGTATCTGACGCGCGAATACCGCACCGGGTGGGCGATCTGACAATGGAGGAATGCATGAAATCACGGATTCTGGTCGTCGCACTCGCGGCGGGCGTGCTGTTCACGGGCTGCGTGCGCAAGGTGGAAGTCGGGTCCGGACCTCCGGGTTCGAGGCTGTCACAGTCGGTCGATCAGGGGACAGGTTGGCGCTCGCTATTCGACGGCACATCGATGTCGCAGTGGCGGGGCTACAAGCAGCAGTCCGTGCCGGGTGGATGGATGGCAATGGACGGAACGCTGATGAAAGACAAGGGCGTTGGTGACATCGTAACGAAGGAAGAGTTTGGCGATTTCGAGCTGGAGCTGGACTGGAAGATCGGCGCCGGCGGCAATGCCGGGATTTTCTATCGCGGCAATGAGGAGTTCGACCACATCTACTGGACCGCACCGGAGTACCAGCTGCTCGATGACGGGAAGGCGGCGGACGCGCATGACCGTCTGACGTCTGCCGCCGCGGCGTATGGTCTTTATGCTGCGCCAGCCGGCATCATGAAGCCAGCTGGTGAATGGAATACAACGCGTATCCTCGCGAAGGGACCGCATGTCGAGCACTGGCTGAACGGCGTGAAGGTTGTACAGTACGAGCTGTGGAGCCCGGACTGGGAGGCGAAGGTGAAAGCCAGCAAGTTCAACGAATGGCCGAAGTACGGTCGCCTGACACGCGGCCACATCGCCATCCAGGGTGATCACGAGGGCATGCTCGCCCTGCGCAATATCCGCGTCCGCG
>JBDSPG010000410.1:0-5657 GCA_039912685.1 Longimicrobiales bacterium | reverse complement strand
GCTCGCGCACGAGCTCGGGCATAACTGGGGGCGACGGCATTCGCCGTGCGGCGGGCCGACCTTCCTCGATTCCCGGTTTCCCTATCCGGGTGGAAACATCGGGGTTTTCGGTTTCGACACCTGGACCAACAGGATCCTCACCCCGGACCTGCCCGACGTCATGAGTTACTGCTGGCTGCCCCTGGCATACAATCCGAGTGTCCCGAGGCGGTGGACCAGTGACTACACGTACCAGGGCGTCCTCGAATACCTGACGACCAATGGCGACATCCCCGTCGGTGATATGCGGCGGCAGGAATGCATGATCGTGTGGGGACGAGTGACCGCAAAGGGCCTGCTGCTCGAGCCGTCATTCGTGACGACGACCGTACCGGGAATACCCCGGAAAGGTGGCCGGTTCAGTGTCAGAGCCCTGGACGCCGATGGCAACCAGGTGCTTTCACTTTCATTCGACCCAATTGCAATTGCAGACGCGTCCGTGGACGAGAGCCATTTTGCGTTCGCCATTCCCGTCGAGCGTTTCCCCGTGTCGCGTGTTGCCTTGATTGAATTGGCGGGCGGGGGCTTCGCACCGGCAATCGAGACAGCAAGGATTCAAGGCGAAGCGCTTCCTCTGGTGACATCGACGTCTGTCCAGACCGGAGTCAGGCTGCGCTGGGATGCGCGCGATAGTCCGCTGCTCGTCGTGCGTGACCGGGTAACTCAACAGATCCTCGCATTCGCGCGCTCGGGCGATGCGATCATCAGGACGTCGAGCCCTGCGCTCGACGTCACCGCATCGAATGGTGTGCGATCGAGATCGGTCAACCTGCAGATAAGCCAGTAAACTGCGTGCCTACGTAAGTCTACGTATCGAAAATGGCCGCCACCGCGGCGACCTTGAAGCCTGCGAAACTGCCGAATGCCCCAACCGGTGCGAACATGCCGCTCTCGATCCCGTTCCGACCCAGCTCCTTTCGCGTACTGATGATGGTGGGCATGGCAGCCGCAGGATTGGCCGGTTCCGGCTGCGTAGACGATGCCGTTGAGGATGTCATCGGTGGCATCCTCGGCGGACTGTGCCAGAATACGCCTCCGGTGGGGATGGTGAAGATCGATTCCACATCGCTCACCCTTCGACGCGGGCAGGTAGTGCCGATCAGCGGAAGCGCCAGGTCGAGCTCCGGCACTCAGGATCTCTGCCATCCGGCACTGACGTGGACGTCCACCAATCCGGGCATAGTCAGGATCGCCGACAGTGAGCCGAAGTACTCCACGACTGCCGAGGGTGTGGCGGCAGGAACCGCATTCATACGGGCATCGGCTGCCGGCATCAGCGACAGCATTCGGGTTACGGTGATCGCCACATCCGTCGCCTCGCTCGTGCTAGATGGGCCATCATCTCTGCTCGTCGGCCAGACTGCGCAATTGAGCCTCATCGCACGTGATCTGTCAGGTAACATTCTGCGGGTCGGAATTGTTGGGTGGGCATCGACCGACACGCAGCTGGCAACGATATCGAATCAGGGCATGGTGATCGCCATGAAGGACGGCACTCCGATCCTCAGGGCGACCATCGAGGGCCAGACCGTATCGTTGAGCATGCGCATATCAAGCGACGCACCCGCGACGAAATTCTCCGCATTGTCGGCCGGACTTCATCACACCTGCGGAATCGTCGGGGGTGGCGGGGTTGTCGAAGGCTCGCTGGTCTGCTGGGGCGACGGGCAATCCGGCCAGCTCGGCAACAATTCCCTCGCCATCTCGGCGATACCGCAGTTTGTTCAAACGGGCGGGGTCCTCTTCAAGTCAATCGAAGCCGGCACTTCTCATACCTGCGCCATCTCTGTTGCAGGAGAAGCATACTGCTGGGGCAAGAACCAGCTGCAGCAGCTGGGCGATGGAACGAATGTCACCAGCCTCACTCCAACCCGCGTGTCGACGAACGTGAAGTTCACCAGTCTCGTGGCAGGCGACGGGCACACGTGCGGGCTTACGGCCGAGGGAGTGACGTATTGCTGGGGTGGAATGCCCGGACAGTCAGTCGCGGTGGCCGTTCCGGCAGTCGTCGCCGGCGCGCCACAGTTCCGCCAGCTCTCGACTGAACGAACCCTGGTCTGCGGTCTCACTGAGGAAGGAACGGTTTCCTGCTGGGGAGGCAGTCAGCTTGGACTCTTCGTGCAACCGGTCAGCGTTTCAACCGCTCAGAGGTTCGTGTCAATCGGATCGGGCGATCATCACACGTGCGGCGTGACGCAACAGGGCGCTGTGTATTGCTGGGGGCTCAACAACAGCGGGCAGATAGATAATGCTCGCGGTTCGCCTGTTACCCCGCCTGCGCTACTTCCGGGCGGGTTGAATTTCAAGAGTATTGCACCCGCCGGCTCGTTCACGTGCGGAATCACGACAGCGGGCGCCAGGTGCCTGGGCGCAACCTCGATGGTCGTCAGCGGCGCGAACGGTCTGAATGCACCGTATCCGGTTCCGGGTGAGACCGAACATCCGTTCGTGAGCATGACGGGCGGATCTTTTCATGGCTGCGCGATCGACAACCGGGGAGGTGCATGGTGCTTTGGCTTGGACACGAACGGCGCGATTGGCGCGGGGAACATCAGCTCCCCAGGCAATGCGCCGTTGCAGATTCGAATCTGGTGAGGTGACAGCCAGCGAGTGTTGCGCATAGGGACCGACTGCCCAATATTCGCACCGACGCTCGCACTGGTTCCCCCATCAGGAGATAGCCCCATCATGCACCGCCTGCTGCGCACTTTCCTGTCGCTGATGCTTCTGCTGGGCTCGATAGTCCCCGCGATCGCCTCGGCCGACGTCGTCAACAATGTGCTCCTCAAGTGGCGGGAGCAGGTCGAAAAGTGCAGCGATTCCGACAGGAGCGACGACGTGTCCATGGTTCATGTCGCCATGTTCGAGGCCATCAACTCGATCGTCGGCAAGTACACCCCGTACAAGGCGATGATAAAGGCTGCGCCTGGCAGCTCGGTGGATGCCGCCGCGGCAACAGCAGCGCACGACGTGCTGGCCAAGATATGTCCCGACATGAAATCCGGATTCGACGGCGCACTGAAGTCGTCGCTGGCTTTGGTGAAGGACAGCGTCTCGCGGGAGAATGGCGCAGCGGTGGGGAAGCAGGCAGCGATCGCGATTCTTGCTGCGAGAGAAAATGCGCACGGCGAGGGAAAGGATCCATTTTTCGTCACCGCGAAGCCTGGCGTCTACGTGCCGACGCTTCGCCAGACCGGAATGCGTCTCGCGAAAGAAACGCCCTGGATAATGACGAGGCCCGACGAGCTGCGTCCGCCGCCTCCCCCTGCGTTGTCAAGCCCTGTCTGGACGCGCGACTACAGGGAGATCACGAAGCTCGGCGGAAAGAAGAGTGATTCGCGGACGGATGAGCAGCGCGATACCGGAAAATTCTGGGCGGGACGCGATGTGCGCATCGTGCTCCGGCAGCTCGTAGCGCTTCCCGGCCGAAACCTGGTGGATGATGCCCGCTTTCTAGCGCTCGCCGAGATGGCCTGGGAGGATTCGTATGTCGCGATGATGGACGGGAAGTATGCGTACAACTTCTGGCGGCCCGTGACGGCGATTCGCGGCGGAATCATGGACGGCAATGATTCAACCGCGGCCGACTCGGCGTGGGAGGCGATGGTGACTACGCCATCGCACCCCGAGTACCCCTGCGGTCATTGCCTGTCCGCTGCCGCGGTGGGTACCGTCATCGCGAAGGAGTTCGGCGACAGGATGCCGACAATCGTGCTCGACCAGGACAGCACCATGCTGCGCAGGTATTCGTCCGCGCAGGATTACATCGACGAAGTGTCGGAGGCGCGGATACTTGCGGGCGTTCACTACCGCTTCTCGACCGATGTCGGGAAGGCGATGGGTGTCTCGATCGGAAAGCTCGCTGTGGAGCGATATTTCAAGCGGCAACCGAAACAGCGCGTCGCTCGGTAGCCGTCCTCGGGAGAGGTCAAGAGAGCGGTGCCGAACGCGCTCCGATGAAATGAAAGTATTTTTTTCGCCCGATTATGTCGCTGCCGCGGAATCCTTCGACACGACTCGCAAGCCGGGCTGGATTGCCGACTCGCTGGCGGCGAATCCGATGGACGGGGTGGAGATCGTCGCTCCGATGCCTCTCACGTTCGACGAGATCGCCGCGGTACACGATCCCGCGTATGTGAAGGCTGTCCAGACGGGAGAGCCGCGTGAGCTCGCCGCGAGTCAAGGGTTCACATGGGATCCGGGGATCTGGACGATGGTCACTGCGTCGAACGGCGGCGCAGTCGCCGCGGTACGCGCAGCCCGGGCCGACGGTGTCGCGGGGTCACTCTCGAGCGGACTGCATCACGCTCAGCGTGGAAGGGGCGCGGCACTGTGCACGTTCAACGGTCTCGTGATCGCCGCGAAGACAGCACTGGCTGAAGGAGCACAATCGGTGATGATCCTCGATCTCGACGCGCATTGCGGCGGTGGAACACACTGGATTCTCGACAGCGATCCGCGAATCAGGCAGGTGGATGTGTCGGTGAACGGAGTGGATGGATACATGCCGGGCGGCACGAGCACGCTCGACATCGTGAGGACTGCCGGTGACTATCTGCCCATGATCGAGCTCCGGCTCGGGCAGTCGGAGAAGATCTCGAAGCCCGATGTATGCATCTACAATGCGGGCATGGATCCCGACGAGCGATGCGGGATCGGCGGGCTTCCCGGTATCGACGCGGCGATTCTACGAGAGAGGGAGCGGATTGTCTTCCAGTGGGGGAGACGTTGCGGGGTTCCGATCGCCTTCGTGCTGGCGGGTGGTTACAACGGGGCGTCGCTGACTCAGGCTGGTCTCGTCGAGCTGCACCGTCTCACCATCGAGGGGGCGCTGTCGCCGGCGTGAGCCTCAGTTCGACTGTATGACGGCAGCGATTCCCCCGATCACCGCGCCTGCCAGTGCGCCAGCTGGCACGAAAACAATGTAGACGAGCCCGTCTTCGGAGTGATCGGTGACCCGGGATTGATGAGTGTACAGATACGCGGCCCCGAAACCAACTGCTGCGCCACCAAGCAATCCGACTACTGCGTATTTCGCGATACGCGCGCCGCGGCCTTGATCCGCCGAGGCCGGGTGCAGTGCGCTGGTCGACAGGCGATGTTCATCGCGTAGCAACGACGGGCGTAATGTGTTCAGCCCACTTGCCATCAGCAATAAACGCGGACCAGCATCGGTTGTCTGCGGCGGTGCCGGGACACCGGCGGACTGTGCCGCCAGTGATCGAGGTGCAGCGCCAAATGTCGCGGCAAAAAGCAGCACCGCGGTCGCTATCGTGTAAGCCATGAGCTCTCCCTGTATTGCAGAAGAATATTCAGCGCCCCTGCGCCATATCGGCGCGTGCACTGCACGGAGTGAGACCGGGATAATGACCTGCCTCTTGAGCGATCCCGTTTCCGGAGGAAGGACCTTTATGACCACCTTTCGTGCGAGCGCAGCCTCTTCCGCCACGAACACGCGCGACATACCGCCCGGAAGCTCATGCTCCAGGCGGTACGTGTCTCCGAGGACTGTCTGTAATTGCTCGCGCAGGTCGTTCACCGTGAACCCCCCAGTGTGCCGTAGAATTTATGACACCCGGATTAGCGGGGCACGGTTTTCGATATATGTCCTGTGGCGG
>JBDSPG010000393.1:0-3399 GCA_039912685.1 Longimicrobiales bacterium | reverse complement strand
TCGTCACATTGGGCCCGCGCGGTGGTGAAGCCGAAGCTCTGCGGCGCCGTTGCTGACTTACTCCACGAGGGTGATGATGGGGGCGGGCCCGTCGAGCTGCATCACAGCACGCTGCACGTGAAGCCGCCGGAGACCGGGCATCCGTTTCCGATGCATCAGGACTGGGCGTTTTACAAGCACGCGGATGGGCGCTACGTGGACGTGCTGGTGCATCTTGATGACACGCGTCACGAGAATGGCGAGATCCGCTTTCTGCCCGGCAGCCACAAGCTGGGCATGCTCGATCACGTGGTCAAAGACCCCGAGACCGGCATGGGGTGTACGCCGCATCTGCCGGTGGAGACGTACAGGCTGGGGGACACCGTCGCGGTTCCGGCCCGGGCGGGGGATGTGGTGGTGTTCAATATCCTCACCATTCATGGAAGCCATGTGAATGTGACGGACAGGATGCGAAGGCTCGTTCGCGTCGGGTACAGGCATCCCGACAATGCGCAAACCGAGGGACAGAGCAAGGGACGACCGGGGTGGCTGGTGTGGGGGAGGCGCGAGCGGTTAGGCGGACAGGTGCAGTTTCCGATGGCGTGAAACACCGCCAGCAAGCTGGCGGGCTAAACGGGTTGGGGTTTCGCTGGGCATCGAACCTTCTCCCTCTCGACAGCGCGGCGCGAGCGTCGTAGTATTCCAGCGAGCAACCGACTCCCGCGCCCAGGTGGCGGAATTGGCAGACGCACTACTTTGAGGTGGTAGCGAGGCAACTCGTGCAGGTTCAAGTCCTGTCCTGGGCATAAAACCCATCTTCGGATGGGTTTAATTTTTGCACCAACCCGCCACCGGTCAAGAACTTACGACAGCGAAAGCGGCTAACCCCGAACTAACCCCACGAAAATACTAACCCGATATGCGCTACTTACCTCGAGGCATCGGACATGCGACGCGCTGGGATCGAGGACTGGCATGGCAAAACGATCCGCATTCTTAATCCCGCCAGCGAACGCTTCGCGCCCTCGGAGGCAGCGCATCCTGCGCGTTGCTGATCCAGCGATCCCGCCGCACCAATTGGTATTGGAATGTCTCAGTATTGACGCACACGAGACGTGTTTCATGCCGCGAGTTGGCTGGACGGAGTTGTATCGTCGAGGCATACTCGCAACATGCTTCGAGAGAGTAGGGTGCGGAACAAGTTGCGCGCGGGGGAGTCCGCTGGTTGCGTCAAACTGAACCTCGCCGATCCGCGCGTTGCCGAGATTGCCGCGATGTGCGGGTTCGACAGCCTCTGGCTTGACATGGAGCACGTCCCGAACTCAATCGAGGCGATCGAGAACCAGATTCGCGCGGCGAAAGTGTACGACGTGGACACAATTGTTCGGACCCGACGCGGCAGCTACAGCGATCTCATTCTGCCGCTAGAGATGGGCGCGGCGGGCATCATGGTGCCACACGTGATGGGAGTCGAAGACGCGAAGCGCATCGCGTGGCAGACGCGCTTTCATCCGATCGGCCGTCGTGCGCTCGACGGCGGCAATGGCGACGGCGCGTATTGTGGGACGTCGACCGGGGATTACATCGCGCACGCGAATCTGCACACGCTGGTCATCGTGCAGATCGAAGACCCCGAACCGATGCAGGAACTGGACGAGATCGCGGCGGTTGATGGCATCGACATGCTCTTCTTCGGCCCGGGCGACTTCAGCCAGGGCATCGGCGTGCCGGGAGTTTTCGACGATCCGCGGATCCCCGACGCGCGGCAGCGGATCGCAGATGCGGCGCGACGACACGGCAAGTTCGCCGGTACTGTCGGCGCGGTGCAATCGCTTCCGGCGCTGAATGCGCAGGGCTACCAGTTCGTGAGCATCGGCGCCGACGTCCTCGGGCTCCGTGAGTACTTTGGCGAAATCGCCTCCGCGTTCGGCTCGCGCGAATCAGCCGTGACAACCGGTCCCTATCGGGCAAGCACTTGAGCACCGATTTCAAGACATTCGTGTGCTTGTCGTAGCGAGATTGCAGAGCTTTGATGAACGTCCTCAATCAGTTTCAACTTAATGGAAGAGTCGCGCTCGTCACCGGCGGCATGGGGATCGTCGGGCGGCAGATCGTCGAAGCGCTCGCGGAGGCGGGCGCAAGAACGTTGATCGCGAGTCGCGATCTCGCGAAGCAGCAAGTGCAAGCGGACGAGTTTCGCCGGGCAGGATTCGACGTAACGGCCTTCGAGTTCGATCAGGCAAAGGCGGATTCAATCGCGCAGCTGTCTGCTCGCGTGATCGAGTACGCCGGGCACGTGGACATCCTCGTGAACAACGCGGTGCTCCGGCCGATGAAGGATTGGGATGGTCCGGCGGAGGATTTCGCAAAGAGCATGGAGGTCAACGCCACGGGTCTGTTCTTGATGTTGCGCACGTTCGGGCGGCACATGGCGGAGCGCGGTCTTGGGAGCATCATCAACATCGGCTCAATCCAGGGGACGGTGGGTCCTGATTACTCGCTCTACGAAGGTCTCGGCTGGGACACACCGCCCGATTACTTTTTCCACAAAGGCGGCATGGTGCAGCTCACCCGCTTCGCCGCAGCCAGGCTCGGGCCGAGCGGAGTCCGCGTGAACTGCGTGAGCCCCGGCGGGTTTTTCAACGATCAAGATCCGACGTTCGTTATGCGTTACAACGCGCGGACGTTCCTGGGACGGATGGCGAACGAGAATGATCTGAAGGGCGTCATCGTATTCCTCGCGTCCGATGCGTCATCGTACGTCACTGGCACGAACATCGCAGTCGACGGCGGCTACACTGCCAAATGAGACGTAAATCGTGTCACTGGTGCGCGAACCGAACAACATCCGTCTGGCGATGATCGGAATGGTCGAAGGCAATGGCCACCCGTATAGCTGGAGCGCGATCATCAATGGCGGGTTCGACGCCGAGCGAATGGCACGCTGCCCGTACCCCGTGATCCCGCAGTACCTGTCGGCTCAGCCGAAGGGAGCGCTCGGCATCGCGGGTGCGCGTGTCACACACATCTGGTGCGATGATCCCGCGGATGCCGAGCGTGTTGCCGGCGCGAGCTATATCGAACACATCGTCGCTCGGCCAACGGACGTCATCGGGCACGCTGACGCGGTCATCATTTCCACGGACATGGGCGAAGAGCATCTTGAATGCGCCAAGCCGTTCATCGATGCGGGCGTGCCGGTGTTCGTCGATAAACCGTTGACCGACCGGGAAGACCATCTCCGCCAGTTCGCCGAGTGGCATCGAAACGGCCACGCGATTATGTCGAGCAGCTGCATGCGGTATGCGGCCGAGTTCGCGGCCGTTCGCAGCCGGCTCGATGAAGTCGGCGAGGTTCGCGTCGTCACGATGAGCATGTGCAAAAGCTGGGATCGATACGGCATTCACGCGCTGGAGGGCT
>JBDSPG010000384.1:0-6626 GCA_039912685.1 Longimicrobiales bacterium | reverse complement strand
CGCAGTTCCAAAAGTGGGGGTGGGTGTCGCCACCCCCACTTAAGGAGAAGGAGGGAGTTTGTGGGCTGACTCAAGAGTCGATCGACTCGTTTCACTCCATCCGCAGCGCCGTCAACGGATCCACCCTCGTCGCCCTTCTCGCCGGGATATAGCTCGCCACGACTCCCACCACGAACAGGATCACGGAGAACGTCGCAAAGGTCTGGACGTCGAATGGCGACACTCCATTAAGGAACGCGGCGAGGAAGCGCGACACGCTCAACGAGATCACGAGTCCGGCCAGCACGCCGATGCCGGCGAGCGTCGCGCCGTGCCGTACGATCAACTTCAGGATATCCCCGGACTGCGCACCGATCGCCATGCGGATCCCCACCTCAGCCGTGCGCTGTGCGACGTTGTACGCCATCACACCGTAGACGCCGAGCACCGCCAACATCAGGGCAATGCCGGCGAAGATGCCGAGCAGCTGCGCCATGATGCGGTCGCCGCCATCCCAGTCCTTGATGAGCTGCTCCATCGTCGCCATCTCGTAGACGGGCAGGTTGGGATCCATTCCCTTGATGAGATCACGCAGCGGCGGCAGCACGCTCGACATGGCCAGGTCAGTGCGGAGCGCGATCGCGACCGACCGCACCGGCCGCTGCGCGAGCGGTATATAGATCATCTCGGGGGCGTCCTCCGTGCCGCCATACTCGAGCACCTCATCCACCACGCCGACGATCTCGTACGTGACATCCTCGAAGCCGATCTGGGCACCCGTCGGATCCGCATCCTTCCAATGCTTTCGCGCGAGCGCGGTGTTCACGATCGCAACCGGTACGGCGCCCTGTCGGTCACCCGCACCGAAGAACCGGCCGCGCTTCTTCTCGATCTTCATGGCATCGAAGAAGCCGGGCGAAATCATGCGGACCTCCGCGCTCGGACGTTTCGCGTCGGGCAGCGTGCGTGTGTCCGGCGTGGTATAGGAAACGCCGTATCCCCAACCGGTCATCGGCAGTGCGTTCGCAACGCCAACGCTCGTGACACCGGGGATCGATGCGAGCCGGCTGACGAGCTGGTCCTGGAACGCGATGATGCGGAGCGTGTCCTGATACGCCGTCTCGGGCAGCGTGATACGCATGGTCGCGAGATGGTCCGTGGCAAAACCGAGACGTGTGTCCGTCGCCTTGTGGTATCCCTTGATCAACAGTCCGGCGCAGATCAGGAGAACGAGCGCGAGCCCGATCTCGGCGATCACGAACGCCGAACGCATGCGGCCGGCGCGGCCGCCGCCGATGGCACCGCGCGTTCCGGAATCGCGCAGCACGCTGCCCAGGTCGGGCCGCGCGGCATGCAGCGCGGGCGCGAGTCCGAACGTCAGACCGGCCAGCAGCGACACGGCGAGTGTGAAGAGCAGGGCACGGTTGTCGAGCGCGATCCGCTCGACCATCGGGAAGTCGGCTGGCATGATCGCGATCAATCCCTTCACACCCCAGATCGACAGCACCCAACCGAGCGCGCCGCCCATCAGTGCGAGCACCAGGCTCTCCGTCAGCAGCTGTCCGATTACACGCCAGCGGCCGGCGCCGAGCACGGTGCGCAGCGCGATTTCGCGCTCGCGGGTTGCCGCCCGCGCCAGCAGCAGGTTGGCAATATTGGAGCAGGCGATGAGCAGCACGAAGATCACGGCGACCATACAGATCGCCGACGCGGTGCGGAACGTGGTATCGAACATCGCGCGGTCCAGGCGCTGCACCAGCGAGCCGACACCCTCATTAGTTGCGGCGTGCTCGGACGCGAGTGTGGCGGTGATGCTGGCGATCTCAGTGCTCGCGCCGTCCACCGTAGCGCCTGCGCGCACCCGGCCGATCGCGGAGAGGAAGTGACTGCCGCGGTCATCCGAAGCGACCGGACGGAGCGGCGTGAAGATCTCGGTCTCGGCATTCGGGAAGTGGAAATCTGCGGGGAGAACGCCGATGACAGTGTGCGATTCACCGTTCAGCAGCAGCGTCGCGCCGAGCGCGCGTGGCTCGCCGGCGAACCGGCGCTGCCACAGCGAGTGGCTGATCAGGACGACCTTCGCACCGCCCTTCACATCCTCCTCCGGCGTGAACACGCGGCCGATCCGCGGCGCCACAGCCATCACCCGGAAAAAATTATGCGTGACCCTCGAGCCCTGCAGACGCTCCGGTGTTTCGCCGCCGGAAACGTTCATGCTGCCGCCCGCCCACGCGGCGAGATCGACGGTGCGACTGCGGTCCCGCAGATCGAGATAATCGGGCACCGACAGGCTCAGGTGATCCCAATCCTTCGACGGGTTGTTGGACCACACGCGCACGATCCGTTCGGCATTCTCATAGGGGAGCGGACGAAACAGGAACGCGTCGAGCGCGCTGAAGATGGTGGTGTTCGCGGCTACGCCGACCGCGAGCGAAACGATCGCGAGGACGAAAATCAGCGGCGCGCGCGCCATCGAAAACAGCGCGAATCGGATGTCGGCGAAGAGACGATCCATGTCGAATGCCTGTGCTGAGGAACGTGTCGGAGTGTGCCGCGAGAGGCCATACGCCGGGAACTGCAAAGCGGTTTCGCAAAAATAATTCTTGCATTATCGCGCGTGAGTATATACGCTGGAGTCACTGTCACACGACTTACCGTCGAATCAGGACCGAAATTCGGTTGCTGTGGATGTCAGCGGGAAGTCACTCGGCCACCTTATCAAGGGGACAGCAACATGGCAACACGTAAGGCAGCGAAGCGCGGCGGCGCCAAGAAGGCGGCGAAGAAGTCCGCCCGAAAGAGCGCAGCAAAGCGTCCGCGCAAGGCAGCGGCGAAGCGTCCGCGCAAGGCAGCAAAGCGTACGGCGAAGAAGGCCGCACGTAAGCCGGCAAAGCGCGCAGGCGCGAAGAAGGCAGCAAAGCGCAAGCCCGCAAAGAGGCGCGCAGGCGCGAAGAAGGCCCGCAAGACAACGAAGCGCGCAGGCGCGAAAAAGGCTGCAAAGCGCAAGCCGGCCAAGAAGCGCGCAGGCGCCAAGAAGGCCCGCAAGACCACAAAGCGCGCAGGCGCCAAGAAGGCTGCAAAGCGGAAGCCCGCAAAAAGGCGGAAGACCGCAAAGCGCGCCAAGAAGGCCGCAGCAGCATAAAGAAGTGATCCATGCAGTATGGAAGCGTCACAGGGGCAACCCTGTGACGCTTCCGTTTTTTCAGGAGGAATCAGGAGGGGTGATGAGCGAGGTGGAGGAAACGGGCCCGTACGGCGGCCACAGTCTGGAAGAACGATTCGACCGGCGGGTCGAGATGAATGTGCCCGACCGGCACAACCCGCAGCTGCGCGAATTCATCGAGCGCGTCAACGCGGATGACGATCTGTACGCCACCTGGCTGGCCGCCAACGTCAACGCGATCGAGCGGCTGCAGATGAGCGATCACGGTCCGGTGCACGTCAAGATCGTCATGAACATCGGCATCCGGATTCTCCGTCTCCTCATGGACGGCGGCGTCCAACCCTCCATCGTCACCAACTACAAAATGTCGCCGCACGACGCCGAAGTGATCGTGGCCGCGGCCTGTCTGCTGCACGACACGGGCATGTCGATCCACCGCGCCGACCACGAGAGCTTCTCCCTTTTCCTGGCCAACGGAAAACTGCGCGAGCTGCTCGACGGACTCTATGACACCCGCACCCAGGCCGTCATGCGTTCCGAGATCCTGCACGCGATCATTGCGCATCGCGCCGGCGGCAAGCCGCTCACACTCGAGGCCGGCGTGGTCCGAATCGCCGATGCACTCGACATGGCGAAAGGCCGTTCGCGCATTCCGTTCGCACAGGGATCCGTCAGCATCCACTCCATTTCCGCCGCCGCGATCGAGGCCGTCCACATCGAACAAGGTCAGGACAAACCGGTGCGCCTGCGGATCGAGATGAGCAATTCCGCGGGAGTGTTCCAGCTCGATCAGCTGTTCCGCGACAAGCTCGGCGGCAGCGGCCTCGAACCCTACATCGAGCTCGAAGCACTCATTGAAGGCGAGGGCGAGAAGCGTCTGTTCCAGAGCTTCCGCCTCTGAGTTTGCCGCTCCCGCATGCGCCGGTTACCTTGCCGGCGCATGACGAACCCCACCACGCCCGATCCGCTGTCGCAGCCGCCACGACGCCTGCACCCTGAGGTGTTTCTCGCGCGCCGGCGCGCGCGCCTCGAACAGCTCGTGCAGAGCCCGCTCGTTCAGCCGCGCGATTCAGGACTGCCCGCCGAGCGACGTACGTTCCTTCTCGAGGAAGCCGAAGAGCTCTACTGGAACGAGCTCGAGTGGGAGAAACTGACCGAGGAGGAAATGTCCGGTGGCGGCAGCGCACTCGTCGAGTTCGCATTCCCGGGATTCCTCACGTTCATCGACGGACTGCTGCTGAAGAAGGCGAACAGCGATTCCCGCGTGCCGGCGTCACCGCGGCCGGAAGTCGTCGAAGATGTCCTGCTCTTTCTCGCGCGCCGCTGCCTCGAGCTGCTGCCCGAAACCGACGCTGCGCGCAATCTCGAGCGGGAGATGACGGAGCGCCTCGTGGACCTCGTGCTCTATCGCCTCCACGGCCTCGCCGTAGATGGCGTGGACCGCATCGAGCTCTCTCGAAACGACGACGAGTAGACGTGGACGGCGTCCGCGCAGCCCTGCAGGGCGGTCCCCTTCTGATCGCCCATCGCGGCGGCGCCGGTCTCGCTCCCGAGAACACCATGCTCGCATTCCAGCGCGCTGTCGAGGACTGGGCGCCGGACATGATCGAGATGGATGTGCGAGCCACGAGTGATGGACACTGCGTTGTCATCCACGACCACACTGTGGACCGCACGACGAACGGCACAGGCAAGGTCGCCGACTTCACACTCGCCGATATTCAGCAGCTCGATGCGGGCTACAATTTCACTGGCGACGGCGGCAGGACATTTCCGTTTCGTGGCAAAGGCGTCCGCATTCCGACGATCGACGAAGTGCTGACGAAGCTGCCACCGGTCCGTCTCACAGTCGAAGTCAAAACGCACGCGGCGCAGCGCGGCCTATTCGCGGCGATCGCGGAAGCGAGTGCTGCGGACCGCGTGATCGCGGCCGGCATGCACGACCGCGACCGCAACATGTTCCCGCAATATCGTGGCGCGAAGAGCGCATCGGCGGAACAGGCGAAGCGCTTCTATATGATGCATCGCCTCCATCTCGACCGGCTGCACCGCCTCCATGCCGACGTCGTCCAGATCCCCGAGCGCTGGGGCGGCAGACAGGTCGTGACCGCGGCACTCGCGCGCGCACTCCGCCGCATCAGCGTCCCGCTCCACGTGTGGACCGTCAACGATCCGATGGACATGAACCGGCTGCTCGATTTCGGCGTCGACGGCCTCATCAGTGACCGGCCCGACATCGCGTCCCGCGTGCTGCAGGACCGCGTCGGCCGCGCGCCCGCACCCATCGAGCGTGGACGGCACTGAACTTTTCTCCGCAGCCGCTATATTCCGCTCCATGGTGTCCGATCTGGAATCCCGTTTCCGCGCTCATGCCAGCCGCCTCCTCCCGGAACGCGGGCGCATCCTCGTCGCCGTATCCGGCGGCATGGACTCCGTCGTCGCACTCCATCTGTTGAAGGTCTGCTTCCCGGAGAGCACGCTCGCCATCGCCCACTTCGATCACGGCGTACGGCCCGACAGTGCTGCCGACGCAACGTGGGTCCGCGCGCTCGGGGATCGCCTCGGGATCGCCGTGCTTTCCGAAACTGCGGGTCCGACGTCGCATACAGAAAATGCATGGAGACAGGCACGCTATGCGTTTCTGGGACGAGCGGCGGATACCTGGAAAGCGGACACGATCGTCACCGCGCATCACGCCGATGACCAGGCCGAGACCGTGCTGTTCCGGATCGCGCGTGGCGCGGGCACGCATGGACTTCGCGGCATCCCCGAACGGCGGGGAATTCTGGTCCGGCCGCTTCTGCCATTCCGCCGAGGGGATCTACACGCGTACGCGCGCGCGCGCGAGCTGGCCTGGCGGGAGGACTCGACGAACGCCGACCCGAGTCACGCCAGGAACCGAATCCGTCATCAGCTCCTGCCGGCGCTCGAGGCTGCAAGCCCCGGGGCGGTGGACAGACTGCTCGAGATTTCGGGTCACGCGGCCGAAACAGAAATGTACTGGCGACGGCAGCTGCGCGGTCTCGTGCGCGAGGCTGTAACCGCGCGGGATGGAGAGGGTTTTACGCTTGCAGCGGGTGTGCTCCGCGGGTATCATCCGCGCATTCGCGCGCGGGTGCTGCGGAGTCTGTGCGGGCGGCTCGGGAGCATGCCGGATGCGGCCGGAACGCGTCGTGCCGTAAGGTTTATTGACGGGGTCCGCAGCGGTGCCGTGATTCCGATGGCGCCGGGCCTCCGGCTGGAACGCTCGTTCGACCGATTGCTGCTCACCCGGGACCACGCGGGCCCAGGGTCGGCGGATTCAGCGACGATCGCGATTGCGTCCACAGAGCCGGGCGCAGCCGAGATTTCGCTGGCGGGACGCCGCGTTCGGGTGCGGTGGACGCTGGAAACGGAGCCGATGTCCGGCGAAGGCGCGCAATTTGATCCGGCCGGATTGACCTTCCCCCTCGAGCTGAGGGGTTGGCGTCCGGGGGACCAGATC
>JBDSPG010000293.1:0-2767 GCA_039912685.1 Longimicrobiales bacterium | reverse complement strand
GCGACCCGATCAGCGTGACACCGACTCCCTGCCGCCCTATGAAGTGAGGGATCCGATTCTCGAGAAGTACGTCGAAGATGACTGGAGCATTGAAGAACTCGTGGAAGGAGGCTACGATGAAGCCATTGTGCGCCGCCTCGTGAAACTCGTCAATGCGTCGGAGTACAAACGGAGACAAGCAGCCCCCGGTGTCAAAGTAACCGAACGCGCGTTCGGAAAAGACCGGAGGCTGCCGATAACCTCCAAGTATTTCTAGATGTAAAAAAGGCCGGCGCACAGCGCCGACCCCTTCCACTCCCTTTACCCTTCCACCCTACCCCTGAGGGCTAACCCCAACCCTCTCCCTGCGAGCTTCGCTCGCTCAATTCTTGAACTCGACCTTGGGTGCAGCGCTCGCGCCCGGGTCTGCGGCGAACGGCTTTTTCGCTTTCGCCCCCGTCACCTTCGCGGTGATCGCAGCCGGAAACTTGCGGATGTAGGTGTTGTATGAGTTCACCGCGGTGTTGTAATCGCGGCGCGAAACACTGATACGGTTTTCCGTTTCCGTCAGCTCGTCCTGCAGGCGAATGAAATTCTGGTTCGACTTCAGGTCCGGATACGCCTCGATCGATACATTGAGGAACGAACGCAAGTTGGTGCTGACGGCCTGATTGGCCGCTGCGAGCTCATCCGGGTTGGCACCTGCCAGTGCCTTCGTCATCTGCTCGCGTGATGCCGTAAGACCTGAACGTGCTTCCGCTACGCGCGTCTGTGTCGTGCTCTCGAACTTCGCGGCCTGATCGACCGTCGCTACGAGATTCGGAATCAGATCGTTGCGACGCTGCAGCTCCGTTTGGATGTTGCCGCTCATCTGACTCGTCTGCTCGTCCAACTCCTGAATCTTGTTGTAGCCGCATCCGGACAGCAGTAGTATCGCCGGCAGCAACAGATAACGTGACTTCATTTCCCTACCTCCCGAAGTTATCGATGAACTGAACGAGCTTCTCGGTCGCTGTATTGAATGAATCGACCAGCGGATCTGTCAGAGACACCGCGAGGTCGCCCTTCCCGCGGCGTGCCGCGAGCAAACGCAGCATTGGATCGACATCCGCGCCGATGAGCTCACCGGCGGAACGCAATACGGACTCACTGTCCCGCGGGACCTCCCGGCGTCCCAGTCGAAGCGCCGTCCGGAAGTACGTCGTCATGGATGGCATGGTATTCATCAGCAGTTTGCCGAGCTGATCAGGTGTCTCGGTGATGAGCATTCCGAGATAGACCTGCAGCAGCTTTCCGCGCAGCTCTCGCTCCGCCTGCAGGCGCAGGATCGGCAGCGGCACCGGAATCGTGCTGAGTGCCAGGTCGCCCACAAGATGATCGTGCGCATCGTGCATGTCGGCGATCTCGATCGAGAACACATCCGCTGCGTGCGCCCATTCCTTCGTCTCAACAACGATCGGATGGACACGCTTGCCGGCATACTTGCGCACAACGGGCGATGCCTTTGCGAGGCTCGCACCGTTGATGTCGTCAATAAGCACCAGTACGTTGATGTCGCTCGCGCTCTCCAGCCATTCGCCCCGCGCAGCCGAGCCGTATAGCATCGCACCGTGAAGTGCGTTGCCTAGCGTGCGCTGCATCTCTGCAGCGAATTCTGCCGCTACCTGTCTTGGTTCCAAGTTCCCTCCATTACCAGCTCCGTCCAGCACCACCGCCTCCGAATCCACCGCTGCCACCGAACCCGCCGAATCCACCACCACCGCCACCACCACCGAATCCCCCGCCACCAAAGCCACCGCCGCCGAATCCACCGCGACCGCCGCCGCTCATCATCTGGCCCAGGATCATGCCGAGCAGGACGTTACTCCCACCACCACCACCGCCACCACGTCCGCCCCGGCGTGAGATGGCCATAATGATAATGAACAGAATGAAAATGATCGGCCCGAAGTTGGTGCGGCGCCCGCGACGCTGCACGACCCGCGCCGTGTCCGGCGCACTCACGCCCGTCAGCTCGAACCCGAACCGCTGCGCGTACTGCTGCGCGAGCACTGCGACACCCGCCTCCACGCCACCGCCGAAATCGCCGTTGCGGAACTTCGGCAGCACGTAGTCATCCTGGATGCGCCCTGCTTCCGTCGCCGTGATGAAAGCGTTGGTGCCGAAACCGGTCGCGATGTAGACCTTGCGGTTATTCGGTGCGACCAGGAATACGAGGCCCGTCTCTTTCGCGAGATCACCCGGTTTGCCCGTCTTGCCGATCTTCCATTCGCGGCCGATGCGCATCGCCAGCTCACCGGCGGCTTCGCCCTCCAGCGATGGCAGGGTTACTACTACCATTTCGCCGCCCGACTTCGTGCGTACTTCCTCGATCATGCGGTTGATCGACGCCTCGTGCTCGGCGGAAATCACATTCGCGAAATCATTCACATACCCCGTGGGCGCAGGCAGCTTCTGCTGCGCTGCGATCGGCGCGGCCGTTACTGCCAATGCTGCGGCCAGGTGAAGCAATGCCACGGAGCCACGTAGAAGCAAATTCGAAGTCATGGCTCGGCGTCCGGGCAAATGGAGTGCCGCGATCACGCTTCCTTCTTCCGCCTCTCCCGACGAGCTGCCATCAACACCTTCTCCGCATCCAGGTGATCATTGCCGCAGAACGCAACATACTCCTCGTACGTCCCCTGATAATCGACGATGCCGGACGGCTCGATGTCCACGATGCGCGTCGCCAGCTGATCGATGAACCACCGGTCGTGCGATACCAGGATCAGCGTGCCCGTGAACGCTT
>JBDSPG010000289.1:0-3437 GCA_039912685.1 Longimicrobiales bacterium | reverse complement strand
GGTGGTGGATCTGGCGGGGCGGACGGTTTCGAAGGGGGAAATCCTTTTTCCCAAGGCTGAGGTTTTTTAACGGCCGGTGACGGGGACGGTGTACGGGAGACGGGCACCGCCTTTGGGCTTGGCGCGTGTACGGGGACGGGGACGGGCAGGGGACTTTGATCCCGTGACCGTCCCCGTTCCCGTACACGTGCCCGTACACGCGCCAAGGGCACGGACGGGCGTAGCCCGGAACGGGCCCGGTGCCCGTCCCCGTCCACTCTGCCCGTGCCCGGTTGTACCACTCGGAAGTGCCCGGAGAGTCGGGAGGGTCATGTCCGCCGGCAGGTTGACCCGCCCCTCCCAAGGGGCTATCCTCCGAGCTTCGCAGCACCCAACAAATTGAGCTTCGGCAGTCTTCCCCGCTCCCCTTCCCGGATCGGGCCTTGCCGCGGCATTTGCTTTTGTGTGATTGATGGCCAGACGTCAGTGGACATTCATGGTGATTG
The DNA here is from genome assembly GCA_039912685.1 of Longimicrobiales bacterium. Taxonomy (GTDB): domain Bacteria; phylum Gemmatimonadota; class Gemmatimonadetes; order Longimicrobiales; family RSA9; genus DASUXU01. The sequence goes on along the minus strand of JBDSPG010000289.1, from coordinate 2,952 downwards.
CCGAGGGGGACACGTCCACCCGGCAAGTCCGTCTCTCCCGGGAGATGGTGCAGATCGCGATTGCGGCTGTGCTGCTGCTGGTGGGGGGCTTCAGCTCCGTGGTAACGGGACTGTTGGTCAAAGGGTCGACCTACCATGCGGATGAGCGGCTCGTTTCCGACAACGAGGACCTGAAGTCCGAGCTGGTGAGTGTCCAGACGCGGGTCGACACGCTGCGCGAATCGCTCGAGGGTCTCTACGCAAAAGATGAGCAGTACCGCCTGATCGCGGGACTCACGCCCATGGATTCGACGGTCCGCCAGGTGGGCGTGGGCGGTCCGGGCGGCGATGTCGAGGAGACGGGGGCCCTGTCCGATCTGAGTAGCCTGATCCGCCGTGCGAAGCTGCTCTCATTCAGCTGGCGTGAGGCGTCGGATACGCTGACGGACCGGTATGACCGGCTCGAGTCCATGCCATCGATCACGCCGACCCGCGGGTATGTCACGAGCGGCTTTTCGAAGTCGCGGATGCACCCGCTGCTGGCGTTCGCGAGGCCCCACACTGGCGTGGACATCGTCGCAAACACTGGCACGCCGATCGTGGCGGCCGCCAAGGGACGGGTGCGGTTCGTCAGCCGGAACGCCGACTACGGTCTCTCGGTCGAGATCGACCATGGCTACGGCCTGGTGACGCGGTATGCCCACACGTCGGCCACGCTGGTGAAGGTCGGGCAGCAGGTGGACCGCGGCGATACCATCGCCCGGGTCGGCCAGAGCGGTCTCGCCGTGGGACCCCACCTGCACTACGAGGTCCTCGTCAACGGACGCCAGACCAACCCGGCCCGCTACCTTCTCGACTTGAGCGTAGTTCCCGATTGAGCGTACTTTCCGCGGGTAGAATGAACCGCGGCGGCAGATCAGGGAGTACGCATGACCCAATCCGAAACAGATTCACAGGCGGCAGTCACACTCGAAGTATCGGGTGATGGCGTCGCCTGGATTGTTTTTGATAACCACGAGTCCCGTCCCAACATCCTTACGCGCGCGACGATGGAAGGGCTGTCACGACTGCTCGACGAAGTCGTGACGGGTGCTTCGGCCGGGCGGATTCGCGCTCTGGTGATTCGCAGCGGCAAAGACGGCTCGTTCATCGCGGGCGCCGACATCAATGAGTTCGGCGGTGTAACAACGGCAGCGGAAGGCGCAGCGGGCGCGCGCGCCGGGCAACAGCTGTACTTGCGGATCGATCGCATGCCGATCCCGGTTATTGCGGCAATCGATGGAATCTGCCTTGGCGGCGGTACGGAGATGGCGCTCGCTTGTGACTACCGCATCGCGAGCGACCGGCCGGAGACGAAGATCGGTCTTCCCGAAGTGCGTCTCGGGATTCTGCCCGGGTTCGGTGGTACGACGCGACTGCCGCGCCTGATCGGCAACAAGGCTGCCCTCGATCTGATCCTCACCGGCTCCAACGCCGACGCACGCAAAGCGCTCAAGGTCGGATTGATCGATGAACGCGTACACCCTGCCGTTCTGTATGACCGCGCACACGCGGCGGCCATCGAGCTCGTGGCTGGCAAACTGCAGAATGTGAAGTCGAAGCCGCTGCTCAACCGCTTCCTCGATGACACCGGTCCCGGCCGGAAAGTGCTGCTGTCGCAGGCGAAGAAGAAAGTCGTGAAAGAGACGCGCGGCAAGTATCCGGCTCCGCTCGCGATTCTCGATGTGATCGATGAATCACACGGCCGCCCGATCGAGGAGGCGCTCGACATCGAAGCAGGAGCACTCGGTCGTCTGATCGTGACGCCGGAGTCACGCAATCTCGTGCATGTGTTCCAGCTGATGGAGGCCGCGAAAAAGGCGGGTGCGCACGGCGTGAAGCCGCACGAAGTGCAGCGTGCCGCGGTTGTGGGTGCGGGCGTCATGGGTGGTGGCATCGCACAGCTGTTTGCGACGCGAGGCATTGTCGTGCGCATGAAGGACATTCGCGCGGACGCCCTCTCGAATGGACTGCGCCACGCGCAGGAGCTGTTCGACAAGCAGATCAAACGTCGCAAGATGACAAAGCGTGAAGCGCACCAGCAGATGGACCGCATTGCGCCCGTACTCGATTACAACGGATTCCGTCTGGTGGATGTCGTGGTCGAGGCAGTAATCGAACGCATGGATGTAAAAAAGCAGGTGCTGCGCGAAGTGGAGAGTGCGTGCGGAGACCACACGATCATCGCGACGAACACATCATCGCTCTCGGTGAGCGAGATGCAGAGCGTGCTCTCGCGGCCTGCGAACTTCTGCGGCATGCATTTCTTCAATCCTGTTCACAAAATGCCGCTTGTCGAAGTCGTGCGCGGCGAGCAATCATCCGACGAATCGGTTGCGACGATCTTCGCGCTGGCAAAGCGGCTGGACAAGATTCCGGTAATCGTGAAGGACGGGCCGGGCTTCCTCGTGAACCGCGTGCTCGCGCCGTACCTCAATGAGGCCGGCTGGCTGCTGTCCGATGGCGCATCAATCGAGGAAATCGATGGCGCGCTGCTCGATTTTGGAATGCCGATGGGGCCGTTACGGCTACTGGACGAAGTCGGCCTCGATGTTGCACGCCATGCCGGCACGTCCATGGCCGAAGCGTTCGGCCAGCGACTCACGGCGCCACCGACGATTCTCTCGCTGGAGGCCTCCAAGCTGCTCGGCCGGAAAGGCGGCAAAGGATTCTACAGCTATGCCGACGATGAGCCGGAAGTGAATCAGGACATTTATCAGATGCTCGGCGCGTCCGTCCCGCAGCAGCGCCGCACGATCTCGCGGTCCGACATCGAGACGCGCGCTGTGTTCGCTATGATCAATGAGGCGGCACGCGTGCTCGAGGACGGCATTGTTGCAGGTCCTGGCGATATCGACATTGCCATGATCACCGGTACCGGCTTCCCGCCGTTCCGGGGGGGGCTGCTGCGCTACGCCGATTCGATCGGCATGC
>JBDSPG010000287.1:0-5111 GCA_039912685.1 Longimicrobiales bacterium | reverse complement strand
TTTTGCATAGGTCTCAATTGTGCGCGCAAGTGCATACGGCTGGCTTCCGTATTGATTGCCAAAGCGCCGCACATCCAGCTTGAACATATCCCACTCAGGGTGACCATCAATGATCCATTCAGCCATTGCCTTGCCGATGCCGCCCGCGCCCGCGATGCCGACGATCTCACCACCGTTTATGGAAAAGGTGGCTTCACGCACGCGCGCACGCCCGGTGTCGTCGACGATCGAGACGCCATTGGCAGCGAAGATTATCGTTTGGGCGATGGATACCGATGGCGCCGGTATCTCCGCTGAAAATTGTGTGGCTCCGATCATCGCCGCAGTCAGCTCCTCAGCCGACATCAGATTCGCGCCGCCGCTATGCACCGCTCGTCCACGTCTCAGCACGGTTACGTCGTCAGCCACCGCGAGTGCTTCGCGCAACTTGTGCGTGATGAGCACCACGGCGTTGCCCTGTGCAACGAAATCACGCAGCCAGCGCAGCAGGTCTTCGACCTCCGGTGGCGCAAGCACGGCGGTGGGCTCGTCGAGAATGAGCAGCGCGGCGTTGCGGGCGAGGGCCTTCGCGATCTCCACGCGCTGCTGGGCGCCGACGGGAAGCGTCTCGACCAAGGCGTTGGGATCGAGCGCAAAGCCAGTCCGTGCAGCGAGCTCGTTCACACGTTGAGCGACATCGCGATCGCGCAACGGTCCGCGCCCGCCGAGGGCGACGTTCTGCGCGACGGTCATCGCCGGTACCAGTGTGAAGTGCTGGTGCACCATGCCGATACCAGCCTTGATGGCATCGAGCGGTGACGCCAGGTGCCGCATCACCCCGCGCACAGCGACGGTCCCGGTGTCGGCGGCGAGCAGCCCGTAGGCCACGTGCATCAACGTTGTCTTCCCTGCTCCGTTCTCTCCAAGCACTGCGTGCACAGTTCCCGGTCGCACGGACAGGGATACATCGTCGAGCGCGATCAGCGGGCCAAATCGCTTGGTGATGTGCGAGAGCTCGAGTGCCGCCGGCGCGGAGGTCGTCACCCGCGAAATTCTAGAGGCCCGTTGGCGCGGCTATGAACGTCCACGGAATGCCGAACTGCTTCTGCAACTCCTCACCGATCGCGCGCACGCCGAAGGTTTCCGTGGCGTAGTGTCCCGCATAGAGCACGGCGATTCCGAGCTCTTCGGCTTCGATCGCCGTGTGATGCGGACCTTCGCCGACGATGAGTGTGTCGGCGCCGGCAGCCGCAGCTTCACGGAGCGTTTCGCTCGAAGCCCCCGCCCCTGTGCACAGCGCCCAGCGTCGCGTACGCCGCCCCTCGGTGACGCCGACGGTCACGAGCGTGCCGCCCTCCCTGCGCGAAATCTCGCCTGCCTTCGCGGCAACGGTGCTGGTCGCCACGTCCGAGTTGCCCATGACCCCGACGGTGATGGTCTGGTAGCGACCGAACCCTTCGGATGGATCGAGATCGAGCGCCCTTGCAAACAATGTGTTGTTGCCGAGGGTGGAATGAAGGTCGAGTGGCAGATGGGCGCTGTACACGGCAACGTCGCTCGCGATGAGCCGGCGGATGCGCTCGTACACTCTGCCGCGAATGGGTTGCACACCTGACCAGAAGAGGCCGTGGTGGACGACGAGGAGATTGGCGCCGGCGTCGATCGCTCCCTGGATGGTGGCAAGCGACGCGTCGACGGCAACAGCGGCGCGATGCACGATGCCGCTGTTTTCAACCTGCAGGCCATTGACTGCGCCGGCATAGTCTGGTGTGGCGGCGATCTGCAACAATTCGTCGAGATGCTGGACGACTTCAGCGAGAGGTGCGTGCGTCATCCCGTCCTGTTTCATGGAGCGCTCTTGCCCAGCTGCGCGGGTGAGTGTCCCACGCGCATCTGCGTGCGCAGCGAGTCGACGGCCCTGATGGTCCCCGCGGGCACTCGCGACTCGAGTGCGGGATTGAGCACGAGACTTATCACGTCGTTCGATGTTCCCAGACGGATCACACGCGGCGTGAAGCGCTTTTCCTTCACCTCGCGTGCGACTGTGATGAAGGCGTGTGGGAGGTCGATCACCACGCTGCCGATGGTGACCTCTGGTGCGACGCCGTTCTGGTTGGAGTTCGATCCCACCACCAGCGCCTTCCTCGTTTCGCGCGCCGCTTGAAAGACGCCAAGTCCGGCAGCATCCGCATTCTGGAAAATGATGTCGGCTCCGCGTCCGATCTGCGCTAGCGCCTGTTCCTTGCCGGCGCTGACATCATCCCAGTTTCCGATGTAGGAGATCAGCACGCGGACGCGCGGGTTCACGGACTTCGCGCCCTGCTCGAAAGCGGCGAAACTCTCTTTCACGGGGGGCAGCTCGGTTCCCCCGATCGCGCCCAGCGTGTTGGTCTTGGTCACCGAACCGGCGACCATGCCCGCGAGATAGGATGCGTCGGCAAACGCGAACTCGATTCCGGCGACGTTGGTTCCGCTCGTGGAGCTGGACGTAGTGACGTAGATGGTCTTCGGAAAATCAGGCCCAACGCGTTTGGCAGCATCCTGAAACTCGAAGCCGTGGCCGAAGACCAGGTCGTACCCCTGTGTTCCGTATTGCCGGAACTGCTCCTCGAATTCGGCCGGGGTCTTCGTCTGAATGTGGCTGACCGATGCGCCGAGGCTGTCCTTGATTCGCATCAGCCCCTGATAGGCTCCCCCGTTCCAGGACTGGTCGCTGATGGGTCCTGGGGTGAGCAGGGCGACGCGGAAAGGCCCTGTTGCAGCTACGCCGGCGCTGGAATCTGCACCGCGTTTATCGCTTCCAGAGCAGGCGGTCAGCCAAGCGGCGAGGGCAATGTGGACAACCGTGGAAAACAGACGATTTCGGCAGGCAATCATATATCCAAGTGATTGTCGTATAAAGGCTTAAGAAAATGTTCACATCTTGTGGATGGCCGAGTATGCAGCAGACGTTCCTCAGTCGAAGTCGCTTCGGTGCTTTCCGAGCATCAGATCGAGCAGCCGTTCCAGGTCGTCGTGGCTATAGAACGAGATCCGGAGAACGCCCTTCTGTGCGCCCTGCGATTGCACGGACACGTCGGTCTGAAAGTGTTTGCGCAACTGCTCCTCGATGCTGCGGATCGCTGAATCACCGTGGGGTGCTGTGCCGAAAGTCCCCCCGGCGGCCTTGCCGGGGCTGTGCCCGGCCAGCGCGCGCGCACGTGTCTCCACTTCCCGGACTGACAGCTGGTGCGCGACGATCTCGCTGGCCAGTTCCTGCTGGGCGCGCTCGTCCTTGATGGCGAGTAGCGCGCGCGCGTGCCCCGCCGTGATGTGCCCGCCCTCGACCATTCTGCGAATTGCTGCCGGCAGTGACAAGACACGGAGCAGATTTGTGATCGTCGTCCTATCCTTTCCAACCGCGTCCGCGACCTGCTGTTGCGTCAGCTGAAATTCGTCGATCAAACGCTGGTAGCCTTCGGCCTCTTCCAGCGCATTCAGATCGGCACGCTGAAGGTTCTCAACGAGCGCCAGCGTGAGCATGTCGCGATCGTTGAAGTCACGTACGATGGCCGGAATCTCCTTCCAGCCAAGACGAGTTGCGGCTCGCAGCCGACGCTCTCCCGCGACCAGCTCCCAGCCACCCGACTGTCGGCTCCGTACCGTGATTGGCTGCAGCAACCCGGTCGTCCTCAAGGACGACTCCAACTCCGCCAGCTCCCCCTCGGTGAAGACTCGGCGAGGCTGAAAGTGGTTCGGGGCAATATCGACGATCGGAAGCGACCGAAAATCAGACACCCATCCAGAATCAGCCGATGCGGACGTGGCAAGAGTTTCTCGTTGTGCCTTGGCCGTCGAGATCAAGGCTTCGAGACCACGTCCCAGTCTGCGAGGAGCGTCAGCGCTCATGCTGACGCCTCGCGCGAGCGTTGCCGACCTTGTTCGCTGATTGCGCGGACGGCTTCGGATGCCTTCGCCTCTCGAGCGATAAGTTCATGCGCCACAGCCATATACGCCTGTGCGCCAACACTTTGAACGTCGTACAGTACGATCGGCTTTCCAAAGCTCGGCGCCTCCGCGAGACGCACATTCCGAGGAACGACAGTGTCGAATACCTGGCTGCCGAAATACTCCCGCGCGTCGGTCGCCACCTGCCGCGACAGGTTGAGTCGGGCGTCGTACATCGTGAGCAGAACACCGGAGATGCCGAGCTCGGGATTCACGCCGTGCTGAATGAGGTGCACAGTGTTCAGCAGCTGGCTCAGGCCCTCGAGCGCGTAGTATTCGCACTGCAGCGGTATGAGCAGCGTGTCGGCGGCGGCGAGCATGTTCAGGGTGATGAGGCCGAGCGATGGCGGGCAGTCGATGAGGACGAAGTCGTAATCGTCCCGGACCGAGGCGATCGCGTTGCGCATCCGAGCCTCTCGGCCGGCGACATGCACGAGCTCGACTTCTGCGCCAGCGAGGTCCGGCGTGGCTGGAAGCACGTCCAGTCGACCGAACTGAATTCCTTTTAGCCTGGCTTCTGCAAGGCGGGCGGAACCCAGGAGGACGTCGTAGGTTGTGGCGGTGAAGCTTCCCCGCTCTACTCCTACTCCGCTCGTCGCATTTCCCTGCGGATCGCCATCAATCAGTAGGGTACGGCGCTCCGCCACCGCCAGACTGGCGGCGAGGTTGACGGCAGTGGTCGTTTTTCCCACTCCGCCCTTTTGGTTTGCAATTGCTATGACGCGAGCCACTAGGGTCTGCACTGGTGAAAGCAAAGCGACCCCGAGTGGGATCAGTGCCCTTCAACCTAACCTTCGCAGCTCAATGTGGCACGTGGAACATACTTCCCCACGTGCCACGTGAAACATTCAGAAGAGTCCGTCAGAACAACGAAACGGAGACCCGCTAGCGTTGCCCAACGAATTTCCATCGAGCGTTCACATAAACCGTCACGGTTTGCTGGCCGGGATTCACAGGTGTGGGCTCCACCTGCATCCCCTTTGCGCTTGCCCGCACCGCCATATCGTACATAGGGCGCGGCGGAACGGTAGGACCATTCGTGGAGAGCTCTAGCAACTCCCCGAGCGTACCACCAGCGGCCCGCGCCATTGCCTCGGCGTCGGCGCGGGCACTTCCGACGGCTGCGGAGATTGCCATGCGCCGCG
>JBDSPG010000278.1:0-11265 GCA_039912685.1 Longimicrobiales bacterium | reverse complement strand
CCTCGCGCGGTTGCGGCATTGAGGTTGCCCGTGCCGATATACGCGTAACGCCGGATCCCATCCGCCTCGCGTCGCACGACTAGTGCTGTCTTTGCGTGCACCTTGAAGTTCGCGGGGCTGTACACCACGTGCACGCCCGCATCTTCGAGTGACCGCGCCCACTGGATGTTGCGCACCTCATCGAAGCTGGCTTTCAGCTCCACGAGTGCGAACGCATCCTTGCCGGCTTTACGCGCAGTTGCGAGTGCCTGCACGAGTCGCGAATTGGGCGCGGTTCGATACAGCGTCATCTTGATCGCGAGCACATCGGGATCGGCAGCAGCCTCATCGATGAACCGCTCAACTGTCTTCTCGAACGAGTCGTGCGGGAACGTGACGAGAATGTCGCCATCCTTCATCTGATCGAACACCGTGCGGTTGTCATCGAGCGGGTTCTGCTGCTCGACGGCTTCCCATCGGAGCCCGGGTACCTCGAGGCCGCCGATCTCCTTCATGGCGGCGAGGTCCACGAAGCGATCGACGTCATAGACGTCAGTCTCGCTCAGTGTTGTCACAGCGTCCGGCGTTTCATACTGCAGCTCGCGCAGGATGCGCGCGCGCATTGCGAACGGCATGCCCTTCTCGACCTCGAGACGCACAACATCGCCGAACGGGCGCTGTGCAACCTGCGATGCCACGGCGGGCAGAATGCTGCCGCCGTCCTCTGCAATCTCGATGTTGCCGGCGCGAGTGACGCGGAACATGCTCGCGTGAACGATCTCGAGTCCGCGATACACTTCGGGCAGCACCGCGAGAATGAGTTCCTCGAGTGGAATGAAGCGCTTGTTGTCCGCGAGCGGAACGAAGCGCGGCATCTCACCGGGCAGGGAAATGGCGACAAAGAATTCGCGCGGGCTTCCGGGCAGCCGCACCTGCGCGCCGATCGCCGGGCGCAGATTGCGGATGTGCGGGAACGGATGCGTCGGGTCTGTGATCACCGGCGTTATGACGGTGCCGATACGTTGCTGGTACGCCTTGCGCAAATGCTGCACGTTCTGTTCACTGAGATCGCTCCAGCGGACGATCTCCATGCCGTTCTCGGAAAGTTCGGGAATGAGTTTCTTGTGCAGGACCCAGTACGCGCGTGTCATCAGGTGACGGCAGCGTACGCGGGTAACCTCGAGCTGCTCCGGCAGCGTCAGGCCGTCGGGCGTGAGGTCCGTCTCACCAGCGGCGACCTGTTCCTTGAAGTCCGCGATGCGCGTCATGAAGAAGTCGTCCAGCCGCTGCCAGAACATGGCGAGAAATCGGAAGCGCTCGAGAAGTGGCGTCTCCGGGTTCTCGACAATCCCGAGAATGCGTTCGTCGAACAGCAGACGCGCAATCTCGGGATTGAGGAGCATTTCTTCGGGCAGATCGCGCGGCGCGATATCCTGGATCTCGTCCGCGCTGTTCTTCTGGCTTTCGACCATCAGCTCGAACAGGGTGCTATCGGACTCGTCCTCCTGGTCGGCCCAGCGTCCTACGCGATTACGCAGTGCGGAACGGCCGCCGAGGCCCGCGCGCATCACAGCATTGAGCGCATTGAGTGTGCGCAAGTCACGGAACGCAGGCGTACCGACATTGCCGAGCACATCCTCGAGTCTCGCCCACACAATGCCTTCACGGCCACGCGCGACTTCCTCTGCGAGCCAGACCTCGATCGCGGGACTGCCAATGGTGCCGGGAGCGCTCCCGAGATAGCGGAGCTTGCCGTGCGCGGGTCCGAAGAACTCCGCGAGCACGGCGCGACATGTGTCTTCACCGGAACCGCTGCGACACGGGACCACAAGCTTGCCTTCACTCTCGTGCAGTGCGATACGGCCCTGGTCATACGCAACCAGCGCAACCTCGCGTCCGCTTCGTATTGCGCCCTCGAGATGCTTGACCGCTGCGGTCTCGAGCAGCTCGCGCGCACGACCGACGGAGTCCGTGAGAATCATGCGTACGCCATTCGCCGTCGAGAAAACTTCGACGAGCTTGTCCGTCACATGCGCGGCTTCCTCGGGGATCGCGAGCTTCACGTGCTGGAAGGATGAGCGAAGGTCGCCGCTGCGCGCGGTGATCGCATCATACGTAATGACGATTTCGGCAGTGTCGGCGCCGGGCACCGGTGCGGGTGCAGCAATACGGACGAGACGGTTGACCGCGAGCTCGAGGACAGGCTTCAGACGGGACGGCTCCGTCAGCGCGCGCACTGCGCGAGAGGCCTCACTGCCGGGTACGAACAGCTCTTCAGCGGAGGATGTGCCGACCTCTGTTTCAATGGTCTTCGTGCCGCCAGTTGGGCCTTCGTCATCATTGCCGGGTCCGGAAATGTTGACGATGAGTGTCTGTCGGCCGTTCGCACCGATGTGCAGGCGCACGCTCGCCCCGCGCTTGCTCAGGTCGCGGTCTTCCGTATCGAAATGGATGACGCGGAACACTTCGATCTGCGAGCCGTTGTCGAGCAGGCCGGCGGGCAGCGCGGCCACGGATAGCTCCTGGAGCTGCTCGGCGGTGGCTACATCGAAGCGCAGCGCGCGGCTCGTTACTCGGTCGTCGTTTAGAATGGTAGCCCGAAGTTCAGGTAAATACGGTTGTCCTCACCACGCGCAAACACGAGGCTCACGGCCTGGGACATCGACGAGAACGAGAGGCCGGCACCCTTACTGGTGTGCCAGCCACCCGGTGACTCGCCATCGACCCACACGCGGCCGGCGTCCGCCAGCAGAATCAGGCCGACGTCGCCGCGCACGAGCAGCTCGGCGCGCAGTACAGGGACGCGCAGTTCGGCGGTTCCGAACGCGGACGCATCACCCGTAAAGCGCTGCCACATGTAGCCGCGCACGGTCGGACGGCCACCGATCATCGCGGCCTCGTGCAGCGGGAAGTCGCCGAACAGCTTCTCCCCGCCAGCGCGCAGCGCGAGCGTCGGCTTGGACAGGGGAATATAAGCGCTCAGCGTTCCGCCGGCCTTGGCGAAGCCGCCGTCGCCATCAGTAAGCGCCTGGAACGTGGCGGCTTCGACCGATCCGCGAAAGCCGCGGTGCGGCAGCGACTTGTCGTCCGCATGATCGAAGCGGAGCGCGACCTGCGCGCCGACGGCGCTGTACGCATCACCGAGCACGGCCTCCGCGATGGGTCCACCTGCCGTCTGCGGGTCGACATACTGCGCGGCCGGACCGAACACGAGATCCGCGCGCTTCCCGAGATGCAGCTGCACCGACGGTTGCACCAGGAATTCATTGCGCATGATCAGCGAGCTGTCTTCCCTGGAGAAGACGCTGTTGTTGCCAAGACCGTAAAACCGCTGGGACTCGAAACCCGATGCGCGCACGTATAGATCCATCGAGTAGTGGCTGTTCGCAGGATGCGAGATCGCCGTGAAGTCCGCGCCGAACCTGCCTGCGCCCGCTGCATACAGCAATCGTCCGCCAATCATGCGGTGGAACGGCTCACTGCGGAAGCCGTACTGCGTATTCGACATGGCGCCGCCCACGATCAGGCCCGCGCCATCGCGCAGGTCGAACGCCGGCATCAGGGATGTCGTCTCACCCCAGAACCGCGTTGCCTCGCTTTGCGTACGCTGCTTGGTGAAGTCCGCACCCTTGATGCGCCACTGGTCCTGGAATCGGCCGCGCCGTTCCTCGAGAACGATCCGCGCCTTCGGCGTGTCGGACGGCTCCGGATCGAGTGTGCTCGGCTGCGCAGTAGTGAACGACCCGGTGTGCACGTTCGTACCGCGACCCGCGACAATGAGGTTGGTGCCGCTGGCATCATAAAACTCGATCCTGCTCGCGTTCGACGTCGAATCGATCAGCGCATCATTACCGGCACCACCCGTGACGCGCAGCTTGATGTGACCGGGTCCGGTGCCGCGCACCACGACATGGTCATCACCCTCCTGCATGTACACGCGCACTTCCTTCGTTTCCGACGGGAGGAACGTACGATCGATCGCGGTACCTTCGTCCGTCGCCAGTGAGCCGTCCTTTTTGACGCGCAGGAGCCGCACGCGAATGGAGCCATCGGGCTTCATCTCGATATCCGCCTGCTCGTTGCCGTCCGCAGCGAAAATGTCCGCCTGCTCGTTTACCATGAGGTAAAATTCCCATGCGAGGCTTGCGAGATGGTCACGCCTGGCCTCGAGTCCGAGCTCGATCGCCTTGGCGCTGTGCGCGGTATACGCCGACGGCTGCGTCGTCACTGCAGCATCCACGACTGCATCGGTAACGGCTGTTTCGATCTCGTGCACCACGGCTTCCCACTCACTCCACGGCAGGGCTACGAGATGACTGCGATCGAACTCATGCGTCATGAACGTGATGCTGCGCACGTCCTCGTTCTCCACATCGTACGACCCGATCTTCGCGTAGATCGCCCGCACGCGTTTCATCAGCAGCCCATTGGATCGCATGAATGCCCAGTCGCGATCGCGCGCGATTGGTGCATACGTCTTTACACCATCGCGATCATGGCGCACGAAGTCCCATTGGTCCGCGCCGCGATCGAAGTCACCCATGATCGCGTCGACGAGGCGTGTCTTGAGATATGCACGGGCATCGAAGCGGTACTCCAGGCTCGCGTCAAGATTCAGCAGCAGCTTGTCCGCGTCCTGGATCTTGTCCGCGTGACCGAACTGCTCGACGCCATCCGGCACATCATCCGGCTTGATCTCGATGTGGCCCAGCATGCTCGCGTATTCCTTGCGGAACTCGCCGAGCGCCCCGTCATCCGGGAGCACGACGAGTGTCGGCGATGGGTGCAGCACACCGGCCGCATCCTGCACGATATCCGCGATCGTTGCGGAGCTCGGATGATTCGCGCTGTTCTGGTCCTGGATGACGCCGCCGACGAACGTGTGCTGCAGGTCCGGCCCGAGATACACCTGCACCGACTTGGCGACAGAACGGAAGACATAGTGCCTGCCGTCCGCACCCTTGAAATGAAGTGTGCGCGTCTGGTTGCCGCCCTTCTTGTATGCGGTCAGGCCGCCCGCGTACGTAGAAAGATCGAGCACCGGTACTTCGATGGATTGCTCCCACACCTTGCGCCAGTTATTGCCGAACAGTAAACGCCACAGCCCGCTGCGGCCCTGGTACTCGAGGCCCGGTGATACAGCTACTGTACCGCGGTAGCCGCTGTTCGCAGGATCGCCCTCTGCGCGCGATTGCGCCGACACTGAACGCGCGGACGCGGCCAGCGCCAGTACACATAATGCCGCAGACGCGGCGTTAGTCCTCCGATTCATCAGCCTCATCGGTGTCGTGGTAGGGAATGTACTCGGCCGAATTGATCTGGCCGGAGAATTCCTCATCCAGCTCCGAAAGCAGGTTGAGCGGATTGCCCTTCTTTCCGTCGAGCTCCATGAGCACTGCGAATGTCGACACGTGCTGACGACGCCGTATTTCCGGCACAATGCGCCAGTCCTTCGCGACACGCGCCACACACAGCTCTGCACCGCGAACTGCTGCATCAGGATCATCGGTGTGCACGAGCAGTATGCCGTCCGCGTCCATATCCTTCGCGCGTGGCGCGACCTGTCCGCGGATGCGGTCGCGGCTCTCGTTCCCCGTGGCCAGCCAGAGCGTCGGGTCGCCGAACGCAAACAGCGAACCCTTCACACTGCCCCCATACACAGCCGCGAGTTTGTACTTCCACACGATCAGCACGACCATGTTGAACAGGAACGAAGTAATCAATGCGACGTCGGACGCGCGGACACCGGCGGCGAGGCCGATGCCGAGCGCGAGGAAGATGTAGACGGCGTCCTGCGGATCCTTGAGTGTATTGCGGAATCGAACACCCGCGACAATACCCGCAAGGCTGAACGCGAGTGCGACGGAGTTCTTCACGATCAAGACAATGCCGGCAACCACCATTGGCAGAATGATGATGGACTGCACGAGCGAAGGGTCGAAGCGGAACCGCCGTGTGAACGTGTAGACCCACGCGACGGGCAGGCTGAGCGCGAGCGCGCCGATCGTGATGAGCAGTGTAGCCAGTGCGCGATGGACGGGGTCGGTATCCGCGAGCGCGAGCTCGCCCGAGATGCGGTCGCCCTGGATGGACTGCACGACCTGCGCGTTCTCGTTGTGTGTCGGCGCGAGCCAGGACGCGCGCACCGCCGGGAAGTAATGGGCGAAGATGGCCGCGATCCCGACCAGCAGGAAGTAGAACAGGATCAGCTTCGCGAACGGCACGTTCCTCGAACGACGCACCTTCCGCCTGCGGCCTCGCGCGGGCGTGCCCCCCTCGTCATTTTCCCCGTTGCCGGGTCCTTCGGTCGGCCTGATTGCCATAAGCTGATCGTGCATTCTGAAAAAGGATGAGCCGGCAAGTAGCAAGCTGTACGCCAGAAAGCTACCACCGATGGGAGCGGAACGTGCAAAGAGACGGTCCGCCCATGAACAAGGGGGCAGAAAAGGGTGTCATGCAGCTCAAGGGAATCCACCACCTGACGGCGGTTTCGGCCGATATCGGGGGCAATTACAGGTTTTACACGCATGTCATGGGGATGCGGCTGGTGAAGCGCAGCGTGAACCAGGACGATGTCACCGCCTACCACCTTTTCTATGCGGATGCGGCCGGGTCGCCGGGCACGGACCTCACCTTCTTCGACTGGGCGGTACCCCGTGAGAGGCGTGGAACGCACAGTATCTCGAAGACCTCGCTACGGGTGAACGGCACGGCGTCTCTCGAGTGGTGGGCGGCACGGCTGAAGGGCGAGGGTGTCGAACACGGTGAGATCCGGGTCGTCGACGGTCGGGCGGGTCTGCACCTCGAGGATCCCGAGGGTCAGCGTCTGGCGCTGATCGATGATGGTGGCGTTGGCGACCCACCGGTCGCGTGGTCGGCGAGTCCGGTGCCGATCGAGCACCAGATCCGTGGCCTGGGTCCGATCCACTTGAGCGTGCCACTCCTCGAGCCGACCGAAATGGTGCTGGCGGAGGTGCTCAACATGCGGCGCGCCCGCGAGTACGAGGTGAAGGGTGTCAGTCGCGTGGTGTTCGAGATGGGCGATGGCGGACCGACCGCCGAGCTCCACGTGGCTGTCGAACCCGGACTGGCGCCCGCAAGCCCGGGCGCCGGCGGCGTGCACCACGTCGCATTCAGAACGCCGAACGAAACCGAATACCACGAGTGGGCCGACCGGCTGAACCGCATGGGGATGCCCAACAGCGGCGAGATTGATCGGTACTACTTCCGCAGCCTGTATCTGCGCGACCCGAATGGCATCCTGTTCGAGATCGCGACGGACGGTCCGGGGTTCGCGGTCGATGAGGACGCCGCAACGCTCGGCGAGCGCATCGCGCTGCCGCCATTTCTGGAATCACGGCGCGCCGCGATTGAAGCCAACCTCAAGCCATTACCGAAATGAGAGAGATCTTCCGACATTTCGCGCACCGCGCGTCGCGCATCGTGGGATCACCCTTCACATTCATCGCCGCGGTGCTCATCATCGTCGTGTGGGCGCTGACCGGTTCGATCTTCCACTATTCCGACACGTGGCAGCTCATCATCAATACCGGAACCACCATTATCACCTTTCTGATGGTATTCCTCATTCAGAACACACAGAACCGCGATGCGGAAGCGATGCATCTCAAGCTGGACGAGCTGCTGCGCGCGAGCGGTGAGGCGAGGAACAGCATGGTGGATGTCGAGAACATGTCGGACGCTGAGCTCGCGCGGCTGCATCAAGAATTCCATCAGCTGCAGTATCAGGAGATCATTCCGGAGCTGCAGAAGCGTGGTAAACCCGTACTCGAACCTGGGGATGTGACGTCATGAAGCCGATTCGTTCAACACCCTTACTTGCGCTTGCATTGGTGACCGCGTGCGCCGGATCCTCGGCACCATCACAAGCTACTTCCGATTCAGCCGCATCTGCTGCGGCACCAGTTGCGTACACCATCGACTCGGATCCACAGGATTCCGTGATCTTCGAGCAGCGCATGTCGCTCTCGAAGAGTCAGCGGATGGACACGCTGCCGATTGGTGAGATCGTGGTGCGCATGGGCCGCACGTTCGTCGGCGCGCCCTACATACCGGGCTCGCTCGAGGCGCCGGGGACGGAGCATCTCGTGGTGAACCTGCGTTCCTTCGATTGCGTCACGTTCGTCGAGAACTCGCTCGCACTCGCTCGCACAATCCGCGATCACGGGGACTACCATCACTTCCAGCGCGAGCTGGTCCACATCCGCTACCGCGCGGGCAGACTGGGTGAGTATCCCAGCCGGCTGCACTACTTCAGTGACTGGATCGCAGATAACGAACGCAAGGGCATCATGCGCAATATGACGCGCGATCTCGGCGGTGCCGCCGATCCGGAGCCGATCAGGTTTATGACGTCCCATGTACCGTCATACCGGCAGTTGAGCGATACCGCATTTGTGCGCACAATTGCGGCACAGGAACAGCAGCTCACGCGGGCCGGCCACTTCGTGCTGCCTGAGGGTGCAATCGCAGGTGCGGCAGCACGCATCCAGAACGGCGATGTCATTGCCGCGGCGACCACCGTGCCGGGGCTCGATATCGCGCACACGGGGATCGCGCTGTGGGAGAATGGACAGCTGCGGCTGATGCACGCGCCGCTGGTCGGGACAATGGTTCAGATCAGTGAGACGACAATTGCGGACCGCATCATCGCAGCGAAAACGCAGGACGGTATCATGGTTGCGCGTCCTCGCTAACCACCTCCATGCCGACCTGCGTGACATGGCCGTCAACCACCTCGCGCACACGCAGCTTCACATTACCGAGCCGCACGCCGCGACCTTTCTCCAGTCGTGAGCCGAGCTGCAAGCGCAGCACTTCGTCCAACGTCTTCGAGCTCGACGCATCGATCGTGAGGCCGTAGAACTCCTCGATGTCCGCGACCGTCGTGGCGCCGGAAATCGGGAACTCCATGTCGAGCGGCAGGTCTGCAGGATCATCGTCGTCCTGCGTGAACAGCCGGTCCACCAGAGGCCGAACTTCCGGCACGACCACAAAGAACACGTGATCACCCACCTCGATGCGCGTACTGCCGCGTGGAGGTACTACACGCCGTCCCCGCGCGATCATCGCGACAACCGCATCATCCGGCAACGCGAGATCACGTACGCGCCGTCCTGCAACGCGTGAGCCGGCACTTACCGGGTAGTCGACAATATCCCCTCCGAGATGCTTCACTGAGGTGATCTCGAGTGCGACGGGTGGCATCGGCCTCCCGGCTTCATCAAGCCCGAGACGTCGCGCAAGCATTGGCAGCGTCCACGTCTGTACTGCAGTCGACAGCAGAACGACGAAAAAGACGACGTCGAACAACGTGTCACTCTGTGGATAGCGCACGAGAAGCGGGTACGTCGCAAGAACAATCGGGACCGCGCCCTTGAGACCGGCCCATGAGATCAGTGTCAGCTCGCGCGGCTTGAAGCGGAACGGCAGCAGTGAAACGAGGACAGCGAGCGGACGCGCTATGAAGATCAGTACGACGGTCACGAGAATCGCGGGCACAGCGACGTGCAATACGCGCGATGGG
Organism: Longimicrobiales bacterium; assembly: GCA_039912685.1. Lineage (GTDB taxonomy): Bacteria > Gemmatimonadota > Gemmatimonadetes > Longimicrobiales > RSA9 > DASUXU01. The sequence goes on along the minus strand of JBDSPG010000278.1, from coordinate 1,739 downwards.
GAGCTCAGTAGTCCGAGCAGCACGAACATGGTGATCTGTGAGAGCCACGCGGTTCCATCCATGAACAACATGACACCGCGCTCGAACGCGATCCGTGCATTGCCGACCATGATGCCGGCGAGGTAAACGGCGAGAAATCCGCTGCCCCCAAGCTTGCCGGCCGCGCCGAACGCGAAGATTGCGGACGCCAGGATCATGACCGGATAGAGGCCAGGCGCATCGAGGTCGATCCGATTAACGACCCACACAATCAGTTTGCCCACCACGACACCGATTACCGCACCGACCACCATCTGCTGCAGGAACAGAACAACGAGTCCTGAGCCGAGTTCCATGCGGTTGAGCAGCACCTCGAGCAATCCGATCGTAAGGAAGATCGCCATCGGATCGTTGAGCCCACTCTCGAGCTCCAGTGTGGCGGCCAGACGCTTCGGCAGATTGAGGCCGCTGCCTCTGACAACCGCGAACACGGCCGCTGCGTCCGTTGATGCAACGATACTCCCGAGCAGCAGGCCCGGCAGCATCGGCAGATCGAGTAGGAGCTTTGCAGCAAAACCGATTGTGCCCGCGGTGATGAGAACACCGACCGTCGCGAGTACGATCCCGGGCGCCATGGCAGGCCGCACTTCGGGCAGTGATGTGCGCAGTCCGCCGTCGAACAGAATCACTGCAAGACCGAGCGTAGCGATGCCGTGGGCAACGTGGTAATCGGAGAAACGAATACCGCCGATGCCCTCGGAGCCGGCGAGCATGCCAATGCCGATGAACAGCAGCAGCAGCGGAACACCGAAGCGCGATGAAAATTTGCTCGATGCAGTGCCGACCAGAACGAGCAGGCCGCCCACCAGCATAAGCCCTTCGATCTGGATCATTGACGCCCGAATTGGCTCATGCTCGCTCCCGCACTCGTGTTTGCATACACGCGTTTCGTCACATTCTTCGCCGATTCCGTCCCATCCGTGGAACCTCGCACGTTGCCAATCAGATAGTGTAAGTCGAGAGGCGGGTGGTGGTGCCCGTCTCCGCAGATCCCTGGATGCCGGCATTCAATAGTTGGGCCGGCATGGAGCAGGTATGACACACTACGCGCGCGTGACACGAAGTCTGCTGGTGACAACGTTGCTCCTTACCCCGGCCGCAGCCCGCGGCCAGATGATCGCGCACAAGCAGGACCCGGAAACGTACGCGGCCACGCGCGGTCGCGCGCTCTCCCAATATGCGCTCGACGCATGGGATGACCGTCATGGTCTACCGCAGAACTCCGTCCAGGCCATTGCACAGACCACCGACGGCTACCTCTGGCTCGGCACGCAGGACGGTATCGTCCGTTTCGATGGCGTGCGCTTCACGGTGTTCGGCCGCGATGCGTCACCCGCACTGCGCCGCCCCTATATCTGGGCACTCGAGGCCGCGCGCGATGGCGGCCTGTGGATCGGCACGGAAGAGGCCGGCCTCATCTATGCCAGCAACGGAAAATATACATCGTATACGACGTCGAATGGACTGCCGTCCAACTGGATCTCGACGATCTACGAGGCTGCGAACGGCCAGTTATGGATCGGCACCCGTGACAGCGGCGTGGCCCGCATGGCCAATGGCCTTGTCGAGCGCATTGCCGTACCCGGCCGAAGTGTAAACAGTATTACCGAAGATGCGACGGGCGCGATCTACGTTGCGACGGGGAAAGGCGTGACGCGTATCGACGCGAGCGGCAGGCAGAGCGCGGTCGCGCCTGAGCT
>JBDSPG010000220.1:0-6688 GCA_039912685.1 Longimicrobiales bacterium | reverse complement strand
CGCCGAATGCAGACAGTACCTCGGCAACATCGGTGTCCGTAACAGTTTCATCGAATGCGACGGCAATCCTGTCGTTTCCGAGAGCGCGCAGATTGATTCCGCGTTCGACGGCCGCGTTCATGATGGTGCCCTGTTTGTCACCAACGTTGACTGACACTGTGTCGAAGAACGGCGCATCACCGCAGTCGAAGCCGATTGAACGCAGTCCCGCAGCGAGTGCGAGTGCGCGGCCGCGAACACGACGCGCGATATCGCGGAGGCCCTCCGGCCCGTGATACACGGCAAAAAAGCTTGCGATCACGGCGAGTAGAACCTGCGCCGTGCAGATGTTGCTGGTCGCTTTCTCGCGGCGGATGTGCTGCTCGCGCGTCTGCAGTGCCATGCGCAGTGCGGGTTCGCCGCGCGAGTCGCGTGACACACCGATGATGCGGCCGGGAATCTGCCGCTTGAATTCGTCCTTCGTCGCAAAAAATGCTGCATGCGGTCCGCCGTACCCGAGCGGAACGCCGAGCCGCTGGCTGCTGCCGACAACGACATCTGCACCGAACTCACCGGGCGGCGTCAGCAGTGTGAGCGCCAGGAGGTCCGTTGCGACGGTGACGACCGCGTGCGCAGCGTGTGCACGCTCGCAGATCTCGCGGTAGTCGTGAATACTGCCATCCATCGCGGGATACTGCAGCAGCACGCCGAACACGCTGTCATTGATGTCGAATGCAGTGTGGCTTGCAACGGCCACGGCGATGCCTCGCGCGACCGCGCGTGTCTTCACGACATCGATCGTCTGCGGGTTGCACAGGTCGGACACGAGGAACGTGTTCTTTCCCTTCCCGGCGGATGCATGCGCCATCACCATCGCTTCAGCAGCGGCGGTCGCTTCATCAAGTAGTGATGCATTTGCAATCGGAAGACCTGTCAGATCGATGACGACAGTCTGGAAATTCAGCAGCGCCTCCAAACGGCCCTGCGCGATCTCCGCCTGATAGGGCGTGTATGCCGTATACCAGCACGGGTTCTCCAGAACTTTGCGCTGAATGACCGGCGGCGTCAGCGTGTCGTAATAGCCGAGCCCGATGTATGAGCGCATTACGCGATTGTGTGAAGCGATGCCACGCAACTCTGCGAGCGCTTCATGCTCGCCGGCGGGCGGCACCACATTCAGCGGCGCTTTGAGCCGGATGTTGGCAGGGATCGTCGCGTCGATGAGGGCGTCGACGGAGTCGTAACCGATCGCTTCGAGCATGCGCTCGACTTCGATCGGACCGGGACCGATATGACGACGCTGGAACGAGACGTCGTAACCGTTTTTATCGTTTGCGCTGGCCATGTCTGTCTGTCTCGTTATGCGGGGATCAGAACCGCGTTGAAGATAGGGCAAGAGTCAAGGAAGGGAGAGTATATTGAGGCATGCGACGCGTCCTTCTTCTCGATTGTGACCAGTTCTTCGTGCAGTGCGCTCGTCTGTCGGACCCCGAGGGGGCCGGCCGTGAGCCGCTCCTGCTTGTGGGCGGCAGTGCGTCCGGGCGGGGCGTGGTCACGAGCGCCAGCTACGAGACCCGCGCATTCGGCGTCCGCTCCGGCATGCCGACCGCGAGCGCGCTCAAGCTCTGCCCGCATGCGAAGGTGGTCGGAGTGCCGCGCGAGTTTGTGGGACAGAAGAGCCACGAGGTACGGGTGGTCCTGCAGCGCTTTTCGCCAGTTGTCGAGGCCGCGAGCGTCGATGAGGCGTATCTGGACATGACCGGCACCGAGGACCTGTACCACCTTGAGCCGATCGGCATCACGGCCATGCGCATCCGTGAAGCTGTGCTGGCGGAAACCTCGATTCAGACATCGATTGGCGGCGGGACGAGCAAGCTCATCGCAAAACTGGCGGTCAGTCAGGCGAAGCCGGCGGGTGTCCACATTGTGGAGCCGGGCGGGGAAATAGCGTTCATGGGGACGCTCGCGCTGGCAAGGATTCCCGGCATCGGGCCGGTGTTCCAGGAGGAGCTCGCGCGTTATGGCCTTCGGCAGGTCGCCGACGCGCTGGCCATCGACGAACGCGGGCTTTCCACACTGCTCGGCGAGGGTCGCGGCCGCTGGCTGTTTCAACGCGTGCGCGGCATCGACGAGAGTCGGGTCAGCGCGGACCACGACGCGCGCTCGATCTCCCGTGACGAGACGTTCCCGCGGGACCTCACCCGCACCGAGGACCTCGAACGCGAGCTGCTCGCGTTGACGGTGCGTCTGGGCAGTGATCTGCGCGGGGAGGGCCTGCGGACGCGCACGGTGACGGTGCGTCTGCGCGACACGGATTTCCGGACGCGGCAGGCCAGTCGAACGCTCCAGGTACCGATCGCAACGGACAAGGCGTTGTTTGAGACGGGGCGTGAGCTGCTGGCTAAGTTGCGGCGGGACCGCAATATAGGTGCTCGCCTGATCGGCATCAGCGCATCGGGTTTCACGGGCAGGGATGGTGTTCCCCAGCTTGGGCTGTTCGGTGAAGAGGGCGGTGCTGTGGAGTCGGAACGGGACCGCCGACTCAGCCGCGCATCCGATGATGTCCGTGCGCGGTTCGGCGCGGACGTCCTGAAGCCCGGCCGCCTGCTGGAACCGTGACCCATTTGCATATTGTCATCGACTTTCCGGCGGATGGAGCAGCGAGGGTAGAGGATCGGGGTGTCGATGGGCGGCGCCTGGTTTTTCGGGACCCGGTGGAGGTCATCGTTGCGCGGTCGCAGGAGGACGTGGTGCCGGCCCTGCAGCGGGTCGAGCGTGCGACGTTGGCGGGGTCGTGGGCTGCGGGATTTCTGAGCTACGAGTCGGCCCCGGCGTTCGAGCCGGCGATGGCTGTGCGTTCAGGCGGGGAGCTACCGCTACTGATGTTCGGGATCTATGAAGGACCGACGGACGCGGACGAGCGCGGAGGGTTGGGCGCTGGAGGCGCGGGAACTGCGCGCGGCGACCTGATTTCATCGGACGCTGCCAAGGTTTCGGATGCAGCCGGCCCTGGGTGGGTGGAGCAGACATCCGAAGCCCGATTCCTCGCCGACATCGCGCGCATCCAGGAGGCGATCGCAGCAGGTGAGACGTACCAGGTGAACTACACGAATCGTCTGCGCGGGAATTTCACAGGCGACGCATTTGTGTGGTACGAGCAGTTGCGCGCGGCGCAGGGCACGGGCTGGCACGCATTCATCGATACCGACGTCCACACAATTCTTTCTGCATCACCCGAACTGTTCTTCGAGCACCGCGGGGAGCGTCTCATCACTCGGCCCATGAAAGGCACGCGTCCTCGCGGACGCTGGCTCGAGGAGGATGAAGAGCAGCGTGCAGCGCTCATCGCCTCGGAAAAGGACCGTGCGGAAAACCTCATGATCGTGGACCTGCTGCGCAACGATGCGGGCCGGATCGCAGAAACAGGGACAGTGCATGTGACGTCGCTGTTCGAGGTCGAGCGTTATCACACCGTGTGGCAGCTCACGTCGCGCATTGAAGCGACGTTACGCAGTAACGTCGGACTCACCGATCTCTTTCGGGCGCTGTTTCCGTGCGGCTCAGTAACTGGCGCGCCGAAGATCAACACCATGAAATGGATTGCAGCGTTGGAAGACACGCCGCGCGAGGTGTATTGCGGTGCGATTGGTGTGGTTCGGCCGGGTGGTGATTGCACCTTCAGTGTTCCGATTCGGACGGTGTGGATCGACAAGTCATCAGGCACGGCGACGTACGGAACGGGCAGCGGCGTCACGGCCGATTCGGATGCGGGTGCGGAGCTTGAAGAGCTGCGCGCAAAGGCTGCGGTATTGCGACCGCCGGCCCCGGCGTTCGAGCTGCTGGAAACGATGCGCGCCGAAGGTGGAATCATACTGCGACGCGAGCGGCACATGCGGCGGTTGCATGACAGCGCTCGCTATTTCGGATTCGCCGTGGATGCGGAAGCGGTGGCGCGCGCGCTTGACGCGGTCGCAGTGAGTGCAGCGCGGGTGCGTGTGCGCGTTGCGACGGACAGTACCGTTTCGATCGATCAGCAACCCGCGCCAACGTATTACGCGGGCCCCGGTGACTGTCGTGGAACCGGCGCGCTGTGTGACGTCGCATTGAGTAAAACAGGGGTAAGTAGCCAGGACGTGTTCCTGTGCCACAAGACGACGAACCGCGCGGTCTACGAAAGCCGACGCAGATCCGATGCCTTCTTCGACACGTTGTTGTGGAACGAGCGATCCGAAATCACGGAGTTCACGATCGGCAACGTCGTGCTCGAAATGGGTGGGGCACTGATTACGCCCGCGCGTACATGCGGTCTTCTGGCAGGCATGTTCCGCGAGGAATTGCTCGAGAGCGGGACGGTGACCGAGCGCGTGGTTCGGGTGTCAGACCTGCAGCACTGCAGCCGCATGTGGCTGGTGAACAGTGTGCGCGGGTGGGTCGAGGTGAGGCTGGCAGCTACATGAGCGTGCGGCGAAAACGCCACGATGCGAACAGCAGAACGGATAACGCCATCACCGTAATGACGAGCAGTTGCGGCCAGATGTCGGCGAAGCCCGCGCCCTTCAAAAAAATGGCGCGCACAATCTCAAGAAAATGGCGCAGTGGATTGAGCAGTGTGAGCTTCTGGAAGAACACGGGCATTGTGCGGATGGGATACATGAATCCAGACAGGATGATCGCGGGCAGAAACAGCAGGAACATGCCCATGAATGCCTCCTGCTGCGTTTCTGACACAGTCGAGATGATGAGCCCGATACCGAGCGCGGCGAGGATGTAGACAAACGAAGCGACTAGCAGTGCGGGAATGCTGCCACGCAGAGGAATTCCGAACCATCCGATGGCGACGGCGCAGATGATCGCCAGGTCCATATAGGCGATGATGGCGACGGGAATCGTTTTTCCGAGAACTAATTCTCCGGGGGTCAGCGGGCTTACCATGAGCTGCTCGAGTGTACCGAGCTCGCGTTCGCGCACAACCGACAGCGCTGTCAGCAGGAGCGACATGAGGAGGAGCAGCACACCAATAATCGCGGGTACGTTGTAGACGCGACTGGTGAGGTCGGGGTTGAACCAGGCACGCGAACGCAGGTCGACACCTGCGGCGGCAATGCGCCCCGCCTCGCCCCCGTCAGCGCCGGCATACGAAGACGCGAAGCGCTGTATGATCCGCGCTGCGTAGCCCTGCGCAACCGTCGCTGTATTCGAGTTGCTCCCGTCGACAATGATCTGGACATGGGCGCCGCGTGCCGCAGCAAGGTCCTTCGCGAAGCCGACGGGAATCTCCACACCAATGATGGCCCTCCCGTGATCGAGGGCGTCGCCGATATCCGCGGATCGGTCGGTAATGGTGATAATGTCAAAGTACCCGCCCGCGGACAGCGCGTTCTGCAACGCGCGCGATGATGCGGAGCGGTCATGATCAACGACTACCGTCGCGACGTTATGCACATCAGTTGTGACGGCGTAGCCAAACATGAGCAGCTGAATGATCGGCGAGGCGAACATGATGCGCTTCGTCTTCGGATCGCGGACCAGCTGACGAAGTTCTTTCCGCACGAGTGCGATGACGCGTCGGCGTCGCTCCATAAAGCTCATTTGGCGATCTGCTTTTTGAAAGCCACGGTCGCGAGGCCGAGACCGACAAAGGCGAAGAGCAGCATGCACAGGCCCTGCGGCCAGAGCACATTGATGCCGACGCCCTTCAGGAAGATTCCGCGAGTCACGACAATGAAGTACTTCGCCGGGATGATGTATGTGAGCATACGCAACGGCAGCGGCATGCTCGCGATGTCAAAGAGGAAACCGGATAGCAGCAGCGCGGGCAGGTAGGTTGCAACCATTGCGACCTGGGTTGCAAGCACCTGGGACCGGAGTGCAGCCGAGATGAACATACCCAGCCCGAGTGCACCGATCAAAAAAAGGATCGTCATGACGGCGAGCAGCAGAATACTCCCGCGCAACGGTACGCCGAACACCAGCATACCTGCAGCGACGGTGACAGCGACATCGAAGATTCCGATCACGAGATACGGCAGCAGTTTGCCGAGCACGACTTCCAAGCGATGCACGGGCGTTGCGGCGAGCTGTTCCATGGTCCCGCGCTCCCACTCGCGCGCGATCGTGAGTGCGGTCAGCATCGCGGCAATCACGGACATGATCACGGCAATCAGGCCGGGCACAATCATGTTACGGCTGGCGAGGGTTGGGTTGTACCACACGCGGCTGTCCGCGCTGACGGCGGGCTCGACGCGCATCCCGTTCAAAAGCACGGTTGCCGACCAGCGCGCGACAATGGCGTCAGCGTAGTTGAGTGCAATCGTGGCCGTGTTGGCGTCACCACCGTCGAGCAGCAGCTGGATGGGCGTTCTGCGGTGCGCGGCGAGATCGCGCGAAAAGTTGCGCGGAATAATGAGAACCGCGGCCGCGCGTCCGTGATCGAGACGGTCGTCGATGCTGGAGCGGGACGAAAGATGTTCGGTGATCTGGAAATAGCCACTGCCCGCGAGCGCGTCGACCAGTCCCCTCGATGATGGGCTGTGGTCCTCATCGAGAACCGCGAGCCGGATGTTGCGCACATCCCAGGTAATGGCGTACCCGAAGAAAAGCAGCAGGAAGAGCGGCAACAGGAACGCCATCAGCATGCTGCGCCGATCGCGCCGCAGTTGAATGGCTTCCTTGCGCGCCATTGCGAGCAACCGGCTGACAACGAACGTGC
>JBDSPG010000197.1:0-11535 GCA_039912685.1 Longimicrobiales bacterium | reverse complement strand
TACAAGTACCTCGGCCTTACGGTCGGGTGCATCGACGACACCGAGCCCGGCACACCCGACCGCCGCGCTGCCTACGAGTGCGACATCACGTACGGCACGAACAACGAGTTCGGCTTCGACTATCTGCGCGACAATATGGTGCACGCGCTCGAGCAGCGCGTGCAGCGTCCGCACTTCTATGCAATCATCGACGAAGTCGACTCGATCCTGATCGATGAAGCGCGAACACCGCTCATCATCAGCGGACCGGTCGGCGAAGAGCAGTCAGAAGAATACAAGCAGTACAATCCGTCCGTGGCGAGCCTGTTCCGCAAGCAGAATCGCCTTGTGGGCGAGCTGATCGCGGATGCAGAGCGCGAGCTCGCTGAAGGCAAGGACCACGATGCCGGTGAAAAACTGCTGGCCGCGAAGCGTGGTTCACCGAAGAACAAGCGCCTGCTGAAACTGTTCTCCGATCAGCCCGGCCTGCAGAAGCTGGTGACGCAGGTGGAGGGCGAGTTCATGAAGGAGAAGTCCCTGCATCTCGTCGACGAGATGATGCTGTACGCGATGGATGAAAAGGGACACAGCATCCACCTGTCGGACCGCGGCCTCGACGAGCTGGCACCCAATGAGCCGGAAGCGTTCGTCGTTCCGGATCTCTCGGAGGAGATCGGGCACATCGAGAAGGACGCGGAGATGTCGGTCGATGAGAAGCGCGAGAGGATCCAGGTACTCGAGCGCGAATACGCGGAGAAGAGCCAGAAGATCCACGCGATCCATCAGCTTCTGAAGGCATACACGCTGTACAACCGTGACGAGCAGTACATCGTGGAGGATGGTCAGGTCATCATCGTCGACGAGTTCACGGGCCGTAAAATGGCGGGCCGTCGTTGGTCGGACGGTCTGCATCAGGCAGTGGAGGCGAAGGAGACGGTGAGCGTGCACGGCGAGACGCAGACGCTCGCGACCATCACCATCCAGAACTACTTCCGCATGTACGACAAGCTGTCCGGCATGACCGGTACGGCGGAGACGGAAGAATCGGAGTTCCACCAGATTTACCGTCTCGGCGTTGCCGTTATTCCGACGAACCGTCCTGTTGTGCGTGAAGATCGTCACGACCTGGTGTTCAAGACGAAGCGTGAGAAGTACAACGCGATCAATGATGAGATCGAGCGGTTGTATCGTCTCGAGCTGCCCGTGCTGGTCGGTACGGTTTCGGTCGATGTGTCGGAGACGTTGAGCCGGATGCTGAAGCGTCGCGGGATTCCGCACAACGTGCTGAATGCGAAATACCATCAGCGTGAAGCGGAGATCGTTGCGGGCGCAGGTCAGAAGGGCGCGGTAACAATCGCGACGAACATGGCGGGCCGTGGTACCGACATCAAGCTCGGCGAAGGGGTGCGTGAGCCGCGTACGCTGGCGTGGGTGAAGGAACGCGGCATCGATGCAGCGCTCGCCGTGTCGACACCGGACCCCGCGCGCGATCTCGATCCGGCGAAGCTCCGCGATGATGAAGTAATCGAGCCTGGCGGTCTGCACATCATCGGCTCAGAGCGGCACGAGTCACGCCGCATCGACCGCCAGCTGCGCGGACGCGCGGGCCGCCAGGGGGACCCGGGTGCAACGGTGTTCTTCCTGTCGCTAGAAGATGACCTGATGCGCCTGTTCAACTCGGAGCGCATTGCGGGCATTATGGAAAAGCTCGGCGCCGAGGAGGGCGAGGTTATCTCGCATCCGCTCGTGTCGCGCTCGATTGGAAGCGCGCAACGCCGCGTGGAGATGCAGAACTTCGAAGCACGCAAGCGTCTGCTGGATTATGACGACGTCATGAACCAGCAGCGTGAGGTGATCTACGACCTGCGTTTGTTCGCGCTCGAGGGTGGTGAAGATCTGAAGGGCGAGGTCTGGGACATGATCCAGCACGCCCTCACCACGATGATCGACGAGTACGTGCCGGCGGGTGCGCATCCGGACGACTGGGATCTGGCCGGTCTGCGCCAGCGTCTCGTGATCGACTATTTCATGGTGATCGACGAGCTGCCGACAGATCCCGATGCGGAAAGTTCGTTCACGAGCCGCGATGAAGTCGAAGACCTGGTCGTGGAGTCGGCGCACAAGGCCTTCCATCGCAAGCTGGAGAGCTGGACGGAGCATCGCGACCGTCTGCTGTCGTGGATCCTGCTCGGCGTCATCGACGAGAAGTGGCGCGACCACCTGTACGACCTCGACCATCTCAAGGCATCGATCGGATTCCGCGGCTGGGGTCAGAAGGATCCGCTCGTCGAATACAAGCAGGAGGCGTACGGCATGTTCGTCGAGCTGATGACGGATATCCGGAAGTCTGTAGGCGTGCTGACCTACCGCTCGCAGCTCCAAGTGCCGCAGCCGCGTTCCATCATGCCGAGGACAATCACGCTCAGCGGTCCCAGCGAGACGCCGGAGACGGGTGTGGCAGCACGCCCGGAGCCGGAAGAGACGCAGCAGGACATCGATCCGCTCGCCGGCTCGATCGTCGCCGGTCGCAAGGTGACGGCTCAACCGCCCATGGACGTGCGCCGCCTGCAGACCAATCGTGTTGACGAGGGGGTAGCCCAACAGCAGCCGGCGTCCGCCGTGAAGACCATCGGACGCAACGATCCATGCCCCTGCGGGTCGGGCAAAAAATACAAGAAGTGCCACGGCGCAGGAGCCGTATAGAACAGCCCGTACGCTGTGTCAGCCGGTCGGAGAAACCGTCGCAGCCGCTGGGCGCGACGGTTTTTCATTTCTGACCCGGACTAGTAAAGAACACAGCATGAGGGAGGACACGGTATGACGCAGTCAGTGTCGCGCTACACGATCAAGGAATGGCCGGTACCGGAGCGACCGCGTGAACGGCTGGATCAGCTGGGGGCGGGAGCACTGGCGACGCGAGAGCTGCTGGGCATCCTTGTGGGGAGTGGTGGCCGCGGCCGTTCCGCGATCGACATCGCCGCAGCGCTGTTGCACGGGGCCGATGGCTCCCTGCGCCGGCTCTCGTCCTCCTCGGTCCAGGACCTCGCGCGAGTCGGCGGCGTAGGGCCTGCAGTGGCATCCCGTGTGGCGGCAGCCCTGGAGCTCGGACGTCGGCTGGCGCGGGAGGGTCCTAATGAACGAGCGAGAATCCGGGGCCCGCGCGATGTGTATGAGCGGTGCGCGCCCGGTCTGCGCGATCTGATGCAGGAGGAGTTCCGGGTGCTCCTGCTGAATACGCAGCACGCGGTCGTGCGGGACCTGCTGGTGACGCGGGGCACGCTGGACACATCGCTGGTCCACCCGCGCGAGGTTTTCCGGGCCGCGGTGGCGGAGGCTTCGAGCGCCGTTATCTTGGTCCATAACCACCCGTCGGGTGACCCGACACCGTCTGCAGAAGATCGGGATGTGACGCGACAGCTTGCCGAAGCCGGCCGCATCATTGGCATTCCAGTGATCGATCACGTTGTAATCGGCGATGCGAGGTACGTCTCCTTCGTGGAAGCGGGCCTGCTCACGCTGGAGAAATGAATGTCGTCCACTTCGCATGAACTGCTGCGGAACTCGGCGCTCGATGAGCTGCCGGCCACGCTGCGATCCGCGATCGAGCCATATCTGGAGCGGCTTGACGTGGAGCTTATTGCGCGCGCGTATCGCTTCAGCGAGCAGGCGCATAAGGGACAGAAGCGCGCGTCCGGCGAAGCATATCTCGCGCATACAGTGGAAGTGGCGCGCATTCTCGCGGAGCTCCATCTCGACACCACATCGATTGCCGCGGGGCTTATCCATGACGTCGTAGAAGACACGGGCGTCACGCTGGACCACGTCGAACGCGAGTTCGGCGCGCAGATCAGCGCGATCGTTGATGGCGTTACGAAGATCGGAAAAGTGCAGTTCCGGTCGAGCACAGAGCAGCAGGTCGAGAACTACCGCAAGCTGCTGCTGTCGATGGCGCAGGATGCGCGCGTGATCGTGATCAAGCTCGCGGACCGCCTGCACAACATGCGGACACTGGAGCATCTGCGCCTGGAGAAGCGGCGCCGCATCGCGCTCGAGACGCACGAGATCTACGCCCCTCTCGCGCACCGTCTGGGCATGGCGCAGATGCGCTGGGAGCTGGAAGACCTGGCGTTCAAGCACCTGGAGCCGTCGCACTACAAGGAGCTCGCGAAGAAGATCGCGGATCGGCGCGGCGAACGGGAAGCGCAGATCGAAGCGTTGCGCGAACCGCTCGGTACGGAGCTTCGCAATGCGGGAATTCCGTGTGATGTATACGGCCGTCCGAAGCATCTCTGGTCGATCCACCGCAAGATGCAGCAGCGCGGCAAGGAGTATGACGAGATCTACGACCTGATGGCGATCCGCGTGGTGACGGACTCGATCGCGAACTGCTATCACGCACTCGGCATCATCCACAACAAGTGGACGCCGCTGCAGGAACGCTTCCACGACTATATCGCGACGCCGAAGTCGAACATGTACCGGTCGCTGCATACGACGATCTTCGGACCGGGAGGCCGCCTCTACGAGATCCAGATCCGAACGCAGGAGATGCACCGCACGGCGGAGCACGGAATTGCCGCGCACTGGCGTTACAAGGAAGGGGAAAAGCGACCGGACGATGAGGTCGACGAGACCCTTACCTGGTTCCGCCAGGTGCTCGAGTGGCAGCAGGAGACGCGCGAGCCCGAGGAGTTCCTGGAGTTCCTGCGCATCGACCTGTTTCAGGACGAGATTTTCGTATTCACGCCGAAGGGCGATGTAAAGCAGTTGCCACGCGGCGCGACACCGATCGACTTCGCCTTCGCAGTTCACACCGAGGTTGGTCTGCACTGTGCCGGCGCGAAAGTGAACGGCCGAATTGCGCCGCTGTCACGCGAGCTGAAGAACGGTGACACGGTCGAGGTGGTCCGTGATGCGAGACAGAAGCCGTCTCGCGACTGGCTGGCGTTTGTGAAGACGTCACGCGCCCGAGTGAAAATCCGCAACTGGATCAAGCAGAAGGAGTCGGAGTCTGCGCTGGAGCTCGGCACGGAGTTCTTCAGTCGGGAGCTACGCAAGGCGAGGCGCGAGCGTCCGAGCGATGCGGCGCTGGAGAAGGCCGCGAACGCGCTCGGCTACCCGAACTTCGAGCAAGTGTACGTGGCGCTCGGCCGCGGCGATGTCGGTCCGTTTTCGGTTCTGAAGGCGGTGTTCCCGGGCGAGGAGTCAGAGATCGTCCGCGAGCCGACCACGCTCGAGCGGATCATGGAGCGTGTGCGCGGGAGTGGGAAGGGCGTCCGCATCCAGGGTGTGGACAACACCCTCGTGCGCTACTCCCAGTGCTGTCAGCCGGTGCCGGGTGACACGGTGATCGGTTACATCACGCGAGGTCGCGGCATCTCGATCCATCGCGTCGACTGTCCGAACGTCCTGAACCTGTCACAGCATCCGGAGCGCCGCGTCGAGATCGAATGGGAAGCAGATGCGGGCGACCGGTTCTTTGTGCGTGTGGTCGTCGAAGGCAACGACCGGCGCGGGTTGCTGTCCGATATCGCGACGGCGATCACGGACACGGGGACCAACATCGCGTCGGCGGAAATAAAAACGGTGGAAGGGGGTATGACAGGATCGTTCGTGGTCGAGGTGCAGCATCTGAACCACCTGAAAAAGGTCATGAAGCAGATTCGTCATATCAAGGGAGTGATCAACGCGCAGCGTCGCGAACACCTGTCGAGCGCGGAGTATGAAGGCTGAAGTGACGGGTTTTGATCTTCAGCTGCCGTTCGAGCTGTCCGGTGACCAGCCACAGGCGATCGACGAGCTTGTAACTGGTCTGGATAACCGCCAGAACTTCCAGACCCTCCTTGGCGTCACCGGCTCGGGCAAGACCGTGACGATGGCATCGGTCATCGCGAAGCACGGCCGTCCAACGCTCATCATGAGCCACAACAAGACGCTGGCCGCTCAGCTGTACGGGGAAATCAAGAGCTTCTTCCCGTCGAACGCGGTCGAGTTCTTCATCTCGTACTACGACTACTACCAGCCGGAAGCGTACGTACCGTCCTCAGACACGTACATCGAGAAGGACTCATCGATCAACGAAGACATCGAGCGTCTCCGGCTGCGCGCCACGTCATCGCTGATGGAACGCGATGACGTGATCATCGTTGCATCGGTATCCTGCATCTACGGCCTCGGCGATCCGCGTGAGTACCGCGAGCTGATGTTGGTGCTGGAGGTCGGCCAGCAGATGGGGCGCCGTGACATCCTGCAGGCGCTCGTCCGCATCCAATATACACGCAATGACGCCGAGTTCGTCCGCGGTACGTTCCGCGTGCGCGGCGACGTCGTGGAAGTGTTCCCGGCCTATGAAGAGCAGGGCGTCCGCATCGAGCTGTGGGGCGATGAGATCGAGCGGATCACGCGCTTCGATCCGATCACGGGTGACACCATCGTGCGGATGAATCGCGCTGCGATCTACCCCGCCACGCACTTCGTGACACAGCGCAGCACTGTGGAGAAAGCGGTTGTGCGGATCCGCGAAGAGCTGGACGAACGGCTGCTCGAGTTGCGCGGCAACATGCGGCTGCTGGAAGCGCAGCGGCTGGAGCAGCGTACTCAATTCGACATCGAGATGCTGCTCGAGATCGGCACCTGTCCGGGCGTCGAAAACTATTCCAGACACCTGACCGGTCGCGGTCAAGGTGATCGTCCTGCGTGTCTGTTCGATTATTTCCCGGATGACTTTCTGCTGATCGTGGATGAATCGCACGCGAGCGTACCGCAGATCCGCGGAATGTACAATGCTGACCGTGCGCGCAAGCTGACGCTGGTGGAGCATGGATTCCGTCTGCCGAGCGCATTGGACAACCGCCCGCTCAAATTCGATGAGTGGGAGCTCATGATGGAGACAGCGATCTTCGTGAGCGCGACACCGGGCGACTACGAATTGCAGCAATCGGGCGGCATCGTCGTGGAGCAGCTCATTCGGCCGACTGGCCTGCTGGACCCGGAGGTCTCGATCCGCCCCGTAAAGGGTCAGGTCGATGACTTGCTCGCGGAGATTCGTGAACGCGAGAAGCTCGGCGAGCGCGTGCTCGTCACAACACTGACGAAGCGGATGTCGGAGGACCTGACGGACTACCTGCAGGAGGTGGGCGTCCGCGTGCGCTACATGCACAGCGATATCGATGCAATCGAGCGCGTCGAGATTCTGCGCGACCTGCGTCTCGGCCGGTTCGATGTGCTCGTCGGCATCAACCTGCTGCGTGAAGGCCTGGATCTGCCGGAGGTTTCGCTCGTTGCGATCCTCGACGCTGACAAGGAAGGGTTCCTGCGCGATACACGCTCACTCATCCAGACGATCGGCCGCGCTGCACGAAATGTGAATGGCCTCGCGATCATGTATGCGGACCGCATCACGGGATCAATGGCGCGCTGTATCGAGGAGACAGACCGGCGCCGGGAAACGCAGCGTGCGTACAACATCGAGCACAGCATCGTGCCGACGACGATCGTGAAGAGCTTCGAGGAGCAGATGCTCTCGACGCGTTTCGCGGATGCGCGGGGCGACCAGCCGACACGTCGCGTCGCCGAAACGAAGGCGAACTATGCCGACGAGGTGAACCTCGAGGAATGGTCGAAGATTCTCGAGCAGCAGATGAAGGAGGCCGCAGTGTCGCTCGACTTCGAGCGCGCGGCTGCATTGCGCGATGAGCTGGCCACAGTGCGCTCACGCCTTGGCGATCAAACCGGGACGGCAGAATCAGCTTCGTCACGTTGAGCCAGAGTGCCCTGGAAGCGTGGGGCGAGGATATCGGGAGGTCCGTTGCCACGCCCGTAGTGATCGCGCTGCGCGGCGACCTGGGAGCGGGGAAGTCCGTGCTTGCGCGCGCGGTGGCGCGCGGTGCGGGTGTCGTCGGTGCGATGCCATCGCCGACATTCAACCTCCTGTATCGGTATACTGGCCGGCGCGCGACTGTCGTCCATCTCGATCTGTATCGTCTCGAGATCGAGAACGACGTCTGGGAGCTGGGCTGGCGCGAGTTGGGCAGCGGTGACGAGATCGTGCTCGCCGAGTGGCCGGAGCGCGCGGAAAACCTGCTGCCGGCGGACCGATGGGAGATCACGTTGTCGCCGGGTCCATCAGAAGATCTGCGAAATGCCAGTATGAAGTCATTCGGCGACGTCGGACCACTTCCTTCTCCCGCGGGCAAGGCGCTATGACAGGGCCGCTCCTGGCAATTGATGCGGCAACGGCGCATGGCGGTGTTGCGCTCGATCGCGATGGCGTGCTGCTCGCCGAGATCGCGATCAGCAATACCGCGCGTCACTCCGAACTGCTGCTGCCCGCCGTTGAATTCGCGCTGCGCGCCGGCGGAATCACCCGCGCGGAGCTGTGCGGCATTGTCGTCGGTGCGGGGCCGGGATCCTTCACCGGTGTGCGCATCGCAGCGGCGACCGCGCGCGGAATTGCGGCGGCCCTGGAAATACCGCTGCTCGCATACTCGAGTCTCATGGCACTTGCCGCATCGGCCGCACGCGCGAATGAACCCGTGTGCGGGATGTTCGATGCACGTCGTGGTGAAGTGTATGCTGCGTGTTATTCGTTCGCGGACGATGGCATTACGACTGTTCTGGCACCGGTTGCCGCAGCGGTTGATGATGTGGTAAGGATGCTCGACGGTTGTGATGCAGTATTTGCAGGTGACGGTGCTGCGGCGTATGCGTCCCGGCTCCCACGTGCGCCACTCCCCGTAGCACTCGTTCAGCCGCGCGCCAGCGGCCTGCTATGGCTCGCGCGCCGATATCCGCAGGATGGCGCAGTAGAACGAGCGGCGTCGTTCGAGCCGGCATACATACGAGATACCGGCGCCGTGCGCGGGTTGAGCGTGTGAACACGGCGGTCTCTATGAGGAATATGGTCGAGGCCGATCTCGAGCGTGTGCTCGAGGTAGAGAACACGTGTTACTCGATTCCGTGGAGCGAGACGACATTCCGCGGACTGTTGCGCCGTCATGATGCCGAGGTCGTCGTCGCTGAAACAGATGCAGCGATCATCGGTCACGCCGTGTACTGGTGTGTGCTGGACCAGGGCGAACTGGGCAATGTCGCGGTTGTCGAACATGCACGAGGACGTGGTGTCGGTGGCCAGCTGGTGGGTGAGATCGTGCGGCGCGCTGCGCGGCGTGGTGTTCGCGAGCTCTTCCTCGAGGTGCGCCCGTCCAATGAAGGCGCGAGACATTTGTACGCGACGCACGGGTTCGAGCAGGTCGGTCGACGTCGCAATTACTATCAGCTGCCCGCAGAAGATGCACTCGTACTTCGGCGCACCCTCGGCGTTGCGCCTGCCGAATTGGAGAGATAGATGCCGCAATTTCCGGAATATCGACCGCGACGGATGCGCCGAACGGCGGGACTGCGACGCATGGTGCGCGAAACGCGCGTGAGCGTCGACGATCTGATCCTGCCGCTCTTCGTCACGCACGGCGCAGGTGTGCGTAACCCGGTCGGCTCGATGCCGGGTGTCGCGCAGACATCGGTCGACGAGCTGCTTATCGATGCGCGCGAAGCCGTCGCACTTGGAATCCCTGCCGTCCTCCTGTTCGGAATTCCTGCAACGAAAGATGAAACGGGAAGCAGCGGCTGGGATGAGGAAGGTGTGGTGCAGCACGCCGTGCGCGCACTCAAGCGCGAGCTGCCCGAGCTCGTCGTCATCACCGATGTGTGTCTGTGCGGATACACGTCCCACGGCCACTGTGGTGTACTGCGCGACCATGCCGTCGCAAATGATGAAACGCTCGACCTGCTCGCGAAGCAGGCGTTGAGTCATGCCCGTGCGGGCGCAGACATGGTTGCGCCGAGTGACATGATGGACGGCCGCATTGGTGCCATCCGCAGTGCACTCGACGCGGAGGCGTTCGACGATACCGCGATCCTCGCTTACGCCGTGAAGTACGCGTCGGCGTTCTACGGTCCCTTCCGGGAGGCGGCCGAGAGCGCGCCACAGAGCGGCGACCGTCGCGGCTACCAGATGGACGCGGCGAACGGGGACGAAGCTTTGCGCGAGGCGCGGCTCGATATCGAGGAGGGTGCGGATGTCATCATGGTAAAGCCGGCCATGACGTACCTGGATATCGTGTGGCGCGTGAAGCAGGAAACGGGATACCCGGTGTGTGCGTACCAGGTGTCGGGTGAGTATTCCGCCATTCTGGCAGCGGGCGGAAACGGGTGGCTGGATACGGAACGCGCCATGCGGGAGGCGCTGGGCTCGATCAAGCGGGCGGGTGCGGACCTGATCGTGACGTACTGGGCGCGGGAGTTTGCACGGGTCGAGCAGTCAACATGAGCTTTGACAGGGGGTTCGGCCGGTCCTATCTTGGGACTACCTCCCCGGGAAAATCGAACCGTACGTGTGCGTGCCGGAGCCGGAGTCTCTGGCGCCGACCGTTCTGACATCCCTTATCAGGCGAGGCTACCTCTTGTCGAGAACCCGCGAAATCCGGCGCTGCGCGTCGATGGCGGCCGTACTGCTGGCGCTGACGACAGTCCACGCGGCCGTGCAGGCACAGACGCCGACCAAGTCCACCGTCCAGCGCGAGCATACGGTCAAGAAGGGGGACACCCTGTGGGACCTGGCCGGGTTCTATTACGGCAACCCCTTCCTGTGGAAGATCATCTATGACGCGAACAAGCCCGTCGTAGAGAATCCGCATTGGATCTATCCCGTCGAGAAGCTGATCATCCCGGGCCGCGACATGAGCGCGGAGATGCCGCTGGGCACACCGGTCCCGCCGGCGATCGCGGTCGAGGTGATTCCGATGGCGCTGCCGGCTGATACGACGCCGATGGTGCTGACGACGATCGACATGCGACGTCCGCTGGTCTCGGCGGCGGAGTACTCGACGGCGCCGTGGCTGAGCATGGACCCGAATGCGGCGATTATCGGCCGCATTGTTCGCGAGGCGGATCCGAACGCAAAGAACGACAAGATCCCGCAGCAGCTGTACCCCAACAAGCAGATCATCCTGGGCGAGCTGCGCGGCACGCAGCCGAAGCCGGGCGATAGCGTGCAGATCGTGCGGTTGGGCCGTCGTCTGGGCACGCACGGCACGGTTGTGGAGCCACTGGGCGTTGTACGCATCGATTCCGTGGGTATGGCCGTGCTAGTGGGGCACATCGCTCGACAGTTCGGTGCGGCCAAGGTCGGGGACTACATCATGGCGTTGCCGGCGATGCCGGAGATTGCGCGCGGTGACCTGGCTCCGGTCGAGGGCGGTGCGGAAGGACAGCTGGTGGCATTCCTGCAGACGGCGCCGCTCTACGGGCCGGGCGACATTGGGTTCGTGTCACTGGGATCGGACCAGGTTCGGATAGGAGACGAGCTGGCCGTGTACATTCCGGAGCAGAGGCTCGACAACGAGCGGCCCGACCGGCTGCCGGCCCAAATGGTAGGGGTTGTGAGGGTCGTCAAGGTTTCAGATCATTCAGCGACCGTGCGCGTGACTGGCGTTCGCAACACGGGGTTCCGGAACGGACTGCCTGCACGGCTGTGGCGGCGCGCGCCCTGAGGCGCGC
>JBDSPG010000146.1:0-3608 GCA_039912685.1 Longimicrobiales bacterium | reverse complement strand
CTGTTCGTACTTCACTGCATTCGTGCAGTCGGCGTCGAACGCATACGACATCGCCATCGCACGTTGCGCCGCAGCCTTCGCCGCGGGAGTGCTTGCAGTGTCGATGATGCTCTGGAAGATGGTACGCGCCTCCTTCGTCTTTCCTTCCGAATCGAGCCGCGAAGCCTGCTGCAATGGCCCGCGCGCCACCTGGTCCTGCGCACTGGAGTCGGACGACGAAAGGCTCAACCCTATGAGAAGGGCCAGACTGGAAGTGCGTTGGATGATCAGCATGTGTGGGGAAGTGGAAGGTGTGTCGCCACCAATGTGAACAATCTAGCTCGCGCGCCTGACCGGATCGACCTACGCCTGAACTCGCGTGGTGCGGTGTCGGCCGTTCAGTTAGCTGACAGTGATGCGGCCTTTCTCCACGAGCCAGCTTACGGCGTCCTCTGCCGCAGCCACGGCCGAGTACTCCGGGTGAAACCCAAGACGCGAGCAAGCCTTTTCGATGCTCGCACACGGCGAATGCATCACGTGGTCGCGTGTGATCGTCGCATTTTCATCGGACACGCTGGTGACCCAATCATTCAACGGTACGTACTCGATGTTCGCGCCGCGACCAAACCAATTCGCGGCTTGCATTGCATAATCGCGCATCGTAACAGGCTCGTGCGCCGCAACGTGAAAAGCATTGCCGATAGCCTCTGCTGGATGCGCGACGGCGAGAGCAAATGCCTGCGCGACATCGTTGGCGTGAACGTGCTGAAGACGGGCGGCGCCGTCATCCGGGAGTGTCACCGTCTCGCCGCGCGCGAGTTTCTCGAAAACTCGAATATCGAGATTGCCTGCCGGGTTGATCGGCGTCCACCCCGGTCCGCTGATATGCCCCGGATGGAAAACAGCCGCTGGAAAACCGTGCGTCGCCTCCTCGAGGAGATACCGCTCGATCGCTGCCTTTCGAATTCCATATTCGCCGAACGGCTCGCGTGGCGCGCTCTCGTTGTACGGGCATGATCGCGTCGCGCCATGCACCCACAGCGTGCCGCAATGAAGAAACAGCTCGACGCGTCCACGCAGCGCTTCGACGAGCCGTCGCGCCGAGCTGACCTCGAAGCAGATGAGATCGATCACGACGTCCGGTTCCAGCGCCGCGATGCGCGATCCGTACGACCCGTCGTTCTCCGCCATTGTTCGATCCATCGTGACGTGAGCGACGGAGCTCCATTCAGGAGCTTCGTGATAGGGCTTTCGCACTCCTCGCGAGACGGCAACAACATCATGCCGCTCGCGCACGAGGCGAGGCACGAGCCAGCTCCCGATATGCCCTGTGGCACCGAGGATGGCTATGCGCACAACTACCGAATTCGCTCGGCGACCATGCGATCGAGCGGGAGATCGAACTTGAGTCCCCAGGCCATCAAACCAGCGATCGAGTTGAGCGTGCCAGCTGATTCCCGGTTGGAGAAGTGGTTGCGGGCTCCAGCCAAAGCATCGGCAGTCCTCGCTTCGCGGCAGACGTCGTTGGACAGCATAATCAGTAAAGTACAGTAGCGGACGTGCCAGTCCACTCGACTAGTGGGGTAAATGCACGAAAGCCCACCGAAGATATGCCATCGAGACCTCACACGTGCATGAACCTCGCCTCGCTCGCTACATAGTCAGGCAACATGTCCGCGCAATGATGGCGGGCTCAAACGCACTGTTCAACCTCGATGTCAAAACGGTGAAGCTCTATTTGCCCGACGCACTGTGGGGAGGTTGAACCGACAATGCGAAAAAACTCCCCGAAAGAAATCCCGACTGGGTGGGAATCACACCCGATTCGACGGTGCGGCTGCCTCGCTGACAAGGGATCCAGTTAAGCTCGCTCCGCTCGCATTTTAGTTAGATCGTTTGCAGCTTTCTGCAGGACTGGAGCGGCCTTTTACAGCGTAACGAGGTAGATGCCATGAAGCAGCCGACGCCCCGAGTTCTTTGCCTCGCGTTCATCATCGCGCTAACAGCTTGCACCACCGGAAAGCAAGCGTCCAGCGAGAGCATCACTGCCGCTGCACCGAACGACGTTGCCATCTCCATCTCCGGCCACACATTCCAGGCGCCGGATACGATCGACGCGGGCTGGACCACGGTCCACTTCGCGAACAACGGCGACGATATCCACTATGCTCATTTCGTGCGGCTGGATTCCGGAAAGACAGTGCCCGAGCTTGTTCAGGCCTACGCTGAGGCGATTCGCACATCGGGCCCGCGACCCAAATGGGTTGTGCGATTCGGCGGGCCAGGTGGTGCCGCGCCAAGTGACTCTTCTGCTGTAACACAGAATCTGGAGCCCGGCAGTTACGTGTTGATCTGTCCCGTCGAGGACAGCGCCGGGAAGCCGCACTTCGGAAATGGAGAGGTCAAGGCACTTGTAGTCCGTACTGCGAAGGCTGATCTGGCCGGGCAGGCATCTGCTCCCACCGCGACGATGTCGATCCATCTCAACGATTATGCGTTTGGCTTCGATGCTCCGCCGATGGCCGGTCAACACATGATTCGAGTTGACAACGCTGGTCAGCAGCCGCACGACGTGGTCCTGCTGAAGCTTGCTCCGGGAAAGACGCTAAATGATGTCCGCATGACGATGAATCCGGAGCGCGCGCGTCGGCCGGACGAAAAGAATCAACCGGAGATGTCGATGGCGAGCCTCGCGACGATGGGGGGCGGCATCGCCGTGATCCGGCCGGGGATGGAAGTGTTCTTCAAGATGAACCTCATCCCTGGCGAGTATGCGCTGGTCTGTATGACTACGGCGCCGGATGGGCGGTCGCATATCGAGCACGGGATGATCCAGCAGATGCGTATCGAATGAAGCTTCGCATCTGAGCGCGGCTGCCAGGGCCGGCCCCAGCGATTGTTGGCTGTCGCTTACGTAGCGACCTAGATTCCTCATCGTGGACGACCTTCGCGATCATCTCGAGTCGGCCCTCGGCCAGACGTATTCGATCGATCGGGAGTTACTCGGCGGCGGTATGGCCCGCGTGTTTCTCGCCGAGGAGCGAACGCTCAAGCGACCAGTCGTCATCAAGGTGCTGTCGCCTGAGATGGCGGTCGAAGTCAGTGCCGACCGCTTCGCGCGTGAGGTTCAGCTCGCGGCCCGACTGCAGCACGCGAACATCGTCCCCCTGCTGACTGCGGGTGACGCCGGCGGCATTCCCTTCTATACGATGCCGTACGTGGAGGGGGAAAGTCTTCGCCAGCGGATCACTCGTGGACAGATACCGATCAGCGACGTGGTGGCGATCCTGCGCGACGTCACACGCGCTCTCGGATACGCTCACACGCGCAGTGTCGTTCACCGTGACATTAAACCCGACAACGTGTTGCTCGCGGGCGGTGCCGCTATCGTCACCGACTTCGGTATCGGCAAGGCGCTCGCAGTCGCGCGGAGTGGTCTTGGGTCACCCGGATACGCGAACGCTACAGATCCATCGCTCGCAACGCTGACGTCGGTAGGCAGTGCACTCGGGACGCCCGCGTACATGGCGCCCGAGCAGGCTGCTGGCGACCCGGCGTCTGACCAGCGCGCGGACTTCTATTCGCTTGGTGTCATGGCGTATGAGATGCTTGCCGGTGCATTACCGTTC
>JBDSPG010000090.1:0-4350 GCA_039912685.1 Longimicrobiales bacterium | reverse complement strand
GCCGGGCAGCTATTTTGTCGGTACCGCAGGCAACGGCCTGATGCAGCTCGATGCGCACACGTTCTCGTCGAAGCGGCTGCCATTCGGTCTGAACGCGCGCGGCGCCGGCGCGATTGCGTACTGGCATGATCGGTTGTGGTTCGGCGGTGACGCACGCTCGATCAACGGCTCACTCGTGAGCGCGACCGCGCAGCTCGACAGATTCACAGAGCACGCACCGCAGTCAGGCGCACCCGCGGACTTGATCACGGCGCTCGCGACGACGGACTCCGCGTTGTATGCAGGCACAACGCATGGACTCTATGTGCTTGCTGGTGCGCAGGGGCGCGAGCGCTGGCGGACCGGACGCTTCGGCGGAAGCGATGTGGTCACATCGCTGGTCGCGTCGGACGGGTACATCTATGTAGGAACCGACCGCGGCGCATCGCGCATTGATCGTGCGGGAGCATATGACGCGATTCTGAGTGGTCCGTATGTGTATGGCATCGATGCAACGCCGGACACAGTGTGGATCGCGAGTGGTGCCGGACTGATTGCGTTCGCGCGCACGGGCGGTGCGCCGGCAATGGCGTTGCGCGGAGGTGGCAGTCCGCCAGCGCCCGTCATGGATGTGCGAATCGTCGGGGATACGCTTTACGCCCTTACGATGGATGCATTGTATCGGCGTGGCCCTGGCGGATGGCTGGTGCCGGACCGTCAGCCGTCGCAGCGCCTGGGGCTGCTCGGGCGGCTGCGCAGTGACGGTTCATCGTTGTGGGTGCTGGGAACGGCCGGGTTTGCGGTGAAGCGTGCGAAGGCTACAACGTGGACCTATTATTCCGTGTCCGATGATGTGCCGGAGGGCCCTGTGCGGGACCTGCTACCGCTCGGCCTGACACAATGGCTGGCTACTCCTGCCGGCGCACTGCGCGTACCGCTCGAACGCTAGACCAGTCAGGTTCATCCCAGACGAGGCGGTCCTTGGCCATCTTGAACATCCCGCTCGGCCATGGCGCCGAGTTTGATCTGATACGCCGCTTCCTGCAGAACCCAATGCCTGTCGGCGATATGGCGCTGGGGGATTCCGTGCGTGTCGGTCCTGGTGATGATTGTGCGATCGTGCGCGGCGAGAATATCGCGCTCAGCGTTGACATGGCGGTCGAGGATGTGCACTTCAAGCGCGCGTGGCTGCAGCCGGAAGAAATCGGCTATCGCAGTGTTGCCGCTGCGCTCAGCGATCTGGCAGCCGTTGCCGCCACACCGATCGGCGTGCTTGTTGCGCTCGCTGCGAATGCGGATGACGCCGATGATGTCGCGGCGTCGATCATGGCTGGTGCGCGGACAGCAGCGGAAAGTGTGGGTGCTACGCTGCTCGGCGGTGACATCACCCGCTCCCCCGGCCCCCTCATGATCGATTGTGTCGTTGTTGGCAATGCGATCCGTCCCGTGCTGCGGCGTGGCGCGAGGCCGGGCGATTCGATCTGGGTCACTGGCGAGCTCGGCGCTGCCGCATCCGCTGTCGCCGCGTGGAAGGCCGGCCGTGAGCCCGAGGCGTCCGCACGGCTCGCGTTTGCGCTGCCAATGCCGCGCATCAGTGAATCGTTGTGGCTGTCCTCGCACAATGTGGTCAACGCGCTTATCGATATCTCGGACGGCCTCGCCGGTGACATCACACACATCGCGGCCGCCAGCGGTGTTCGCATCGTTCTCGACATGAACGCGATCCCCATCCATCCTGTCGCACACATGGGCGTGGATGACCATGAGGCTGCACTTCGGCTTGCTCTGTCTGGTGGAGAGGACTACGAGCTCTGCTTCGCTGCACCGGCCGGATCGGTGGAGCGCCTGATCGAAGAGTTCGAAAAGAAGTTTGCGTTGAAGCTCACATGTGTCGGCACCGCGCATGAAGGTGCGGGTGTGAGCATTCGTGACTTCGATGGCACAGCGCGCGACCTCGATGTCCGCGGTTTCAATCACTTCGACGGCACGCCAAAATGATGCGCACGCTGTGGACTTGGCTGATCGGTACCCTCGTCACGATACCGCTCGCGACGTTGATGATCCTTGGTGGTTTGTTCGGTGCGAGCGGCGATTATTTCTGGTGGGGTGCTCGCAGCTGGGGTCGCTGCATCCTGTGGGCGAGCAATGTCCGCGTTCGGCTCGAGGGTGTCGAGCATCTTGCTCTCGACCGGCCGCAGGTCATTGTATCGAATCACTCGTCATGGTTTGACGTCTTCGCGCTCGCGGCGAAACTGCCGAAACGGTATCGGTTCGTCGCGAAGATCGAATTGGCCCGAATCCCGGTTTTTGGCCGGGGATGGGTGGCCTCCGGTCATATCGCGATCGATCGCAGTGACCACGTTGCGGCGCTCGCGGCGATGGATCGCGCCGGCGAGGTCATCCGCAGCGACAACAGCGCGATTATCATCTTCCCCGAAGGCACGCGGTCGCCTACCGGTGAGATGCTGCCGTTCAAGAAGGGCGGGTTCATGGTCGCGCTGAGAACGGGCGCGGACCTGCTGCCCTGTGCCGTTATCGGCAGCCGCGATATTCATAGCAAGGCCGACTGGCGGGTCCGTAGCGGGGAAATTACTATCCGTTTTGGCGAGCCCGTGGCCACGGCCGGCTGCACGGAGCAGGATCGCGGCCGCCTGATACAACGAGTCCGTGGCGAGATCGCCGCGATGCTCGAACAACCCGCGCACTCAACCAGGTAATACATGTCGACAATCATCAGCATTCACGCCCGCGAGATCCTGGATTCACGCGGCAATCCGACACTCGAAGCGGAAGTCGTGCTCGAAGGCGGCGCGGCCGGTCGTGCTGCTGTGCCGAGCGGCGCGTCGACAGGTGAGTTCGAAGCGGTCGAGCTGCGCGATGGCGACAAGTCCCGCTATCTCGGGAAGGGCGTCCTTGATGCGGCGGCGAATGTGAACGACACGATTGCGGAAGAAGTCATCGGCATGGATGCGTTCGACCAGATCGGTGTCGACCGCGCCATGATTGCGCTCGACGGTACCGACAACAAATCGCATCTCGGTGCGAACGCGCTGCTCGCCGTCTCGATGGCCGTCGCGCGCGCTGCTGCCAATGAGGCGGGGTTGCCGCTGTATCGTTATCTCGGCGGGCCGAATGCATGCGTGCTGCCCGTGCCGCTCATGAATATCCTGAATGGTGGAGCACACGCTGCAAACAACGTCGATCTGCATGAATTCATGGTCGCGCCCGTTGGGATGACGAATTTCGGCGACGCACTGCGTGCCGGCGTCGAGATTTTCCACAGCCTCAAGTCTGTGTTGTCGAAGCAGAAGAAGGCGACGGCGGTCGGTGATGAAGGCGGCTTCGCGCCAGACCTCGCAACCAACGAAGATGCGCTCGACCTGATTCTCGAGGCCATCGAGAAGGCCGGGTATCGTCCGGGCGAAGACATCGTTCTTGCACTCGACGCGGCCGCATCCGAGTGGTGGCGTGATGGCGGGTATGTTTTTCACAAGTCCACGAACGAACGTCGCACGTCTGACGAGATGGTGGACTTCTGGAAGGGCTGGATCGAGAAGTATCCGATCATCTCGATCGAGGATGGCTTGAATGAAGGCGACTGGGATGGTTGGCAGAAGCTCACGGCCGCCATCGGCGATCGCGTGCAGATCGTTGGCGACGATCTCTTTGTCACGAACACGGAGTTCCTGCAGAAGGGCATCGAACTCGGTGCTGCGAACGCGATCCTGATCAAGGTAAATCAGATCGGCACGCTCACTGAAACACTGGAAGCCATCTCGCTCGCACAGCGCAACGGGTATCGCTACATCATCAGTCATCGCTCGGGCGAGACGGAGGACACATTCATTGCGGACCTGTCGGTGGCGACGGGTAGTGGTCAGATCAAGACAGGAAGCGCCAGCCGCACTGATCGCATCGCGAAGTACAATCAGCTGCTGCGCATTGCCGAGGATCTCGGAGATGGTGCGCAATACCTCGGACGGGGTGCATTCTGAAGCTTCGGTTCGTCATTGGAGGACTGCTGCTCGCCGCAGCGGCGTACTTCGCGTTTTTCGGCGGGGAGTACAGCCTGTTCGATCTGCGGCGGGTCCGCCGGGAGCAGGTAGTGGAGCAGCAGCGCCTCGATTCGATCCGCGCGGAAGTCACCCGCCTCGAGGCCCGGCGCGACTCGCTGATGAATGACTCGGCGACCATCGAGCGGATCGCCCGCGAGCGCTACGGCATGATCCGGGCAGGGGAGCGGCTTTACCGGTTCGCCGGCCCGCAGGACTCGGCAAAAGCCGACTCGGCGAGGCGTGCGAACGGCTCTGTGAAGGACTCCATTCCGCGTTGACACTCCCCGCAAATTTCCGTTATCTTTTCCGACTCTAC
>JBDSPG010000082.1:0-8632 GCA_039912685.1 Longimicrobiales bacterium | reverse complement strand
GCTTGACAGACGCACGCGCGGTGAGCACTGTTGCGAGTCCCCAACCGGTAACAGTTCCGTCCAAAGCACAGCAGCGTGGAGGCCTCATGCACTACCGTCCGGGCCGACGTCTTGTCGCCGTTCTCCTAGCGTTGGCAGCCTTCGCGCTACCCACGCGCTCGCAAGCTCAAGAGGGGGACCGTTACCGCATTAGCGGAAGAGTCCTTCAGTCGAGCGGGGGTGCACCGCTCTTCGGCGCCCAGGTCCTGGTTCGTGGCACTCGCCTGGGAGTGCTCAGCGTCGCCGACGGCCGCTACTCGATCAACGCGGCCATTCCGGCCGGCAGGTACGTGCTCCAGTACAGCTTCATCGGTCGGGCGACGGCAACCCGTGAAATCGTCCTGGGCGTCCAGCACGATGTGACGGTCGAGCCGGTTGTCCTGGCAGAGTCGGCCGTCGAGCTCGAGGAGCTCGTCGTCACGGCTCCCGGTGCAACGTCCGAACGGCG
The DNA here is from genome assembly GCA_039912685.1 of Longimicrobiales bacterium. Taxonomy (GTDB): domain Bacteria; phylum Gemmatimonadota; class Gemmatimonadetes; order Longimicrobiales; family RSA9; genus DASUXU01. The sequence goes on along the minus strand of JBDSPG010000082.1, from coordinate 8,145 downwards.
AGCGCTGGGCAATGCAGTGGCTTCCGTCTCGGGTGAGGCGATCAACCGCGCGCCCGCCACCAGCTCGATCGGTGTGGCACTGCAGGGCAAGATCACCGGCGCACTCATCTCGGTCGGCAACGGCCAGCCAGGGGCCCCGGTCACGATCCGTCTGCGCGGCAACAACTCGATTCTCGGCACGGCCGAGCCCTTGATCGTCGTCGACGGCGTCATCATCGACAATACGACTGACGCACTCATCGGTCTGTCGACCAACGCAACGCGCGGGGGCGCGGGTATGAGCAGCCGTCTGTCGGACATTTCGCCGGACGACGTGGAGCGGATCGAAGTACTGAAGGGCGCCTCGGCCGCGGCGCTGTACGGCTCGCGCGCCAAGAACGGCGTCATCCAGATCTTCACCAAGCGCGGGCAGGATGGTTCACCGCGTATCACGTGGGGATCGGAACTGGAGATCAACGGGGCGCCGGACCTGCTCGAGCTGAACATGTCTCCGAAAGCGAGCTTCGCAGATGTCGCGATCGCGGCCGGTTCAGGGGTGACCCGTCCGGACGGAACTCCCCTGCAGGTGGGTGATCAGGTGACGCGCATCGACGCGCAGGATCTTTTCTACCGGAATTCCACGGGCGCGAATACACAGGTCAGCGTTTCCGGCGGCACGGCCAACACAACCTACTTCATGTCGGGTGCCTACCGTAACGATCAGGGGATTCTCCGGAATTCCGGCGCGCAGCGTTACAACGTACGCGGCAAGCTGACGCAGCAGATCGGTGAGCGACTGGAACTCACCGGCAATGGCAATTTCATTAAGTCGCACGTCGACCTCCTGCCGGAGGGCGAGCAGGGCAACGGCGTGCTGACCAGTGCGGTCTTTACACCGACGATCTTTGATCCCCGGTTCAATGAGAGTCTCGGGAGATACCCGTACAACCCGGTGCTGGGTACGAACCCCCTCAACGCAATTGAGAATTTCGATGCGCCAGAGGACGTGACACGTTTCGTCGGGAATCTCGACATGACGTATCGGCTGCGCGACAACCTGCGGATCCGTTACCTTTTCGGTCTCGACGACTACCGTCAGGAAAGCCGGTTCTTCAGGCCTCCGTTCGCGGAATCGGCTACGTTCACTGGCTCCGTGCAGAACCCGATTCGCCTGTCCACGAGCAAGAACCACGATCTGACCGGTACCCTCGAGTCGCGCTTCAGCGACCGGTACCGGCTCACCAGCCTCGGCGGGTTCCGGTACACTTCCCAGGTCACAGACATCGTCCGTTCCGGTGCGGACGTTCTGTCTCCCGGGCAGACCCTGGTCGGCGGCGCGACTCAGTTTGCGTCCCAGTCATTCAACGAAGTTCGTACGGAGTCCTTCTTCGTTCAGGAGCAGGCGGCGCTCAGTGAGCGTCTCTTCCTGACCGCCGGCGCGAATTACGAAGCTTCATCTGCGTTCGGTGCGGACGAACGCTGGCAGCTCTTCCCGCGTGCGGGCGTCTCGTTTGTCGCGCTCGAATCGGGCAGCGACAACACGTCCAGTCTGAGCCGCGTATTCTCCACGCTGCGGTTGCGTGCCGCATACGGCGAAACGGGGGGTCAGCCGCCCAGCCTCTATGATCGTTTTGCCAACTACATCAACGTGGGATATGCCGGTCGCGCGGGTTTGACTCCAAGTTCGATCGCGAGCAACCCCAGCCTGAAGCCGGAACGCCAGCGCGAGATCGAGACGGGCTTCGAAGCCGGGTTCCTCCGTGACCGCGCTGTAGTCGAGTTCACGTACTACGACCAGAAGACCACCGACCTGGTGCTCAACGTGCCGCTAGCCGCCAGCTCGGGCTTTACCCTGCAGCGGCAGAATGTCGGTGAGGTCGTGAACAAAGGTGTGGAGGTCGCGTTGAATACCATCAACCTGACCACCGACCGCTTCACCTGGCGCAGCCGCGTCAGCGTGGGCAGCAACAAGAACAAGGTGACCAAGCTGGTTGCGACCACCGATACGATCATCGTCGGCTACCTCAACGCTGTTATCGAGGGGCAGCCGGTGGGAGTGTTCTACGGCGGCCAATATGCCCGTACGCCGGAGGGCGAAGTTCTATACGGCGCCTTTACCAATGCGGCGTTCCCGGGACAGACGCTCAAGCTTCCGCTGAGGCGCCGGGTCGACAATTTGAATGGCAATGCAGTAAACACTGGTACGTTCGTGAACGGAATCATAGGCGACCCGAACCCTGCTTTCACGGCTTCGTTCTCGAACACCATGACGGTCGGCAGTAATTTCGACCTCAACATCCTGTTCGACGGCCGGTTTGGAAACGACGTTGCGAACTTCACGCGTCGCATCACGGAGTTCTTCGGGTCCGACAAGGTGCTCGAGAGGGAGAGCAACGGGGACACGATCCCGCTGACCTACGGCCGCAGCCCCTCGGGACGCATCAACATCTACGAGGAGTACATCGAAGACGGCAGTTTCATCAAGCTGCGCGAAATATCTGCGACGTACCGGATCAATCAGCCGTGGGTGCGCCACTTGGGTGCCAAGTCGATGAACATCACGGTGGCGGGTCGCAACCTGCACACCTGGACCGACTACACGGGCATGGACCCAGAGCTGAACCTGTTCTCCGCGAACACGGTCGCGCAGGGCGTCGATTTCGCCAATACACCGCTGGCGCGCTCGTTCGTATTCGGCGTCAACTTTACCTTCTGAGGCGGGCGATCATGATGACGACTCAAACGTTCTGTCGCCTCGCCACTGCCGGAGCAGCCGCACTTTTGCTCGGAGCGTGTGACCTGGAGCTGACGAACCCGAATAACCCAACCGAAGAAGCGGTCATCACCAACGCGGACGGGGTGTTTGCGCTTGCAGTCGGCGTGCAGGGGCAGTTCGCCCAGTCCATCGAGGATTACGTTTTCCCTTCAGCGCTGGTGACGGATGAGCTTGGGACGCGGACGCGGTCCCTGTTGTCCTACCAATCCCTGTTTACGGGGCAGAACTTCGAGAACACGTACGACATCGTCAGTTCTCCCTACAACAACACCTACGCGATTGTGAAGTCGGCCAATACACTTTTGGCTGCGTCAACGGGCGTAGGGCTCGGACCGAGTCTCCAGGCCGGGATTCGGGCTGTGGCCAAGACGTTCAAGGCAATGGCACTCGGCATGGCCGCGCAGTCGTTCGAGCAGCTTCCGGTGGATATCGCCACAGGGGGTGGTACAATACGGCCCCGGGCCGAGGTGCTCGACACGGTCATCGCGTTGCTCGAGTCTGCACGCGCGGATATCGTCAACGTCCCCGACGCTGAACTCACGACACTGGCACAGCGCGTACTTCCGACGGGCTTCACCCTGCCCGCGCTCCGGAACACCATCGATGCGATGATCGCACGCTACTCGCTTCAGCGGGGTCGGTATCAGCAGGCGATCGATGCCGCCACACGCGTGTCCCCGACGATCCTGCCGTCGCTGCTGTATTCGTCGCCGACAAATCCGATCACGGCCGTCGCCGTCACGTTGCAGTATCTCGGAGCCACGACCAACTTCGTCAAAGCAGCGGAAGCGACTGACAAGCGCCCGGCGTACTGGGTTCAGACTACGGTTGCGCCCGTTGCTGGCAATCCGGCGGATTCGCTGTCGTACAACCTCCGGAAGTATTCGACAACTCTTGAAAGCTTCCCCCTGTACTTACCTGATGAAATGAAGCTGATCCGGGCGGAGGCGCAGGCGCGTCTGGGCAACCTGGCAGCCGCCCGCGTACTCATCAACGAGGTTCGGACTCAGAGTACATCCGCGCTCGACGAACCGGTTGCAGGCCTGCTTGCTCTGACCGATATCCAGTTGCCGAGCCTCGATGCGGTGCTCCGGCAGATTGCGTACGAGCGCCGCTACGAGCTCTTTCTCCAGGGCCAGCGGTGGGATGACGTGCGGCGTCTACCGGGGCAGACCGCTCCGACCTTCATGTTCCTGCCTCTGCCTTCCGGCGAATGCACGAACAATCCCAGCGCGCCATGCTGACGCGCCGTGGGTGCGGGGAGGTCCGTGTCGTCCGCTTTCTCGGTACAGATTCGGCTCAGTTCGGTGCTTGCATAACACTGGACCGTTCTATAAAGTTATTAGCGGTGTTCCGCGCGTCCCCCGGGGCGCGTCGTAATGCGTCAGTCCTGATTGACGGCGCATGATCCACCCATTTTCGTCTGGAGTTCACTACATGAGACAGAAGTTTGCTGTTGTGCTCGTCTCCGCAGGCATTCTTGCCGGATGCGCGGACGCGCCGACACCCGCGGAACCGACACTCTCCCCGCAGGCATCCGTGAATTCAGGCGCCGGTCCGGAATTCGTTCCGGGTGAAGTGCTCGTGAAATTCCGCGAAGGTGCTTCGGCAGCGAATCGCGGTCTGGCCATGAAGGCGGCGAATGCCGCGGCTGGGGAGCACATCCTCACGGCTGCGATGCGCCGGGATGGCGATTCGGAAGGCGTGCGCGTGATGCATACGGCGATGTCGGTGCCGGCGGCAGTCGAGGCGTTTCGCAACGCGCCTGACGTCGAGTACGCCGAACCGAACTGGGTGTACAACCACAGTGCGGTATCGAATGACACGTACGTCACGAATGGCACGCTGTGGGGGATGACTGGCACGTACGGCAGCCAGGCCAGCACCGCATGGGCAAATGGCAAGACGAATTGCAGCAGCGTGTACATCGGGATCATCGATGAAGGCTACATGTATACGCACACCGATCTCGCTGCGAACGCAGGCACAAATCCGGGCGAGACGGCGAACAATGGCATCGATGACGACGGCAACGGATATGTCGACGACGTGAACGGCTGGGACTTCGATGGCGGGAACAACTCCGTGTTCGATGGCGCTGGCGATGATCATGGTACGCATGTGGCCGGCACGATCGGCGGCGTGGGTGGCAATGGCACAGGTGTCGCCGGTGTCTGCTGGAGCGTGAAGCTGATGGATGCGAAGTTCCTCGGCCGGCGCGGCGGTACGACGGCGAACGCCATCAAGGCCGTGGACTATTTCACAGACCTCAAGACGCGCCACGGCATCAACCTGGTTGCGACGAGCAACTCGTGGGGCGGCGGCGGCTTCTCGCAGGGTCTGGCGGATGCAATCGAACGCGCGAACACTGCGAACATCCTGTTCATCGCTGCAGCCGGAAATGACACGTTCAACTGCGAAACAAGCAGCTGCTACCCGGCCGAGTACGCGAGTGCGAATGTGATCGCCGTCGCATCGATCACCAGCACCGGTGCAATCAGCTCGTTCTCCAACTACGGCTCGACGACAGTGGACCTTGGTGCACCGGGCAGTGCGATCACGTCAACAGTTCCGGTCAGCTCGAAGGGCAGCGTCGTCTCCGGGTATGCAAGCTACAGCGGTACGTCGATGGCCACACCGCATGTGAGCGGCGCGGCTGCGCTGTACGCCGCATATCATCCGGGTTCGACGGCTGCACAGATCAAGAACGCGATTCTCGGGAGCGTCACAGCCACCAGCTCGCTGGCCGGCAAGACCGTCACGGGTGGACGCCTGAACGTCAGCGGGTTCTAGACAGAGCCTACCGCAGGCATTCGACCGTGATATGATAAACGGTCCGTCGCACGTTCCTGTGCGGCGGGCCGTTCGCATAGCGGGTGCCCGCATACGAGCCCGTACACGCATGGTTGGAGGGTCGCGATGAGCGTGCGTCCGGGAGACAATCTGGGAGACCGTTACCGGATCGAGCGCGAGCTGGGCCAGGGCGGCATGGCGACGGTCTACCTAGCCGAAGACATCAAGCATCAGCGCATGGTCGCGGTGAAGGTTCTCAAGCCGCAACTCGCTGCGGCGGTGGGCGGCGAGCGGTTCCTGCGCGAGATCACGACGACCGCGAATCTGCGACATCCGAACATTCTCCCCCTCTTCGATTCCGGTGAAGCGGATGGATTGCTTTACTACGTGATGCCGTACGTCGAGGGTGAGACGTTGCGCGAGCGCATGACGCGCGAGGGAGCACTGCCGCTGGGCGAAGCGTTGCGCATTGCGGATGAGGTTGCCGACGCGCTGCACTACGCGCATACACGCAACATCATTCATCGCGACATAAAGCCGGAGAACATCCTGCTCGAGAACGAGCATGCGATCGTCGCCGACTTCGGTATCGCAAACGCAATCAGCGCCGCGGGTGACGAGAAGCTCACTGTCGCTGGTATGGCGCTCGGCACACCGCTCTACATGAGTCCGGAGCAGGGGAACGGTGAGGCGGATGCGCGCAGCGATCTTTACGCGCTCGGCTGCGTGATGTACGAGATGCTGGCCGGATCGCCGCCATTCAACGCACCGACCCCCATTGCAGTCATCGTGAAGCATTCGATCGAGCCGGTGCCGTCGCTCCAGGCCGTCCGTCCGGACGTGACCGGGCCAGTTGCTGCCGCCGTCGAGCGCGCGCTGGCGAAGGCGCCGGCTGATCGCTTCGGCTCACTTCAGGAGTTCCGTGCCGCGATCAGGGTGGCGCTGGTGTCCGGCACCGATGGCGGCACACCCTATGTCGCGGCAATCGACAAGCCGCCTCCGCGTTTCGCCACGTCACTGCTCGGTCGCGACATTGCGCTCGAATCTGCCGCCGATCTTGTGCGCAGCGGTGCGCGCGTTCTTTCCGTGACCGGATATGGCGGCACGGGCAAGACGCGCTTTGCTGCTGCGCTTCAGCAGCGCGTGTCAGACGATTACGATGGCGGCACCGCGTTCATATCACTCGCGTCTGTAACGGATCCGGCGGAGGTTATGTCGACGATCGGTGGCGCGCTCGATATCGCCGAGGCGATGGGTCGAACGGCGGCCGATGCGGTGGCGACACTCATTGGCGGGCGGCGCGTGCTGCTCGTGCTCGACAATCTCGAGCAGGTGGTCGAGGCAGCGGAGGACATTGCTGCACTCGTCGCACGCTGTGAGGGACTTCAGATCATTGCAACGAGCCGGCGTCCGTTGCGGATCGGCGCTGAAGTGGAAATCCCGCTCCCGCCGCTCGATGTGCCTTCATCGGGTGCGAGTGTCGATGATGTGCTCGCCTGCGCCGCAGTGACACTTTTCGTGGAGCGCGCGCAGAAGGCGAGACCGGGGTTTGCGGTCACGGCTGCGAACGCGGACGCTGTTGCAGGAATCTGCCGCAGTCTCGACGGGTTGCCGCTCGCATTGGAGCTGGCGGCTGCGCGGGTGCGCATCCTCGAGCCTGCAGCGCTGCTTCAGCGGCTCGATCATGCGCTCGATCTTCTGACATCCGGTGACCGCGATCTGCCGCTCCGCCAACGGACGCTGCGCGCCACGATAAGTTGGAGCTACTCACTACTCACGCCGGAAGAACAGCGTCTCTTACGGCGACTGTCGGTATTCCACGAGGGGTGGACGCTCGACGCGCTCGAGCACGTGTGCTACGACGACGATCGCTGGCGTGCACTGGACGATCTCGCATCGCTGGTCGAGAAGGGACTCGTGCGCGTGACCGGTTCCGGTGAACGCTACACGCTCCTCGAGACGATCCGCGCATTCGGTGCGGAGCAGCTGCATGCTGCGGGCGAGGTTGAAGCAGCGCGCGACGCACATGCGGACTACTTCCTTGCGCTGGCGGAGGAAGTGGACGCGGGCATCCAGGGCACAACGCAACGCGAAGCGATGCAGCGCGCGAAGGCGGAAAACGCGAACTTCTTTGCCGCGCTTGCCCGGCTCGTTGTGCGTGCCCGCCTCGGCGATGCGGACGCCGTCGAGAAGAGCATGCTGCTGTGCGGCGCGCTCGGCTGGTACTGGCACATCGCGGGTCTGCATCTGGTAGGTCACGAGGCTGTCGAGTCGATGATCGCGCTTGCGGACGACTGGCCGCCCAGCCGCGGACGGGGTCGCGCATTGTTCACCAGCGGCATGATATCAGCCGTCACGGGTGACATGAGCGCTGCGATTGCGGCATGGATCAGGATGGGTGAGGACGGCCACGCGATTGGCGATTCAGCGATCGAATACTTCGCCCGCGGCGGCGTCGGCTACGCGTTGCTCGGCGTGGGCCGGTTTGACGAGGCTGCGGCACCCCTGAACGAGAGCGTCCAGATGCTCGAAGGTGGGTCATCCGATTTCCTACTCGGGGTGATGCTCACCATTCGGGGGCTTCAGCGTTTCATCAC
>JBDSPG010000067.1:0-11303 GCA_039912685.1 Longimicrobiales bacterium | reverse complement strand
ATGCTGTCCCGCGAGACGGCGTTCATGTTCAACAATCTTCTGTTCGCAACGTTCACATTCACGGTATTGCTGGGAACGATGTTCCCGCTCGTCGTGGAGGCCTTCACGAACGAGAAGGTGTCAGTCGGTGCGCCGTTCTTCAATCAGATGACAGTGCCGCTCTGTGTCGCATTGCTGTTCCTCCTCGGCGTCGGGCCGATGCTGCCGTGGCGCGCCGCCCGGACAGACCAGCTCCGCCGCGAGTCCGTGCCGCCGATTGCGGCGTTCTTCGTCACGCTCGTGCTCGCGCTCATCTTCCACGTGCGCAGCATCTACGGGGTGCTCGCATTCGCTTTCACAGGCTTCGCGTTGGTCGCCAACGTCCAGCAGTTCGCAATGGCGGCGGCTGCACGGCGGCGCGCGACCGGTGCAAATCCAGTAGGCGCATTGTGGGGCGCGATGAACGCGAATCCGCGACGGTACGGTGGATACATTGCACACATCGGTGTGATCATCATCGCACTCGGCATTACCGCATCATCGGTGTTCCGTACGGAGTCGGAGGCGACGCTGCGCGTGGGTGAGGCGATGAGGATCGGCGAGTATTCCGTCCGTTTCGATTCACTGTTCGCATCGCGCGAGCCGCATCGCGACATCGTCGGTGCCGTGATGTCAGTCACGGTGAACGGCAAGAAGTTGGGCGTCCTCGAGCCACGCCTGAACTGGTATGTCTCCGAGGGTGGCAATACCACTCCTACGCCCGGCGTGCGCAGCAGCTTCCGCAACGACTTGTACCTGGTGCTGAAGGAATACAGCGCGCCGACGAGCGCGCAGGGACAGACGGCTTCGATCAGTGCGATCGTGGAGCCCTGGGTGAGCTGGATCTGGTTTGGCGCATTGGTCATTGCATCTGGCGCTGTGTTCGGCGCAGTGAAGCGCCGCGGCGATCGGCCGCTCGACCCGGATGCGGGCGCAGGGATCGCGTGATGACAAGCGAAGATCCGATCAAACCCGCGGAAGGCCAGGACACGAAGGCAGCAGACGAGCCGACGAAGCTGTCATGGCGGCGTTCGCTTGTCGGCATGCTCCTCGTGCTGCCTGTTCTGTTGCTGCTTTACCGCGGCCTGAGCCGCGACCCCAATTCGGTTGATGCAGTTCCCGCGCGTATCGGCGAACCGGCGCATGACTTCACGCTCACCCGCATGGATGATCGAACGCGTGTTTCATTGAGCGCGCAGCGCGGCAGCATTGTCGTGCTGAACTTCTGGGCGGGCTGGTGCGCGCCGTGCCGCGCGGAGCACGGCGATCTCGTTCGCATTGCCAATAACTACATGCCAAAGGGCGTGCTCTTCTATGCGGTGCTGCATAACGATTCGGAAGAGGGTGCGAAGCGGTTTTTCGATGACTTGGGCCCCGTGCCGTATCCCACCCTGCTGCCCGGAACCGATCATACTGGGGTGGAGTACGGCGTCACCGCACAGCCCGAGACCTTCGTGATCGATCGGGACGGTCTCATCGCGTACAAGCAACTCGGTCCAGTATCCGATTCGATTCTCCGACGTCGCTTTATTGCAGTGCTCGATTCGCTCCTGGGGCCGTCATGAAAAAGCGCGTCGGCGCCGAAGCGCGTGGTTCGATTGCACTCCTGTTGCTATTAAGCTTCACCGCTACGGCCCCGCGCCCCGCTGCTGCGCAGCAGCAACCGACCGCACCTTCGACTATGCCTTCCCCACGCAACGAGAGAAGCCTGGATCCGAAGCTCGCCGAGCGCGCGCGCTCCCTCAACATGAAGCTCCGGTGTCCGATTTGCGCTGGCGCCTCCATCGAGGAGTCACCGGCAGCGCAGGCGGTGGAGATGAAAAAGGTCGTGCGTGAGCAGGTAGTGGCAGGGAAGTCGGACGCGGAAATCGAGCAGTACTTCGTTGCGCGCTACGGCGAGTGGATTCTGCTGGCACCACCCGCCCGCGGCATCAATCTGCTGGTGTACCTCCTCCCCCTCGCGCTCGTCCTCGGGGGAGGCATCTTCGTCTATAAAACTGCGCGGAAGTGGACTCGGGCGTGAAGCCGGAAATCACAAGCGCTAGAACAACCCGGTGATGGTGCCATCCTCGGAAACGGTCATGTTCTCGGCGGCAGGCTTCTTCGGCAGGCCCGGCATCGTCATGATGTCGCCGGTATGAACAACCGCGAACCCCGCGCCAGCTGATGCAGTGACCTCGCGCACCGTGATCTTGAATCCGGTCGGTGCGCCGAGCAGGGTTGCGTCATCCGAGAACGAGTACTGCGTCTTCGCCATGCAGATCGGCAGGTCGCGCAGCCCGATGTCCTCGAGGCGCTTGATGTCCTTCAGCGCGGTGCCGACATAGTTCACGCCATCTGCGCGATAGATTTCGCGCGCGATAATCTCGATCTTCGCGGTGAGCGGCTGTTCGAGCGCATACAGCGGTTTGAAGTCCGCCTTCCCGGAATCGAGTGCGGCAATAACGCGGTCTGCAAGTTCGAGCGCGCCTTCACCGCCCTTGCCCCACACGTTCGCCGTCGCCACTTCGACATTCATCTCGCCACACCGACGATGGATCACCGCCATCTCCGCATCGGTGTCGGATGAGAACTGGTTCAAAGCGAGGATCGGTGTGACACCGAACTTGCGGAGGTTCTCGATGTGACGCTGCACGTTCGCGAAACCCTTCTCGAGCGCGGCGACATTCTCGGTTCCGAGATCAGCCTTGGCCACGCCGCCGTTCATCTTGAGCGCGCGGACGGTCGCAACGATGACAACGGCTTCGGGACGCAGCCCGGCGGCGCGGCACTTGATGTCGAAGAATTTCTCTGCACCCAGATCGGCGCCGAATCCGGCCTCAGTGACGACAATGTCGCCGAGCGCCAGAGCCGTGCGTGTCGCAATGACCGAGTTGCAGCCGTGCGCGATGTTGCCGAACGGACCGGCATGAATGAACGCGGGTCCGCCGCCCAGCGTCTGCACGAGGTTCGGCCGGATCGCATCCTTCAGCAGCAGTGTCATCGCGCCTGCTGCACCAAGCTGACCCGCGCGGACCGGCTTGTTGGTTCGATCATACGCGACAATGATATCGGAGAGGCGCCGCTCCAGATCCCTGAGATCCGACGCGAGCGCGAAGATGGCCATCACTTCTGATGCCGCAGTGATCTGGAATCCATCCTCCCGCGGAATGCCGTTGGGTGTGCCGCCGAGACCGATGGTGATCTTGCGAAGGGCGCGGTCGTTCATGTCGATGGAGCGCTTGAAGGTGATCTTGCGCACATCAATACCGAGCTCGTTCCCTTGCTGCAGGTGGTTGTCCAGCATCGCCGCGAGCAGGGAGTGCGCTGTTGTTATGGCGTGGAAGTCACCGGTGAAATGGAGGTTGATGTCCTCCATCGGCACCACCTGCGAATGACCACCACCCGTCGCGCCGCCCTTTACGCCGAAGACCGGACCGAGGCTCGGCTGGCGCAGACACAGCACCACCCGCTTCTTCCGCAGGCGCAGCCCGTCCGCGAGCCCGACCGACACCGTTGACTTGCCCTCGCCCGCAGGCGTCGGGTTGATGCCCGTCACCAGTACGAGCTTGCCCTGGCGTTTCGGGTTCGCAAGTACAGCCTCGGCATTCACCTTCGCCTTGTATTTGCCGTATAGCTCCAGATCGTCTTCCGTCAGGTCCAGCTCGCGCGCCACGTCGATGATCGGGCGCAGCGTCGCGGCTTGCGCAATTTCAATATCACTCTGCATCACGCCGTCCATTGGGTTCAAGTAATGCCGGCCAACTTGCAGCCAACACCGCTTTTCCGCCATACTCCCGCATGATTCGCCTCCGCTTCGCGCCATCGCCCACAGGATATCTCCACGTCGGCGGCGCCCGTACCGCCCTGTTCAACTGGCTCCTCGCACGCCGTCTCGGCGGTGTGTTCATTCTGCGTATCGAAGACACCGACCGCGAACGCTCCGACGCCGCCATGGTGCAGGCCATCCTCGACGGCATGTCATGGCTCGGCCTCGACTGGGACGAAGGGCCGTTCCATCAGGCCGATGGAGTCGACCGACACCGCGATGACGCGTTCGACATGCTGCGCAACGGCCACGCGTACCGCTGCTTCTGCACGGCGGCCGAGCTCGACGCGCGTCGCGCCGCTGCCGGGACGTCGCCTGATGCATTCCGTTACGACCGGCACTGCCTCCGCTTCGTCAGCCGTGAGCTGTCAGACTCGCGCGCTGCCAATGGAGATCGGTTCACCGTGCGCTTCCACGTGCCGGAAGGGAAGACCATCCTCGACGATGCCGTTCACGGACGCATCGAGTTCGACAACGTGAACATCGAGGACTTCATCATTCTGCGCACGGACGGCACGCCGATTTACAATCTTGCGGTTGTTAGTGACGACGTGGAGATGCGCATCACACATGTCATTCGCGGTGACGATCACATCTCCAACACACCCAAGCAGATCCTGCTCTATCAGGCGATGGGCAGAGACGTTCCCATATTCGCGCACGTGCCGATGATCCTCGGACCCGACGGGAAACGCCTCTCAAAGCGTCACGGCGCAACCGCCGTCGGGGAGTACAGGAATGACGGTATCCTCGCCGACGCGATGGTCAACTTTCTTGCGCTGCTCGGCTGGAACCCCGGTACCGAGCAGGAAGTTTTCACAACCGAAGATCTGATTCAGGCGTTCTCGTTCGAGAACATCAACCGCAAGAGCTCCGTATTCGACACGAAGAAGCTCGAGTGGTTGAACGGACAACACATTGCCATGCGCACAGCTGCGGATCTCGCAGAAATCGTCACGCCCGGTCTCATCGATGCCGGACTTGCAACGGCCGCAGACCTCCAAGCCAGAGCAACGTACCTGCACGACGTGATCGACCTGCTCAAGGTGCGCGCCCGGGTAATCGACGACATCGTCAGAAACGCAACGCCCTTTTTTGTCGACAGAATCGAGTACGATCCCGCGGCCGTCGCGAAGCACGCGGCCGATCCGGAGACTGCGGCGCGACTGACCAGCCTCCGGACGGCGTTCGACACCGTGGAGGAATGGGACGCGGTCACGCTCGAAGCGGCCCTGCGGGCGGAAGCCCAAAGGCTCGACATATCCGCCGGCAAGCTCATTCATCCGCTCCGGCTGGGGCTGCTGGGGGTTGCGGTCTCCCCCGGCGTCTTCGAGGTCGCCGTGGTCATGGGACGGTCGATAACACTGGCCCGCCTGGCACAGGCTGCGTCGCGTCTGGCGCAATAATCCAGCTGCCGCAGCACTCTTCACCCGTGCATAAATATACGTTTCTTGACTCTGCGCGCCGAATGCATAGCATTGAAACAGACGATACTGCGGGAGTGGGGGTGAAAATGCCGCAAATGCTGACAGATCAGGAGCGTCAGGTGCTCGACTATCTGGTCGAGTACCTGAGGAGCAACACGTACCAGCCGTCGATCCGCGAGATCGGCCGCACATTCGGCATCAAGAGCACGAAAACGGTGTCGGAGCTGCTGCAGTCGTTAGCGGTCAAGGGATGGGTTGAGCGCGATCCTTCGCGGTCGCGTGGTGTTCGTCTTCTGGGTGTCGACCTTCAGACGCATGCGATCTCCATTCCGATGCACACAGCACATACAACGGATGAACTCGGTTCAGTGCATGGACTGGATCTCGATCGTCGCATTGCATCGAGCGGCAATTATCTCATCGTGATGCCTGACGAGGCACTGAAGGCAAGCGGCATTCAGAAGGGTGACATGCTGCTGGTCGAGCCGGTGGATCCGGGTGTGCTTGACGCGGGTGACATCGTGCTCGCAATCGCGGGCGGTATGCCGACTGTGCGCCGTTACAACGATTCGCCATCGCCGCGCCTGGAGTCGGACGATTCCACTGGAGGGTCCGTGATGGTTGCAACGAACGGCGACATGATTCAGGGTCGCGTCATCAGCGTAGTGCGCCGTCTGCGCTCGCCCGCCATCTCAGCGCCGATCGCCGCTGTCTGAAATCGTGCCCGCAGAAGCGGGCGCGCAGAGCGCCGACGATATCTTCTGGATGCAGCGCGCGCTCGAGCAGGCGTATGCTGCGCACGCAATCGATGAAATTCCTGTTGGTGCAGTGCTGGTGCGTGACGGTGTGCTGATCGCCGAAGCGCATAATCGCACCCGCATCGATGATGATCCTACGGCGCACGCCGAGCTGGTGCTCCTTCGCCGAGCGGCGACCCGCATTGGCGGCCGCGCGACGGCGATGGCGGAAGCCAGACTCCTCGACACTACGATGTATGTGACACTCGAGCCCTGTGCGATGTGCGCGGGCGCCCTGGTTCTCGCGAAAGTGACTCGCCTCGTCTTTGCCGCGGCGGACCCCAAGACCGGGATGTGCGGATCGCTCGCCAATCTCGTGCAGGACTCCCGACTCAATCACCGCCTCGAAGTCACGGGCGGGGTCCTTGCAGATCCGGCAGCCAACCTGTTGCGCGGCTTTTTTCGGGCTCGGCGGGCGGCCGACCGAGGCTGACGATGCCGGCCCGTGCGTTTGACTGACCGCGATTTCGCGCCTAGTTTCCCACGACCGCAAGTGCTGCAGTCGGCCGCCCCAGGGCGGTCCGCCCATACTCCGAACAGCAAATGAATGGGATCTGAGCAGCGCCAGTCGGTGATGGACAAGCGCGGGGTCGAGCGCGCCCTGGCCCGTATGGCCCACGAGCTCGTTGAACGCAACAACGGCGTCGACAACCTGTGCCTGATGGGGATCCAGCGACGCGGCGTCCAGATCGCAGCCGCACTCGCGGCGGAAATCGAGCGTGCGGAAGGAACGCGCCCGATCCTCGGCACACTCGACATCACCCTCTATCGCGACGACCTCAGCGCGATCGGACCCCGTCCGGTTCTGGGCGAGACACGCCTGCCAGAGGGCGGCATCGACGGCCGGCGCGTCGTCATTGTCGATGATGTGTTCTACACTGGGCGCACCGCGCGCGCCGCGATGGACGAACTCTCCGACTTCGGCCGTCCCGACCGCATTTACCTCTGTGTCCTGATCGATCGCGGCGGACGTGAGCTGCCGATCCAGCCCGATGTTGTCGGTCGCACCGTGGAAGCATCACCGGGGCAACGCGTTGAAGTGCGCGTGCCGGAGATCGATGGTTCGCTCGGCGTCGAGCTGATCAACGGAGGCAGTGCATGACCCGATCGGCCTCCTTGCTCGGCAAAGACCTGATCGGACTCGAGGACCTCTCCGCGGAAGCCATCACCAGCATTCTCGATACCGCCGAGCCGTTCAAGGAGATCAGCGAACGCGCGATCAAGAAGGTGCCGGTGCTGCGCGGCAAGACGATCGTGAACCTGTTCTTCGAAGCATCAACACGCACGCGGATTTCATTCGAGTTTGCGGAGAAGCGTTTGTCCGCGGACACCGTGAACATCGCATCGACGGGTTCGAGTGTCGCCAAGGGCGAAACACTGGTGGACACGGCGCGCAACCTCGAAGCCATGCGCATCGACATGGTGGTGATCCGTCACGGTTCGTCCGGTGCTGCGCGCTTCCTCGGTGAGCGCATTCCTTCCAACGTGATCAACGCGGGTGACGGTCGTCACGAGCATCCAACGCAGGGCCTGCTCGACATGCTCACCATTCGTGCGCATCGCGGACCACTGGATAAACTCAGGGTTTGCATTGTAGGGGACGTACTGCACTCGCGTGTAGCGCGCTCGAACATCTGGGGTCTGACCAAGCTGGGTGCGCAGGTGGCGGTGTGCGCACCGCGCACGTTGCTGCCGCATGGGATCGAGGACCTCGGTGTCACCGTGTTCAGCCGCATCGAAGAAGCCATTGAATGGGCTGATGTACTGAACGTGCTGCGCCTGCAACTCGAGCGCATGCAGGGTGGTTTCATTCCGAGTCTGCGCGAGTACAATCGTGTGTTCGGCGTCACGAGTGAACGCGTTGACGCGTGTCCTCGCGACCTCCTCATACTACACCCCGGCCCCATGAACCGCGGCGTCGAAATCGACAGCGATGTCGCCGACGGACCGCATTCCGTAATTCTGGATCAGGTGACGAACGGCGTGGCGATACGCATGGCAGTGCTTTATCTCCTCGCCGGCGGTGCGCCGGACAGCGCGGAGGTCGCGAAACGTGAGACGTGATCGCGAGACGGATCCGATGCGGAGCGCAGCGCCGATCCTGTTGCGCGGCGGCCGTGTCATTGATCCGGCAAATGGACGGGATGACGTATGCGACGTACTGATTCGTGATGGTCGAGTGGAAGGCGTCGGTCAAAATCTCGGCACTCCGGACGGTGCGACGGTGCGCGATGTTGCAGGCCTGATCGTATCTCCCGGCCTCATCGATGTGCACGTGCATCTGCGCGAGCCCGGTGGTGAGCACAAGGAAACGATTGCGACGGGTGCGCGAGCAGCTGCGAGCGGGGGTTATACCGCGGTGTGCGCAATGCCGAATACCGATCCGCCGATTGATGATCCTGCTTCCGTCGGGTACGTGCTTGCCGAAGGGCAGCGTGCCCGTGCGGCTCGCGTGTACCCCGTCGGCTGCATTTCTGTAGGCATGCAGGGCGAGCGTCTCACGGAGATCGGCGAGATGGTGGACGCCGGCGCCGTCGCCATCACTGATGACGGCAGGCCTGTACCGACTGCCGCATTGATGCGGCTCGCGCTCGAGTACTCGCGTACGTTCGATATCCCCGTCGCGGATCATTGCGAGGATAAGACGCTGTCGCGAGGCGGGTCGATGAATGAGGGACTCGTGTCAACGCGTCTCGGGTTGATCGGTATCCCGAATGCATCCGAAGACGTCATGATCTCGCGTGACCTGCTGCTCGCCGAGCTGACGGGCGGGCGGTTGCACATCCAGCACGTTTCGACACGCCGCGGCGTCACCATGATCCGCGAGGCGAAGGAGCGCGGCATCCGCGTTACCGCCGAAGCATCGCCGCACCACCTGACACTCACTGATGCTGCTTGTGATCCGTACCGGACCGAAGCAAAGGTCAATCCGCCGTTGCGCGCCGAAGAAGATCGGATCGCCGTGATCGAAGGGCTGCGTGACGGCACGCTCGACATCATTGCCACTGATCATGCGCCGCACCATTACGACGAGAAGGAACAGGCGTTCGAGGATGCACCGTTCGGACTGGTCGGGCTCGAAACCGCAGTCGGACTCATGCTCACGCATGTGGTCGATAAGGGCGTGCTCACGCTGCCTCAGCTCATCGAGCGCATGAGCGTGCAGCCCGCTCGCGCTTTCAACCTTCTTGGAGGCACAATCGCTATCGGATCGGTTGCGGATGTAACGGTCATTGATCCTGCGTACGAATGGACTGTGGACCCGACGCGTTTTTTGTCGAAAAGCCGCAACACGCCGTTCACGGGATGGCCATTGCGCGGCCGCGCGGCACTGACGATAGTCGGTGGCGAGGTTGTATGGGACGCAGACGGGCATAAGGTAAAGTCGTGAGCAGGATCAAGTCATGAGCGCGCGTGATCCGGTTTCGCCCCGCGCATGGATCGGAACTGCTGCGTTCCCCTGGCCGTCCATCGAGCTGGTTAGGGAGGGCGAGGCCGTGGTCGGCTGCTACTGCGTCGTGAATGTGCAGCAGGCGCGCACGAAGGCCGACAAGCCGTACCTCAAGCTCGTGCTGTCGGATCGTAACGGCACCATTGAAGCGCGCGTCTGGGAGGACGCGGAGGTTCACGAGCCGGCGCTGCAGCCCGGCAGTTACGTCGGCGTACGCGGCAAACTCGAGATTTTCAATCTCGAGCGGCAGGTCCGTGTCGATGACGTCGTACCGCTTTCCGTTGAGCTCGAAGAGCTGGACCTCTTCCTGCCACGCTCCGAGCGCGGTCCGTCCGACATGGATCGTGAGCTCGAGGAGCTGATCCGTTCGATCCGGGATGTGCCGCTCCGCACACTCGTCAACAAATTGCTGTCACGCCGCGCCGAGAGTGGCGCCGCGTTCCGACTGGCGCCAGCCGCCAAGTACCATCACCACGCATTCATCGGCGGACTGCAGGAGCACACACTCTCCGTTGCGCGCATCTGTGACCTTCTCGCGTCACACTACGGCGAGGGTGTGGATCGGGATCTGCTGATTGCGGGCGCGCTACTGCACGACATCGGCAAGGTTCGCGAAATTGGTGCGAAGCCCGGATTCCCGTATACCGATGAGGGCAAGCTGCTCGGCCACATTCTGCTCGGCATGCGCATGGTGCAGGATGTTGCGGTCGGCGTACCCGAGTTGTCGCGCAGCCGCCTGTTGCTGCTCGAGCATCTGATTGCATCACACCAAGGCCGCTACGAATGGCAGAGTCCTCGAGAACCGCTCATCCTGGAGGGGTTGCTGCTGCATTACGCGGATGACATGGACGCCAAGATTAATCAGGTCGCGCGCATACTACCTGATGAGAAGGCAGGCTGGTCCGAATATGATCGTAGCTTCGGACGATCGTTTCTCCGTCACATCGCACCGGCAGAACCCGAGGACAAGCGCGATACGCCGCTCGGCAATCTGTCGAAGGATACACTGGATCTATTCGGTACGGCCGGCAACGGCTGAGTGACCCTGAATATGTCCAAACCAAGGCTCCTGAAAGCCCATCACCCGATTCCGTTGTAAGCAACGGAAAAGGATGATGGGCTTTCGTCTGTAAAAACCTAGTTCTTCGTCAGTGTCAGCCCAGTCACCGTCGCCTCGGTATTGTGGGCGAAGCGGAGCCCGTACACGCCGTCCGTAGACTTCAGCTTGCCATCCGTGACGATTGCGGACTTGTCGTACTCACCGACGACCGCGCCGTTGATAGAGCAACTCACCTTGTCGCCCTTCACGGAGACCGCGATCTCCTGTGTTACCGGCGCGCCCGGGCCTGCCGCCTTGTTCACGGACGGCGCAGGGGCGCCGCGTCCGTTCACCTGGAACGCTGCGGGGCCGAAGCCTCGCACGATGAAGTTGCCGTTGCCATACGCCGCGCAATACAGGTAGCTCTCCTTGTCCGTACCCATGTCGTTCCCGCCGATGACGATGCCGTACGGGTGCGGGTGGCTGTTGAGCGCCATGTACTTCGCTTCATTGAACGTCGCCTTCACGGTGTAGTCGCCGCTCGCCTTGTTCGCCGGGTTCCAGTAGGTCACCGCCGGGCCGGTCGTGACGTGGAGGCCGTTGCCGTCCTTGGAGAGCTTCGCATTCGCGAGCACCTGGCCGGCGGCCGTTTCCTTCGCGTCGATCTTGCCGGTCCAGCCGGGAACCGAGATCCCTCCTCCGGCAACCTTGTGCGACACTTCCTGGGCGGCCTGCGCGGACAGCACGGCAGGCACGAGGGCGA
>JBDSPG010000052.1:0-4444 GCA_039912685.1 Longimicrobiales bacterium | reverse complement strand
GCGTCAGCGGTGTCATAGACACCGTTGATGTTGCCATCGCGACAGACGCCACGTGTGCGGGTCCACGTGAAGAACGGTACGGTGAGACGATCTGACGCGAGACGCATAATAGCCTGTACGCGTTCATCCTCGAGCGTATCGACATGGATGATGCCGTATCGCGAACGGATCAGAACCTCGAGGTCTGCAACAGGATCGTTTCGATTCATGGAAGCTTCACCGTATCGCCGTGCCGTGGTACCATGAGTTGCGAATCGGGGAGACCTGCCGCGCGCCACGCAGCGCGCAGCCGCACAGGCGGCTCGAGCGGCGGATCATCCGCGAGTCGGAATGTACCCCAGTGCATCGGGATGAACAGACCCGATCCACCGAGATCGCGATATGCGTCGACCGCATCCTCCGGGTTCATATGCGCGGGCGCCATGAACCAGCGCGGATCATACGCACCGACCGGGAGGATCACCACATCGAAGCCGGGTTCCCTGGCGCCGATCTCGCGATAGAAGGCGGCGTAGCCGCTGTCGCCACCGAAATAGATACGCGTACCGTCGGCGGCCTCGATCGCGAATGAGCACCAGAGCCGGCGTCGTACATCATTCCATCCGCGCTGTGTCCAATGGCGCGCGGGGAACGCGGTGACTTTCATGGAAGCCGGCCCCTGCCCTTCCGTGCGGCTCTGCCACCAGTCGAGCTCGGTCACGCGCGTGATGCCACGCCGTCCGAACCAGTCGCGATAGCCGAGCGGTGTGACCCACTCGACCGCTTCGCCGAAACGGGCATGAAGGCGGCGCACCGTCGACTCATCGAGATGATCATAGTGATCATGCGACAGCAGCACTGTGTGGATCGGTGGAAGGTCGTCGAATAGAACGGCCGGCGGCGTCATGCGGCGCGGACCCATCGATGCGAACGGCGATGCCCGCTCGCTCCACACGGGGTCCGTCAGGACATTCCGCCCTGCCACCTGGATAAGGAAAGTGGAATGACCTACCCACGTGATGCGGGCACGCTCACCGGCAGAAATCGTGTCGGTGATGTCCGGAGTGCCGACTGGAAAGGCGGCCTCGGGCGGAGTCGGCGGAACGCCGTCCCGTGCACGCGAGGCACGCCAGCGCAGCACGTCCATCAAACTCCTCTTGCCTGCGTCTTCGCCGGGCCACGGATTGCGGAACCGTCCATCGGCTCCGTGATGCGCCGGCCGTTGCGTCACGGCTCCGCTCCCAACTGCTTCTTGCGACGGCCGGCGTACGGACGCAGGAGCAGAAAGAATCCGGCAAGCAGGAATGAGCCGGAAAACTGCAGAATCACACCAATAAAGCTGATAATCGGTTGCAGCTCGTCGCTCAGCATCTCGCTTCAGCTCGCGTGGCCGTCATCGGCCGGTAGCAATTGGTCGGGAGTTTATCACAATGGAGATCGGCCCGGATGGAACTGTTCGAAGCTGACGGAACCGGGCAGCGCGAGCAACCCCCACTGGGATCGGTGGGGGAAGCAGAAAACGGCAGGGCGTCGATGACGCCCTGCCGATCTGAATATCGCTATATGAAGGGATCGCGCCAGCCCGGAGGCGACGCGGATCCTGCTATCGACGGCGCTTGGCGCGCGCGTTGCGTCGGCGCGCGTCTGCTTCCTTGCGCTTCTTCGCTTCGCTCGGCTTCTCGTAGAACCGCTTCTTCTTCATGTCCTTGAACAGGCCCGAGCGCAGCATCTTGCGTCGGAACTGCTTGAGGGCCCACTCGATGCGGTCACCTTCGCCAATCTGGATTTCGATCATTCTGTCTCCTAGGGGCTTCTTGAACAGCTTTGAAAGATAAGGCTCCTGGGTGGGTTCGTCTAGCTACCCTTGGCTGGATCGCAGGGAGGGGGCTAGCGTTAGCCCTCAGGGGCAGGGTTTTGAGGGATTTTGAGGGAGAAATAAGGGCTATGGGGCAGAGGCATTATCACCTTCTCGGTATCGGCGGGACTGCCATGGGGTCGCTGGCGGGGCTCCTCACCGAGGCGGGGCATCGGGTGACAGGGTCGGATGAGGGGGTTTATGAACCGATGGCTTCGTTGCTGAGGGAACGGGGCATCCTGTATGCGGAGGGGTATCGGTCAGAGAACCTGTCGCCGCAGCCGGACATGGTCGTGGTAGGTAATGCCATTTCGCGCGGTAATCCGGAGCTGGAGTACCTGCTGAACGAGAAAATGCCGTACACATCGGCGGCGGCGACCATCAAGGAAGAGTTCATCCGCGGCCGGGTGTCGCTGGCGGTGGCGGGGACGCACGGCAAAACTTCCACAACCTCCATCCTGGCGTGGATCCTCGAGGTCGCGGGGTTGAACCCATCATTCCTGATCGGCGGCGTGGCGGAAAATTTCGGCACTTCCTTCCGCCTGACGGACTCGAAGTACTTCGTGATCGAAGCGGATGAGTATGACACGGCGTATTTCGACAAGGGTCCGAAGATGTGGCACTACCTGCCGGATGTCGCGATCGTGAACAACATCGAGTTCGACCACGCGGACATCTACCGCGATGACATCGCGTACAACTGGGCGTTCGAGCGTTTCATCAACCTGATCCCTTCGAACGGGCGTCTGATCGCGGGATGGGAATCCGACGTCGTGCGACGCCTGTCCGCGAAATCGCATGCTCCGGTCGAATCGGTTGCATACTCCAGCGCGGTTGACGATGCGGACGCCGATGCGATGTGGCGCGCAGTGGACGTATCGTTCGGCGAGTTGACGCGCTACCGCGTGCTGCGAGCAGGTGTCGATTGGGGGACGGTGGAAACGCCGCTCGCGGGTGCATTCAACGTGCGCAACTGTCTGGCAGCGATCGCAGCAGCCGAAGCGGTGGGCGCAGATGCGGGCCGCATTCGTGAAGGCCTGCGAACCTACCAGAGCGTGCGACGGCGGATGGAAGTCCGCGGTGTTGCTGCGGGTGTCACCGTGATCGACGATTTTGCACATCACCCGACAGCAGTGCGCGAGACGCTGGAAGCGACCCGACAGAAGTATGCGGGTCGCCGGGTCGTGGCGATCTTCGAGCCGCGCAGCTACACGGCGCAGCGCCGCGAGTTCGAGACGCCCTACATCGAATCACTCGCGGGTGCAGACGAGATCGTGATGGCGGGCCTGTTCCATCCGGAACGGTATGACGAGGACTCGGCGATCCGCCCGTCCGAGATGATCCGCGCATGGCAGAACGCCGGCAGAACCGCGCACTACCTGCCGGACGTGGAAGACATCGTTCAAACCGTCACTGCCGGCGCTCACGACGGCGATGTCATTCTTGTGATGTCGAATGGCGGGTTCGGCGGCATTCACGACAAGCTTCTGAAGGCGTTGGACGCACAATAGACGAACTGATCCCACGCGCGCTACCGCAAGGTAACCGTTGCGAGTAGCGGGTGGTGATCGGAGCCGAATACTCTGCGGCTGCGGTCCGTGCCCTCATCGAGACGGCGGACCTGCACACTCTCGATACCGCGCGATGGTCGGAACATCACATGGTCCAGCATGAGGCGGATTGGTCCGTGGAAGGTGTGGCGCCACCGGCCTACACGCGTGCTGTGACGGAACCCGTGACTCACGAGCTCGCGCATGACGGGGTCGCGCAACCCGAGATACGAGTTGAGATCGCCGCCGAGCACCACATCCGCATCCGGCCCGGTCGTTGTCAGGAGTGAGTCTGCAAGTGCGGCTGCCTGTGCCGCGCGGCCCGCACCGAACCCGCGCTGTGTCGCGCGAATCCCCTGTACCGGATGCGGCCTGTGACGACCGTGCGTGTCGAGATGCGCATTGCCGAACCAGATGTCATGCGTGGTACCCGCGAGCTTCACGGCCATCGCCTCACGACGCTGACGCACGTACGGCAGAGTCAGCCAGTGAGTGCCCGCGATCGCTGCTGATGTCAGGATTGCGTTGCCGCGGTCGCTGCGATGATTGCCGTTACGCATCGACGGGGCATAACGGAGGCTGAAATTGAGAGCACGCGCGACGTCTGCAATATTCTCGCGCAGGTTGCGCGGCGCCTTGCCGCCATGATGCGCAGAGCTCGCCTCCGGCACACTGTCGTCCGTCCGATACGCTTCCTGCACCAGCACGACGAGCGGCCTTGTACCGGTGACTCGTGCACTTACATCGGTGAGCGCACGCAACCGTTCGGTCAGTCTTCCCTTCCCGATCGCGACGTTCCAGCACAACACGTCGATTGCGAAGGGCGGCGCTGCAAGGGGAGGTGCGAGATCGAGCGAGATGGGTTCGCCGACATTTGCGCGCCAGTTCTCGAGATCCGGATGAGGATCGCCCAGTTGCACGTCGTCGCTCCGCCTACTGTCCGCCCATCGATGCGCGAGCAGCGCGCACGACATCGCGGCCCAAGGTCGTCCATGCGGGCTTCACCGTGTCGTTGGCGACTGTGTAACCGAGCAGGAACGCGAGCCTCGCCACACGCGCG
>JBDSPG010000032.1:0-4484 GCA_039912685.1 Longimicrobiales bacterium | reverse complement strand
CCGGATACATCACCCGAGCAGTGGCTGTCGGCGCTCGAGAAGGGTTCCCTTCTGCACGCAGTGTTCGAGCGATCACTGCGCGCGTTCGAAGCTGACCGAACTGGCATCATGACGGCGGCATTCGAGGAGCGCGCGATGCGCACACTGGATGACGAACTGGTGAAGCTGCGCGAGTCGCTGCCGCCTCCGGGCGACGCGATCTTCCAGTTGGAACTCGAGTCATTGCGTGAAGATGTACGCGCATTCATCGCGCTGGTGCGCGAGGATGGGCCGCGCTGGATTGCGGTGGAGAAGAAGTTCGGTCGCGATGGAGCGGACCCCGTGATCGTCGCGCTTGCCGGGTCAACGATCCGGCTGAACGGCGCGATCGACCGGATCGACCGGTTGGAGGATGGCTCGCTCGTCATCATCGACTACAAGACCGGAAGCCGTATTCGGTATGGTGGCCGTTCTGGTGACTATGACGGCGGACGGCGACTGCAGCATGTGCTATATGCGGCGGTTGCTGAACGATTGTACGACGCCAGGGTTTCGCGCGCCGAGTTCCAGTTTCCGTCACGCAAGAGCGAGAACCATCGCGCGATTTACCGACAGCCGGCCGTGCGCAACGGCCTGCGCGTCGTCAATGATCTGTTGGGGCTGATCGAGGCGGGGCACTTCTATCCGACAAACGAACCGGACGACTGCAAGTTCTGCGATTACGCAGCAGTGTGCCGCGTGAAGGTGGATGACTACGGCAAGACGAACGCACCGCTCGCGGAATGGTCGCGTGAGAGGGGCGATCCCGCGCTGCAGACGTTGCGTGACGTGAGGCGCGGGTAATGGACCAGTTCGATCTCTTCGGCAGTCCGCGTGAGCCGACGTCGGTAATCAAAGAGCCAACGGCGCCGGTTGCTGCGGCGAATGAGTTACCCGATGAAGCAGCACGGCGGCGGATCCGTGACGACCTGGACACGAGCTTGCTGGTGGAAGCAGGTGCTGGTGCAGGTAAGACAACGGAAATGGTGCGGCGCATGGTGTCGCTGGTTCGCACCGGCCGGGCGGGCGTCCAGCAGATCGCGGCGGTCACATTCACGCGCAAGGCGGCGTCTGAGTTGCGCGAGCGGTTTCAGACCGCGCTGGAGCGCGCGCTTCATGAAGCACGCTCGGCGGGTGATTCCACTGCCGAGATGCGCTTCGATCAGGGACTGCGAGACATCGACCGCGCATTCCTCGGGACCATTCACGCGTTCTGTGCGCGACTGCTGAGGGAACGCCCGCTCGAAGCCGGACTGGATCCAGGCTTCCGCGAAACGCTGGGGTCGGAGGAGCGGCGCATGCGGCGCGAGTTCTGGCTCACGTATCTCGAGCGGCTCTCCAACAACGGCGATCCGATCCTGGCCGACCTCACTACGATCGGTGTAAAGCCGCAGCAGCTGTACGATCTGTTCGAGGAGATATCCGCACAACCGGATGTCCAATTTCCGGCGCCCGCGCGGCCGCGGCCGGACGCGCATGCACTGCGTCATCGCATCGAACAGCTGATGGATGACGCAATGACGTACCTGCCTTCCGAGGAACCGGGGAAGGGTTGGGATACTCTGCAGAACACGATCCGGCGACTCCGGTTCCATCGCTTCGTTCTCGGCTGGCAGAGCGACCCGGCATTCCTCGATACCATGGGCGAGCTCACCCAGAACAGTTTCAAGGCGACGCAGAACCGTTGGCCCAATGGCGCGGCGGCGCGTCGTCTTCAGGATGAGTTCAGCGCGCTGTTCGAGCGGGGAGCACTCGCAGAGCGCATCGTGCGCGAGTGGTGGGAGTTCAGGTACCCGCACGTACTGCAATTCGCGCGCAATGCCGAACGCGCATACACAGCGGAACGTCTGCGCGCGGGCACACTGAACTTCCAGGACCTGCTCCTGCTCGCGGCGGGACTGCTGCGAGATAGTACGGCCGCACGGCGGGAGCTCGGCGAACGATACCGGTACCTGCTCGTGGATGAATTCCAGGACACGGATCCGGTGCAGGCGGAAGTGCTCCTCCTGCTGGCATCCGAACCCGGCCGCGAATCGGGCGCTGATGCATGGTGGCATGTAACGCCGAGGCCAGGTGCGCTCTTCGTCGTCGGTGACCCGAAGCAGAGCATTTATCGGTTCCGTCGCGCGGACATGACGCTGTATGCGCAGGTGAAAGCGCGGTTCGAGCAGTGGGGCGGGGATCTCGGTGGTGTTGTCGAACTGATCTCCAACTTCCGGTCCCGCAAACCGATCGAGTCGTTCGTCAACGACATCTTCAGCGCGCACTTCCCTGCGGAAGCAACAGAAGTGCAGGCGCGTTATGCACCGATGCGCGTGCAGCCTCGCGGCGACGCGCGGACGGAGGGCGTGTTCTGGTACGAGGTCGGGACGCCGCACGACAAGGTTGCACACCTTGGTGCAGAGGACTCGCAACGGCTGGCGACCTGGATTGCGCAGCGTCTGCGTTCCGGGGAACGCAAGCCCGGAGATTTCCTGCTGCTCACGCCGAACACGAAACGACTCGCGGAGTACGCATCGGCGCTGGAGGGAAGGAACGTGCCCGTGCAGGTGACGGGAGCGGGGATTGTTGAGAAAATGGAGCTGCGCGAACTGCGCCTGCTGCTGCGGGCACTCGCGGATCCGGGTGATCCCACGCTGACCGTGGCAGTGCTTGTCGGCCTCTTCTTCGGTCTCGATTACGAACGTCTTCTGACACACGTGGAAGCGTGCACGGCGGCCGGTGTGCGCGATCCGGTTTCGTTCACGTCGGAGCGCGACGGGTCGGAGCAAGGCGTCATTGATTCGGATGTAACAGCTGCACTTGCAACACTGCGGCGGTACTGGGAGTGGACGCGAGAGCTGGCTGCGGATGTGGCGGTTGCGCACATCGTCGATGAGCTCGGCCTTCTACCGCTTGCCGCAGCCGACAAACTCGGGGAAACACGCGCGGGTGCGCTGCTGTTTTCACTCGATGCCATCCGTGCGGCCGCACTCGCGGGGGATGCATCGCTCGCGGGCGCGATTGCGGCCCTCGATGCGGCACTCGAGGAAGACGAGAGCGAGGCGCCGCTCGAGCCCGGTCGAAGCGATGTCGTGCGCGTGATGAACCTGCACAAGGCCAAGGGTCTCGAGGCGCCGGTCGTCATCCTCGCGCATCCGTTCGGCGACTGGTCGCCACCGCCGACCATTCGCATTGTGCGCGCCGAGTCCGGCGATGCGCTGGGCTACGTTCTCGTGCACGAGAAGAAGTCGTTCGGCGCGCCAGCGGTGATTGCGCAACCGCCGGAGTGGGACCGCCATGAGGAAATGGAAGCGCGGTTCGCGCGCGCGGAGGACCAGCGGCTGCTGTATGTCGCAGCGACTCGTGCGGCGGAGGAGCTCCTCATTGGCACGCTCGAGAAACCAGCGAGCCCCTCGCCCTGGCGTTCCTTCCATCCGTGGCTGTTCGAGAACGGTATGCGCATTGACCTGCCGGAGGCGGAACAGCCCAATCGGATTGCACTGGAGCGGACAGCAGAAGACATCCGGAACGAAATTTCGGGTGTGGATGCTGCGCGCGGTGAGCTGCGCAGACCCTCCTACAGGGCGGCCGCTGTCACCACGCGCAAGGCCGAAATTGCAGCATCGCAGCGACCGGCGTCTAACGCCCCGTTCACAGCAACTGTCGACGATGAAGATCTCGAGGCGGAAGTCGTGGCCGAACGTCGCGTACGAGGCACTGAGTGGGGCAGCGTAGTGCATGATGCGCTGGAAGCCGCAGCGCGGGGAGCAGAGGGTGAAGCACTGCGACACCTAGCGCGCGGTCTGCTGATCGCAGCCGAACGGCCGTCTGACGAAGAAGGTGAGCCGCTGGAGATGGAGGAGCTCCTCGGCATCCTCGCAGCCGTTCAGAACTCGGATGTATGGAATCGGTCACTCTCGGCTGAAGATCGGATGATCGAGGTGCCATTCGGCATCAGAGTTGACGCCACCGAATACGCGGCCATGATCGGCGCCAGTGCGCCGGCAGAAAACGCACCGCCCATAGAAATCGTCGATGGCCGTATGGACTTGGTATTCCGCGATATCGATGGCTGGACAATCGTCGACTACAAGTCCGATGCGGAAGGTTCGAAGATTCCCGCAGACCTGCTGGATCGCTACCGCGGCCAGGTCAGATTGTACGCCGCGGCGTGGCGACATCTGTCAGGCGAAGACGTGAGTACGAGTGTGCTGCTGTTCACAGCGGACGGGGTCGCGGTCAACGTGTAGCTGGTCCGGGCACGCCAACAAACAACAAAGAAATATCTCACGCAAAGGCGCGAAGTATGGAGAAGCAAACTTCTATGACTTCGCGCCTTCGCGAGAGATAAATCCGGTGATACTTCCAGAAAGGGCCCCGGGCTGCATGATTGAAGCAGGCCCCTTTCCAGGAGGAATCCATGCTGTACACGGGCATCGACCTGCACAAACGGACCAGCGTTCTCAGCACCGTAGACGCCAGCG
>JBDSPG010000006.1:0-9087 GCA_039912685.1 Longimicrobiales bacterium | reverse complement strand
CCCAGGCCGGCGAGCCGGGCGGGCGCAGCCGACATCCATTCCGCGACCGCGTGCAGTGTATGACCGCGCGCTTTTGCCCCCGTCCACACGACCGGCAACGACAGTTGGAGCGACGCGATGCCGCCCCACGCATCGTGAAACCCGCCTTCCGCAGACTGCTTGAGCTCCGGCGGAGCGGGCGAATGATCACTCGCGACCAGGTCCAGGTCGCCCACGCCGAGCCCGCGCCACAGTGCTTCGCGATTCGAGGATCCCCGGATAGGCGGCGCGCATTTCACTGATGTCTCACCGTCCGCAATGTCATCCGCCGCGAAGTGCAGATAGTGAGGGCACGTCTCGCCCGTGAGCCGCAGTCCGTCCGCTCGCGCGGCGCGCAGCAGGGGCAACACCTGCTCGGACGCAACATGCACGATATGGATGCGCGCGCCGTACGCGCGGCACAGCTCGATCAGCATGCGCACTGCCTCGACTTCCGCAGCATCAGGCCGCGTCACCAGGTAGCTGGCATAGCACCGTGCATCAGTGCCGGCCTCGACATCGATCAATTGCGACGGCAGCTCTGCATGAACCAGCAGCGGTGCACCGAGTCTGGCAAGGATCGGAAGCGCGCGCGTGAGGTCGGACCGGTCCACATGTTCGAACTCATCGACACCGGACGGCGACAGGAAGCACTTGAAGCCGAGCACACCCGCGAGCCACAGCGCCTCGAGGTCACCTTCGTTGCCCGGCACAACGCCGCCCCAGAATCCGACATCCACATGACAGCGATCCGCGCCCGCAGCGCGCTTCGCCTCCAGTGCTCGCACGGTTGTCGTGGCAGGGATGCTGTTCAGCGGCATGTCGACGACGCATGTGATACCGCCCGCTGCCGCCGCGCGTGTGCCGGTCTCGAAACCCTCCCACTCACTGCGTCCCGGGTCATTCAGATGGACATGCGTATCGACCACGCCTGGTAGCAGAACTGCATCGCCGGCATCTACGGACCGCACACGCGAAACCGCAGCATCATACGGTTCCAATGCCTCGATCATTCCATCGCGAACCACTACGCAATGCGCGGCTTCGCCGTGCGGTGTAATCACGCGACGGCTGCGAAACACCACGACGTCGCTCATTACGCTGTCTCGGCCAGGAAACGCCGAAGCAGGTTTGCAGCGACAGTCTTGCGATACTCGGCAGTTGACCGGATATCATCGATCGGCTTGATCTCCGCCATCATCGCTGCAACGACATCGTCATCCGATGCGCCGGCCGCGAGTGCCGTTTCCGTTTGCCGCAGACGCACCACGGTCGGCGCGACACTGCCGACCGCGATGCGCGGCTGCGGACCGCGCACACCCGCAATCACGATCTTCGAAATTGCCTGCGCTGCACGCGTGCCGACCTTGCGAAACCATTGTTTGCCGTCGA
Organism: Longimicrobiales bacterium; assembly: GCA_039912685.1. Classification (GTDB taxonomy): domain Bacteria; phylum Gemmatimonadota; class Gemmatimonadetes; order Longimicrobiales; family RSA9; genus DASUXU01. The sequence continues at coordinate 7,677 of JBDSPG010000006.1, read as the reverse complement.
CGCGAGGAACTTCGATTGCGCGGATCAGCTCACCCGGCCGCAGTACCGTCGCACGATATCCTGTATAGAACTCATTGAACGGCACGCGCCGCTCGCCGTCCTGGTGCGCCAGTACAAGCACGGCTTCTGCCACCGCGAGTACGGGAAGCGTATCGCCCGCAGGCGAGCCGTTCGCGATGTTACCCGCAAGCGTGCCGCGGTTCTGGATCTGGACACCGCCGATCTCGCGGCACGCCGCCGCCAGCATTGGCAGCCACTCCTGCACTTCCGCTGAGGCGACCAATTCACTGTGCGTGGTGAGCCCACCGAAACGCAGCACATCATCGACAACTTCGATACCGACGAGCTCCGGCAGGCCCCACAAGTCGATGAACGACTGCGCCTTCAGTGTGCCGAAATTCAATCCGACATATACATCGGTGCAGCCCGCAATCGGTGTGAGGGACGGCGTCCCCGCGAAAAGGCGCAGCGCATGTTCGAACGACTCCGGCCGCACCAGCTCGAGCGGCGAGATGGGTGTCTTCATGCGTCGCGGATCGCGCGGTAGATCGCTTCGTACCCGGTGCACCTGCAGATGTTGCCCGCGAGACGCACGCGTATCTCATCGAGTGATGCATCGGGCTCGATGTCGAGCGCGGCCAGAATCATTCCCGGCGTGCAGATACCACACTGCGCGCCGCCATGATCGACGAATGCGCGCAGCAACGGGTGGTCCTCGTCGATTCCTTCAATCGTCGTGATCGCCGCGCCTTCAACCTGTGCGACGGGCACGAGGCACGAGCACACCGGCTCACCCTCCACCAGCACTGTGCAAGCACCGCACTCGCCCTCGCCACACCCTTCCTTCGTACCCGTCAGCCGCAAATCCTCGCGCAGCACGTCCAGCAGACGAGTCATGGGATGTGATGTGACGTCGTAGTCCGCGCCGTTTACTCTGAGCTGCACACGGCCTCCATGATGCGTTCCGGCGTAGCGGGCAGTTCATTCAGCTCGATGCCGAGGTGACGGATGGCATTGATCACGGCGGGTGCTGGCCCATCGATCGGCAACTCACCCAGTCCTTTCGCACCCATCGGACCGTGACGATACGGCCGCTCCATGATGACGACATCCATGGTCGGTGTGTCGAGTGTCGTCGGGACGATGTAGTTGGTCATCGAGTTGTTCGCCATCCCGCCATCGCGCATGATCACATCTTCGAGTAACGCGTAACCCAGCCCCTGCGCAGTGCCGCCCTCGATCTGGCCGCGCACCATCACCGGATTGATCGCGCGCCCGATTTCCTGCACTGCCGTGAAATGCACGGGCCGAACCTCGAACGTATCGCGGTCGATCTCGACTTCCGCGATGTCGCAAGCCCACGCGTACGTGCCATACGCATCGCCCACGTAGTTCACTTCATCGAAGTGCAAACCCAGCGGCGCCTCATACTCCTGCTCCACGCGCGTCGGCCCGTGCTGCTTGAAATGATCGGCGGGATCCATGCCACTCAGACGCTCGAGCAGGTCGGTCGAGCAACGCTGCAGAATGCGGCCGACCACCATGCACGTCCGCGACGCTACCGTCGGCCCGCTGTTGGGAACGTTGTCGGTATCCGGATGCTCGACGGCGATGCGGTCGAACGGCAGGCCGAGGGTTTCAGCTACAATCTGCGCGTGTGTGGTGTGCGAGCCCTGCCCGATCTCTACAGTGCCCGCAAGGATACGGACACCGGTGGCAGTGGTTTCGATCGCCGCCCGCGACGCGAGCTTGCGTTCGCCGTCACCCGTGAACCCCGCGCCGTGGAAGAACAGCGCGAGTCCGATCCCGCGATTCGTGCCGCGCCACTGTGCACGCTTCGCATGATAATCGCTGCGCGTCACCGCCTCGCGCAGCACTTCCAATGCACTGCCATCAGGGCCGATGGTGCCGCCCGTGATTGTGGTATCGCCCGGCCGCAATGCGTTGTGCTCGCGCAGTGCGACGCTGTCCATGCCGAGCGCATCCGCGATTCGCTCCATGTGCGCTTCAATCGCAAATAATGTCTGCGGTGCACCGAACCCGCGGAACGCGCCGTTCGGAGGCGTGTTCGTCATCATCGCACGACCCTGCACCCGCACATTGTCGCAACGGTACGGCCCGCCGCAGTGCAGCGCGCCACGCGAAAGAACAACCGGCGTCAGTGTTGTATACGCACCGCCGTCAACCAGGATGTCGACATCGAGAGCGACAATGGTACCATCGCGACTCACGCCCGTACGGTGACGAACGCGGAACGGATGCCGCTTCGTCGTCGCAAGCATGTCCTCGCCGCGATCATAGATCATCTTCACCGGCCGCCCCGACTTCAGCGCCAACAGCGCTGCGTGACTCGCCAGCATGGACGGGTATTCTTCCTTGCCGCCGAAACCGCCACCCGTCGCAGCCTGCACGACGCGCAGCTTGTCGTCCGGCAGACCCAGCAGCACTCGCAACGCACGCATCACGTAGAACGGACACTGCAGTGACCCGTAGATCGTTACACCGCCGTTCTCCGGCACCGCGATGACGCCGTTCGGCTCTATATAGAGCTGCTCCTGGTGGCCGGTTCGGTACTCACCCTCGACAATGACGTCCGCCGCGGCGAGCGCTGCATCGACATCACCACGCGATATCGTCAACCGCTTGAGCTCGACGTCGCTTACTTCATAATTCAGAATTGCAGGCGACTCTTCGACATCGGTTACGACCTCTGCACCGTAGAGCTTTTCGCGGTCCGCGTGCGCGAGGAGCAGCACCGGCTCCGCCATGTGCCGGATCTCACGCTCCACCAGGCACGGCTGATCGTCTTCTATGAGGGATATGACGTTGACTGCCGGGATGTCACGATAGTCCACGACCGTGAAGCCGGAATCGGCGGCCGCAGCCGATGTCTGAATGGACCGGATTCTCCCCCTCGCGACCGTCGACCGGACCGTCCGTCCGTAGATCATCCCGGGGAAAGTCAGGTCGTCGACGTATTTTGCACGGCCGCTGGTTTTTTCGTACCCGTCCAGCCGGGGGTGCGCGGTTCCGACGATCGGGGGCGGAGGGTTCTCTATCATTGGGGCATGGTAGTCAGGGACCCCGGCCTCGTCTACCCCGCGGGTAACAAGCGCACCCCCGCCGACACGCGCAGGGCGCCCTTGTTCGTTCACGCCAAACCGCCCCTGAATCCAAGGTTGCAACAAAAAGGCAATACGCTCGCAACACCCCGGCTACATCCCCGCGTCTTCTCCTCCTCACCCTTCAGGAGCGTTGAAAGGCAGCGCAACACGAACCAGTCGATACCTGATGGAGGGTCCATGATCCGCGCCCACGCAGTACCCATGATTTTCCTCTGTGCCCTCGCGACCGCCGCATGCGATAGCACGCCGTTCGAAACCACCGACAGCGCCCGGCCCCAGTTCGCCGCCATGACCAACCTCACGTTCAACGAGAACTTCAATCTCAATGGCAATCCGTCCGGCCGTCTCGAGCAGACGGGCTACGGTACCGTCGCGTACACAAATGGCGTCGCCAGCTTCCCGAGCATGGGCGACCGCGCCTATGTCCGCACCATAGCTGGATACGCCGATGTCGATTTCAAGGCGGACATCACGGTGACGCTGACCGGCGGCGTGGGCCCGATTGGCATCGGCTTCTTCGGCTTCGGGGCGGGCGACACAAACGGTTGTGCGTTCTACTGTGAGCCTGCGGAAGGGCCAACCTTCTACGCTCGCATCATGCCGGATGATTTCTGGGGACCTGGCATGAACGTAACGACGAACACGGCGGGCGTGGTCGAAGGCGAGACCGCGTGGAATGAGGGCGGAGACGGCACCCACCGCCTCCGCATCACCTGGAAAGCCGCGACGCGCCAGCTCTCGTTCGCGATCGATACGGACTACGTCGAAGGCACCGAATTCACGCCGACCACGGTATATGCGACGACCGTTGACGCGGGCGTGTTCAATGCGAGCAACAGCCGCATCTACTTCGGCGGCGGCGGCAACACGAGCTTCGACAATTTCCACGTCACTGTGACCGGCCGCCGCTAGCGTCGGCGTCGGCTGATCCGCGGTCGTTCCGTCCTCGTATGGCGGAGCGGCCGCGGTTGCGTCGTTATTGACTGACCGTTGTCACCGGACCTATCGTCCCGGACGGCCTTCGCCGCACTCCATTGTCAACATGACGAACGGGCGCCGTTGCCCGGAAAGCGCACGTTGAACGCGTCCAGCTCGATCCAGCGCTTTTTCTGTATGCGACGTACAACGCTCCCGTTGCTGCTTGTCGCATGCATCATTGCGCGGCCGCGTGTTATGCATGCGCAATCGAGCGGTGCGGCATCAGGCTTCGTTGTCGAGTCCTGGACGGTGCGCGACGGCCTGCCTGTCAACGGCATCTTCGATCTGCATCAAAGTCAGTCCGGTTACATCTGGCTTGCCACCTATGACGGTCTCGTCCGCTTTGATGGTGTGCGCTTCACGCTGTACAATACAGGCAACAGTGAGGGCCTCCCGAGCAACCGCATCGTCCGCATCTCCGAAACCAGCGACAGCTCGCTCTGGCTCCTAACGGACCTGTTCAAGCTCGTACGTCTGCGCGACGGTCGATTCACACATATCGATGCAGCGCACGGCCTCGACAGCGATGTCCTCACGACGTTTGAGGATGCGGGGCACACGATATGGGTCGGGACGCAGAACGGCATTGGTCGCATCATCAATGATCGCTTCGTTCCGGTTGCCGCCGGCACGATCACCGAACCAGTGCACGCCATCGCGCAGCGGAAGGATGGCTCCATCTATGTGGGTGCCGCACGCGGGCTGCTGCGCATTGATGGCGACGCAGCCGCACCCGTTGCGGGAGCTGCGCAGCTCCCCTCGGACCCTGTGATCGCACTGTATGTCGACAAATCTGATGCGCTCTGGATTGGCAGCCGAACCGGTGTATGGCGTTACACGGGTTCACTGCAGCAGACCGCCCTTCGCCCGGCTGGCAGTGCGCCGCTGACCTTTCGGACATCGAGCCGCGGCGCCCTGCTGGTGCGCGCGAGGGACGGCGTGTACCGCCTCGACGAGCGTGGCGTCGCACGCATGTTCGACGTTCCGACCCCTGCATTCGGGCCGTGGTTTGCCGACCACGATCCTGACGGACGTCTCTGGTACTCGGACGGTAACGCGATCTATTCGCATTCACGGCGCGCGTATGTGACATCGCGCGACGCCAGTTTGAACGATGGACTCACCTCCATGGTTGTCGATCATGAAGGGAGTGTCTGGTTCGGTTCGGCGAGCGGCGGCCTGCGCCGGCTGAAGCCCGCAGTCTTCACGAACATCGGGATGCGGGAGGGTCTGTTCGCCGACAACATCTCGACGGTCGGTGTTGACCACACTGGCGCAGTCTGGATTCCTTCTGGTGCGCGGTTCAGCCGCATTGCCAACGGTCGCGTCACCGTTCATGACCTGCCTTCTGAAGGCACCACGGCAACCGGCTCGTTCCTCGATGATCGCAACGGAATGATCCGTCTCGGCGCGACCGCGTGCAGCATGCCCGCGTTGCAGTGCACGACTGCGCCAGATGCGCCGAAGGGCACGGTGTTCGCTTTAACGGAAGACGCGGATGGTGCGATCTGGATGGGCGCGAGTAGCGGCCTGTTCCGATACGATGGATCGAAGTGGACGCAGCTCACAACGCGAGTCGGTGCGCCGTCCGCTGTTGTCCGCGCATTCGCGCGCACGGATGATGGCGCCCTGTGGATGGGCACCAATGGCAGCGGTATCGCTCGATATCATGACGGCGCATTCACGAAGATCACGATCGCAGACGGCCTGCCGAATGACCTTGTCCGTTCCCTATACGTTGACGGCAATGGCTGGCTCTGGGTCGGTACGGAAGGCAGCGGCCTGGCTCGCGTCGATCCGCGCAACTGGTCGCTGCCGTTCCGCCGTGACCGCATTGTACCGATCCGCACCCGCGATGGCCTGTTTGACGATGTTGTGCATGCCATTGTGCCGGACGACTTCGATCGTCTCTGGATGAGCAGTAACCGCGGGATCTCGTGGGTCTCGCGCGCGGAACTCAATGCCTTCGCGGATGGAAAAGCGCGTCGCGTGCATGCTACGGGGTACACGGAACGGCACGGCCTGCGCAATCGCGAAGCGAACGGCGGCGGACAGCCCGCGGGTGCACGCACACCGGATGGGCGCATCTGGTTCCCGACGCAGAGCGGTGTAGCGATTGTCGATCCTGCGCACGTCGGCCGGACGCGGCTGGCTGCGCGAGTGCAGATCGAAGATGTGATCGCCGGTGGTGAACCGCTCGATCCGTCGCGTGTGCTCGAGATTCCGGGCGGCAGTCGTGATCTGCAGATTCGCTACACCGCACTCAGCTTCCTCGCCGCAGAGAACATCCGATTCCGCTACCGCCTCGAGCCGTACGACCGCGACTGGGTCGATGCGGACACGCGGCGAACGGCGTTCTACACGAAGGTGCCGCCCGGCCGCTACACATTCCGCGTCATGGCGAGTACCGGGGATGACGTGTGGGATCCGAACGGCGCCGCCTTCGAGTTGCACGTGGCACCGCGCTTCTTCGAGACGTGGTGGTTCAGGGCCCTCATGCTCGTGGCCGTTGCGGTATTGGTCTGGGGACTGATTCGTTGGCGCGTGTCACGCCTGCGCTTCCTTGCCATGCAGCTGCAGCAGCGCGTAGACCAACGGACGAGCGAGCTTCGCGAACGCGAAGCACTGCTGGCCGCGCAAAACGTGCAGCTCGCGGATCAGACGGATCAGCTGAAAGAGCTCGACCGCGCGAAGACCAATTTCTTCGCCAACGTATCGCACGAGCTGCGCACGCCGCTCACACTGACCATCGGGCCGCTCGAGGACGTGCGCTCTCAACTGCTGTCTGATACCGCTGCGGGAAATGACACACACGTCGAAGCAGTGCCGCGCATCGACATGGCGTTGCGCAACTCGCGGCGTCTGTTCCAGCTCGTGAATCAGCTGCTGGATGTCGCGAAGCTGGAGGCCGGGCGAATGCCGTTACGCTCGCGACGCGGCGATCTCATCACCTTCGTGCGCGGTGTCGCTGCAGCATTCACGGCAAGCGCAGAACGGCGGGGCATGCTGTTCGAGATCAGGGCGGCTCCCGGTGCGGTAGACGCTTCGTTCGATCCGGATGCGCTCGAGAAAGTGCTCACCAACCTGCTGTCGAATGCATTCAAGTTTACGCCGGATGGGGGTAGCATCCTGCTCGAGGTCGAATGCGTTGCGAATCACGGGACTCACGCATTCGCCCGCATTCGGGTGACAGACTCCGGACCTGGCGTACCGGCTGCTCACCTGCCACACGTTTTCGATCGCTTCTACCAGGTGGATGCGTCCAACGCGCGATCACAGCCCGGCACGGGCATCGGACTGTCGCTCGCGCGCGAGCTCGCCGAGCTGCACGGCGGCACACTGAACGTGCAGAGCGAGGGCGGCCGCGGCGCTGTGTTCATGCTCACGCTACCGCTCGGGGACGAGATCACCGAAGTGATGACGCCCGCGGTTGCCCTGCCGGAAGACGTGACAACTCTGCTCGTGGTCGATGACAACGCCGACATGCGCAGGTATGTGCGCGATCGCTTTGCTACACGATTCCGCGTGGTTGAGGCCGCTGATGGTAATGAAGGCATCGCGCACGCACGCGAGA
>JBDSPG010000397.1:0-5292 GCA_039912685.1 Longimicrobiales bacterium | reverse complement strand
ATTCCTTTTCGGTCAGCGCACCTGTGGCCGTCTGCCAGGATGAACGATGCTCGTTGAGGTTGCGCTCGAGCTCCTGGCGCGTGTCGCGGCCCGTGCCGACTTCCGCGCGCGCACGCTCGACAATGTTCTCCAGCTCGTCACGCCGCTTGAGCAGCGACTGGCGGATCTGCTCCGCACGATTGTGCCTGCCGGACCGCGTGACTTCATCCGCCGATGCGCGGCGCAGCTCGAGCTCTGCTGCGTTCACCATCGCCTGCGCATCGCGCAATGCGACCTCGGCTTCGACGACGGCGTCGCGAGCCGCGTCACGGTGACGTTGCACCTCATCGCGCGTAGCCGACGCGGATGCCGCCGATGCGCGCAGCGCCTCGAGTTTCTCGCGACGCCCCACAATGACCGGCTCGCTGGCCGGCACACCGGCGAACTCGATCATGTCGAGGAGGTCCTTGAGTTTTGGAAGCGCGGACTCCGGCAGCAGTGCTACAGCGCCATGCACATCAGCCGTCGCGTCGTCGCCACTCTGGCGCCTCGTGATCCAGTCACGGACGCGACCGATCGCGCCGGTGTCCTTCACAACAACGGCCTGCAGCAGGCTGCCGAGCGCACCCTCGAGCGCAGCTGCCTTTTCCGGCGCGAGCTGCAGGAACTCCGCGACCGGACCGAGCAGGCCGCTGATCTCGTTGCGATGCGTCAGTGCAGCCGCCACCGCGGGCGCGTAGCCGCGATACTCGCGCTCGAGCGTCTCGATTGCTGCGGCCTGGGACGACAGACGGCTCGCGATATCCTCCGCTTCGCTCAATGCGCGACGTGCTTCCATTTCGCGGGCGCGCAGTGCATTGACATGATCTTCGGCGCCCGACTGCTCTTTCCTCAACGACTCGAGGCGGACCTCCAGGGAGCGTGCGTTCTCCGCGAACAGGTCACCCTGCTCCGCCAGCTGCGTGATCTCGTGACCAAGCTCGTCCTCCTCCTGCTGCAGCTGGTCCAGCCGCTGCAGTGCGTCACTCGCACGCGCTTCGGCCGCGGCGGCGTCCGCTTCGTGACGTGCCAGCATGCGCGTCAGCTCGTTTTCCCTCGCGCGCGCTTCCTCATCGACGCGCCGAACATCCATGACGTCCTGACGCAGCACGGTCTGACGGCCCTGTACCTCCGTCACGCTCGCAGTCAGCGAATGCACGACACCCGCCTGCCCCGCGCGCTCCGTGTCGAGTGACACCAGCTCCGCTTCGAGGGCGGTGATGCGTGCACCAAGCTCATTACGCTCGTTACCGATCTGCACGAGGCGGCGCTCCGCGTGTGTGCGGCGCTCCTCGTTTACTGCGAGCTCGCGCTCACGCTCGGCAATGCGGCGGTTCAGCTCCTCGAGAGCAATGGCGACGCCATTCCGTTCGCGCCCCGCTTCCGTCGACTCCAGACGACGACGCTCGAGCTCCGTTTCCGCTGTCGACAATGCAGCGCGTGCGGCCGGTTCGTCCCGCGTGAGATCCTCGAGGTATGTCGCGGTCTGCGCCAACGTGTGCTTCACCCGTGCCAGCTCGCCGGTTGCAACCGCAACTTCGAGATCGAGTCTGTGGCGGCGCAGTTCCTGGTATTTCTCGGCCTTGCTGCGCTGACGCGCGAGCGAGCGGACTTTCGTGGTTACTTCCGAGACGAGGTCCTCGAGGCGTGATAGATCCGTCTCCGCTGCTTCGAGGCGACGCTGCGCTGATTTGCGGCGATCCTTGTAGCGGCCGATGCCGGCGGCCTCCTCGAACATGTGACGACGGTCATCGGGACGGTCCGAGAGGATACGATCGACCATGCCCTGCTCGATGATCGTGTAGCTGTTGGCTCCGAGGCCCGTGTCGCGACAGAGGTCCATGATGTCGCGCAGTCGCGTCGACTGGCGGTTCAGCTGGTAATCGCTGCCACCATCGCGGAAGACGACGCGCCGGATTTCGACATCGCGCTGCGGAATGTTCAGCAGCTGCTGCGAGTTGTCGAACTCGAGCGAGACTTCCGCGCGCGCAAGCGCACGACGCTGCGTCGTCCCCGCGAAAATTGCTTCTTCCATCTTCGAGCCGCGGATCGCAGAGGCACGCTGCTCGCCGAGGACCCAGCGAATCGCATCGCTGATGTTCGACTTGCCGCAGCCATTCGGACCAACGATCGCTGTGATTCCGTCATGGAACGTCAGCTCCGTCTTGTCCGCGAACGACTTGAATCCCTGGAGTGTAAGGCGACGTAGTTTCATTGGTTCGAACGACCCGTTCTCGTTACAAGGCTATCCTTCACACCCGCCGCCTTGAGCAGCTGGCGCATTACATCTGCTTCCGCCAATCCGGAATACGCACCACCGTAGACACGCCACACATCGCTGCCGTGCACCGAACCTGCAACGACGAATGTCGGAATACCGATTTTCTGCAGCTCCGCCACGCGACCGCGCGCCGCGCCCTCCGAATCGAACTGGTCGACCAGGAACGAGAACGGCACCTGACGCACATCGCCCGCGGCTGAGCCCGTCTTGACCTTGTGCACAAGCAATGAATCCAGCGCCTGCGCGGCAGCAGAGGAGTCAGACAACGGTCCGGCGAACACGTGGTAATACGGCACATCTTCACGTACCAGCGGGGCCACGAAGAAGTGCTCGCGAGCCGCGCCGGCGGTCAACGCCGCAAGCCGTTCCTCGGCCGTCGCCAGCTGCGTATGTGCTTCCACTGCGACGACGAAAGGTAACGGGACCATTGCGAGTGAGTCGACAGGCGGAATGGCGGTTCTCACCGGCATCGCTACAGGCGCCGCGCGCCGCTCCGCACGCCACTGCACATAGTAAACGGCGCCGGCAAGGATAACCGCGAGCGCGAGCACCAGCATGGGCAGCAGCCACGGACTCCGCGGCGGGCGCCCCGCACGCGGAGCCCCCTGCTTCAGGCGAGGCGGTTCCCCAGGCAGCGTGCCCGTAGGCGCGGACTCCCGCACGGTCCGTGTGTGTGACACGGGCGGGGCCTCGCCGCGGCGGTCGATGCCGTCGATCGTTGCGCCCGCTGCAGCACGTGATGAACGGACGCCCGCCTCTCTTGGGGGAGGCGACATCATCGCAGATCGCTGGCGTGACCGCAGGTCGGCGATCAGCTGTTCCCTGCCTGCTCCCTCCCGGCGAACGCGGATCCGGTCGAAATCCTCATCGCTGACGCGCGGGGGCGCGGATTCGGGCGCGCGCTGTTTTGACGAAGCACCGGCCTCCGCGCGCATCAATTCTGCCACGTCATCGGCGATGAGCGGGGGCGAGCGACGTGCTGGTCTGAGATCTTCACTCGCTGAGATCTCGTCCGGCGATTCCGGGCTGGCCTCGAACTCCGCCGAGCTGGGCACCACGCCGCCGCCCACGATTCCATGGGTGGAAGGCTGCGGTGGTGGTGGTGGCTGCGGTAGTGGGGGTGATGGCGGCGGCGTTAATACCGCAACAATGGCGTACGGCCGCGGCAGCGAGTCCGCTGCGGCCGGCAGGTCTGACGCCTCTCCGATCACGATGACGGCGCCGACCTTGCCCGCGAGGACGTCGAGCCCCGGGGCATCCGCCTGGGCATAGAGCAACAGCGTGTGCCCGGCCGCAGCCTCCTGCGCAATGATTCTGCGCCAATCGCCCGAAGCCCTTACCTCCTCCGGATCGGACGCATAGCCGGCCGACACGAAGGAAAAGCGGTGACCTTCCATCGTCCGGGCCAGCAGCCGCAATGACGTGCCAAATACGACCGCGTCCGCGACCCCCTCGTCATTGTCGGTTCCCAGGGCCCCGTGCAGTTCGGGATTCTCAAGGCCGAGATCGACGAGAACCGGCACGCGCTCCCCCGTGGTCCACGCATCAGCAACCGCGATTGCGGCGGCTGCACCGAACCCCGTGCGCGATGCTTCCGGACCGGCAATCAGCAGCACTGCCGACAGCGCGGATGACGGTCCATGCACGAGCGCTTCCAGCACGGGAGAATCAGCGCCGATCACTGGGTCGAAAGGCACTGCGTCGGGCCAGCTTCGCATTCGATGAGACTTAGGGTGATTCGGGTGTGAAACCCTCAAAATAGGGAAGTACTCGTATGGCGGCTACGGCATCGGGTCAGAAGCTTGATCGGCTCAGAAGCTCGGGCCGAATCCGACTGAAAAGACACCATGACGGTCAGGCCGGTTGATGGGGTAGGCCCAGTCGAGCCGGAGCACCGTATAAAACACGTTGATCCGCAATCCGACGCCGTAGCTGAATAGGGGCTCGCGATAGAGATACGGATCCTGTCCGGGCTTGCGGTCCCACACGACGTGCATGTCCTTGAGTCCGGACTGCGTGCATCCGTTGATCGTGGTTGTGCTCTGCTGCGTGCACACCTTGTTGTCCCAGGCGACACCGCCGTCGAAAAATGCAACTGCATCAACCGGCGGGAAGTTGCCTAGGAACCCGACCTGCAACTCATCAATGACCGGGTAACGCACTTCTGAATTGAAGAACACCGCGTTCGATCCGATCAGCTGATCGCGTGTCGGGCACGGCGACTGCGAACGTGACTGACCGTAATACTGGCTCGTCACGCACTCATCCGAATTCGGATCGAACGAGTTGTAATCGTAGCCGCGCACGAAGTTCGAGTGGCCCCAGTAGTTCGCGAAGCGATCGCTGTCGCGACCGGACCGCGCGAGACCAACCAAACGATTCGCGAATACCAGTTTCTGCTTGTAATTCGTGTAATTCCGGAAATCGAGCAGCGCCTGCCCGTAATTGATGTCACCAACCGTGTGTGACAGCTGCAGACGATAGCGGCGACCGTCGACGGGACCGGTCCAGCCGAATACGGAGTTGTCGAACACAAGCGCGGCCTGCGGCTCGGCGAATGTCAGACTGCCGAGGTTGATCGTCTTGCTGATCGCTTCACCGGTCTGCAGATCGTAGCCGCTGATCAGCTGCTCGGAATGGTAATCGATCCCCATCGCCGTTGCTTCAATGCGACTGTACGTGCTGAACGGATAACTCGCGCCGACCTGACCGGAACGGAACACGTCGCGCAGGTAGATGCTCGCATTGACATCGCGCTGCTGGCCCTGGATCTCGAGCGGGAAGAAGCCCGACCCGGCATACCGGATATACGGCTGTTGCGACAGCGCAAAGCCGAAGTTCGTGCGCGTCTTCAAGTACGAGTAACCGGTGTAGACCGATGCATCAGAAAGCGATCCGCTCAAGTTGCCGGCTACCACGATGTTGTGATTGCCGAGCATATCGGACAGGACGACATACGTTCCACCCGTGACGCCATTGCCGTAGATCCCTCC
>JBDSPG010000392.1:0-8588 GCA_039912685.1 Longimicrobiales bacterium | reverse complement strand
GACAATCCGGTGACGTACTCCCAAAGCAGAGAGAACACGACAGCGAGCAGAAACGCGCCTGCGTGCATCTGCGGCAGCGCTGCAAAACCGAGGGCACCGACAGCAGCGACTGTGGCCGTACCGGAGTCGGGGTATCGAGCGGCACCTACGGGCAGGTTGGGCAGGTCGAAGATCTCAATCACTGCGCCGACCAGCATTCCCTCGAGTGGACGATGGAACGCAATACCTGCGAGTGCGCCGGCGACAAGCGGACGCGAGAGCATGGCCTGCGGAAAAGATGTCGCATCGAGTCCGACAATGCCGCCGACGAGTGCGAGCCAGAGCCAGTTCACGCGCGTCGCTCGATCGGTGCGAGTTCCTGTGCTTCCACACGCCGACCGGCAGGCAGATCGCGCGCCGAAACGATAACACCGTCATGCGCGAGCTGATCGAGCTCGCAGAAGTCCGCTTCACTCAGGTACAGGTAAGGCAGTACCGGCCGTCGTCCGGGCGCGTGGTGGATGCCACCGAGGTTCACCTCGACCCCGCGGAGTGTGCCGCCATCAGCGATCCTGCGCATTGTCGCGATGTCACGCGTGAGAAGGATGGTGCGGTCAGCGGCCGCGTCCCAGGCAGAGAGATGATCGCGCGCGTCGGCTACGGACTGGAACTCGCTGGCCAGATCCGCGGGAAGTCCGAGCGTGTAGAGCTCCTGCTCCCAATCGGATCCTGCGAGTTGATCATCGACGACGATGATGCGGTCCGGGTGGAGCTGCGAACCCCAGCCCACAACAACCTGACCATGGATCAGGCGTTCATCGATGCGGTACAGCACAATACTCATCTTACGTCGCGCTCACGATGGAGCTGCGGCCGCGTTCGACGAGCATGTCCACGAGCTGATCGAGCGGGAGCGATCGATTCATCGCGAACTCGAGTAACAACGGTAGGTTCGCGCCGCAGATAACGGCGATACCGGGCAGCTGATGGGTCAGTCGACGCGCAGCAACCGCGCAGCTGCCGCCCTGCAGGTCCGTGAATACGATGGTGCTCGTATCCGGAACGAGATGCTCACGCAGTGATGCAATCAGCATGTCGGGGCCGAGGCCACGATTGCTGAGCGGAATGAGTACATCCTCATCCAGTCCGGTGATCTGGCGCACGGCATCGACGATACCGACGGCCATCGTACCATGACCGACCACGATACCTCTTACTTCACTCATAATCCTCTTCGAGATACTGGCGAACCGGCCGCATCGCCGCTTGCAGTCTTTCATTGAACAGCTGCGCGGAGTCTACACCGGAATACTTCAGCAGATGGTTCATTGCCACGATCTCGGAGATCACGGTAATATTTTTTCCGGCGACGAGTGGCACGATGACTTTGGGAATCTTCACTCCGAGGATCTCGGCCTCGATCTTGTCGAGCCCAGTACGATCGTACTGGGCTGACGTGTCGAGGTCGACAAGCTGAACGATGACTTCGATGCGCTTCTGCTGACGTATCGCGCGAATACCGAAGAGCGCGCGGATGTCGATGATGCCAATGCCGCGGATCTCCATGTGATGCATCTGGAGCTCCGGTCCGCGGCCGATGATGAGATCGTTGCCGCGCCGCGCTGCAATGACCATGTCATCGGCGACGAGGCGGTGGCCACGCTCGATCAGGTCGAGCACGCATTCGCTCTTGCCGATGCCGCTGCGTCCCATGAAAAGCAGACCGACGCCATAGACATCGGCGAGCGAGCCGTGCAGTGTCGCGGTCGGCGCAAGCTGATCCTCCAGGTAAGGCTGCAACCTGCGATACAGTTCCCCGGTCTTCACGGGCGAGCGGAACAGCGGCACATTCTGCTTGTTGCAGATCTCGATCAGAACGGGCGGGACTTCGAGATTCTTGGTCACGAACAGTGCGGGCATCCCCAGCGCGAGGAAACGCTCGAGTGTGACACGACACTCCTCGGGATGGATCGACGCGAGAAAGCTGATTTCGGTCTCGCCGAGGACTTGCACGCGACCGGGAAGGAAGCGATCGACGAATCCGGCGAGGACAATGCCCGGGCTCGCGAGAGTCGCGGCTTCGATCGGCCGATCCAGGCTGCAGGCGGGCGTGAGCAGCTGGAGGCTCAGCACGGCTTCCTTCGCCTCGAACAGATCACGCACGACGAGCTTGGTCTTGTTCACAATGTCGTCATCCTCCTGATGCCACCCCCGCGCCGACGATCGACGCGAGGTGCTGTTCGGTCAGGTCTGCAGCATGGTCCCATGCATGACGCCGCGCAAATGCACGCGCACCCGCGCCGAGTCGATCCCGGAGTGAAGGATCGTTCACGATCGCCGCCATCCGGTCCGCAATCGCATGGACATCGCCATGCGGTACGAGGAAGCCAGTTTCGCCATCCACCACTGAGTCCCTCAGACCGGGTGCGTCACTCGCGATCGTTGCTGTGCCGCAGGCGGCGGCTTCCAGATTACTGATACCCCAACCCTCCTTCGGTGATGTCAGGGCGTGCACCCACGTTCGGTGGAACAGGTCGCGCTTCTCCACCTCGGACACGAATCCCCGCATATCGACGAGATCGTCGATCCCGAGGGACTTCGCAAGAGCACGAATGTCACCCGCGGCATCGCCCTTCCCTGCGACAACCAGGCGGACATCCTGCCCCCGGCTTCGGAGCTGTGCGATCGCCCGCAGAATCAGGTCTACGCGCTTGTACTTCTTCAGCCGCCCCACATAGAGGACCGTGGGATTCGGGAACCTCGCCGGCGGCGGCTCGACCTCGAAAAACGCCATATCGACACCATTCTCGATGACGTCGATCGAGTCAGGGCGAAACCCGCGCCGTACCAGATCATCCCGCGTACTGCACGAAACGGCCTGCACAGGAACGCGCCGGTACATGAATGGTACGGGCTGCTCGAGCAGCCACGTCGCAGCAGCGAATGCGATACTCGCTTCCCCGAATGCCGTCACGCCGAACAGGTGGTGAACCAGCAGAACAACAGGACGGCCCGCCCATAACGGGGCGAACACCGGCACCTTGTTCAGATCTTCGATCACGATATCGAACGCGCGGGTTTTCAGTCTGCGCGCGTAGTACTGCGGCGCCGCCAGCGGGAAGGTGTGGCGCCGACCAGTGCGATGCACTTCCATGCCATCGACATGCAGGCGTCGCGGCGCGCCACCCCATCCGGATACCAGCAGTGTGACGTTGTGACCGCGCCGTGCGAGTCTGCCGAAGATCTCGTGCATGTGGATCTCGGCGCCTCCAGCCTGCGGATTGAGGCGATCCTGCCAGTTCACGACCAGGAGATTCAAGAGAGGTCGTTCCGCCGTCTCAGCGTACTTCACCTGGAGTGCGGTCGTTCGCGCGCATCAGAGCATCCAGAACGCCATTGACGAAGCGCGCGCTCTGATGCGTGCTGAAACGCTCCGCGAGTCGCAGTGCTTCCTGGATCGCGACGAGCGGCGGGACATCCGTAGAAAAAAGGAGCTCCGCCGTACCAATGCGCAAAACATTCCGGTCGATGACCGCGAGCCGCTCCATCCGCCAGTTCTCGAGTGAAGCGTCGAGCTCATGGTCAATCTCGCCGAGGTGGTCATCGATGATGCCGATCAGCTCGCGCAGATATTCCTCGGCCTCGGGATTGATGCGCCGATTCATGAGGAAGCCGTCGATGAAGCGCGCGGGTGATCCTTCGCGTCCGCGGCTTTCCCAGGAGTATAGAGCCTGCAAGGCCCAGGTGCGCGCACGACTACGGGAGCGCATGCACCGACAGCCTTCGCGGAAAGTGCACCATTTCGAGAGCCGCGAGCGCCGACTCCCAACCCTTATTGCCCTCGCGCCCGCCGGCGCGCGCAAAAGCCTGCTCATAGTCTTCGACTGTCAAAAGTCCAAATCCGATCGGAACCCCGCTCTCATACTGCACATTCGCGAGACCATCCGTGGCAGCGCCGGCAACATACTCGAAGTGCGGTGTGTCTCCGCGAATCACGCAGCCGATCGCGACGATCGCGTCGAACCCGTGAGCGGTAAGGTATCGTGCAGCAAGTGGAAGCTCCCACGCACCGGGAACAGAAAAGACGACGACGTCGGCTGTGTGCGCTCCGTGCTCGAGCAGGCATGCGCGTGCGCCCGCAACGAGTCGATCCGTCACCGCCGAATTGAAACGACTGCTCACAATGGCGAAGCGCATGCCCGTTGCGCTCAAGTTACCGTCCATCGACGCGTTGTAGCCGGCGTTACTCACGATTCCACGCACCCTCGGGCCGCTCGACGACATCGTCGGCTGTCGGTTCGGTAACAGACCCGTCGTGCAGGAGATGGCCAAGTTTGTCACGCTTGGTCGACAGGTATCCATGATTGTGCAGGCCCGGCACGATCTGGATCGGCTCGCGACCCGTCACGCGCAGACCGTATCCCTCCAGGCCTACAATTTTACGCGGGTTGTTGGTCAGCAGGCGAATCGTGGTAAGGCCCAGGTCGAGCAGGATCTGCGCACCGATGCCGTAGTCACGCAGGTCTGGTTTGAAGCCGAGCGATTCGTTCGCCTGCACCGTATCCATGCCGCCGTCCTGCAACGCATACGCACGGATCTTGTTGCCGAATCCGATGCCCCTGCCTTCCTGGCGCAGATACACCACGGCGCCCAGGCCTTCTTCGTCAATGCGACGCATCGCGGCGTGAAGCTGCTCGCCGCAATCACAACGCATTGAATGAAAGACGTCCCCCGTCAGACACTCAGAGTGCATGCGCACGAGAACGTTCTTCTTCCCTTCAACCGCACCCTTCACGATTGCGACATGTTCGCGATGATCAATCTGGTTCTCGAATGCGATCACACGGAACTCCCCCGCCGGTGTCGGCATCGACGCTTCCGCGATGCGCTTCACGAGACGTTCGTTCTCCAGACGGTAGCGCACGATCTGCGCAACGGTGATGAAACGCAGGCCGTGCAGCTTGGCGAAAACCTCCAGCTGCGGCCGGCGTGCCATCGAACCATCTTCGTTCAGGATCTCACAGATCACGCCTGCCGGCGGAAGTCCTGCAAGCCGAGCGAGGTCGACGGACGCTTCGGTCTGGCCGACGCGTCGCAACACGCCGCCCGGAACGGAACGAAGCGGGAACATGTGCCCGGGACGCCGCAGATCATGCGGCTTCGACGCGGGGTCTACGAGAACCTGGATCGTGCGAGCGCGATCGGACGCGCTGATTCCCGTTGTAACACCGAAACGCGGCGCGGCATCGACGGCGACCGTGAACGCTGTCGTCATCGCCTCGGTATTCATTTCGGTCATCGGCGTCAGGCCGAGCGCCTCGGTGCGCTCGGGCGTGAGAGCCGTGCAGATCAGACCCCGACCGTGCACCGCCATGAAATTGACGAGGTCGGGCGTGATCTTTGACGCAGCGCACACGAGATCGCCCTCGTTCTCGCGATCTTCGTCATCCGCGACAATTACGAGCTTGCCCTGCCGAATGTCTTCGATGGCGTCTTCAATACGATCAAACGACATATTCACAGCTCTCGAAGAGGTAAGGTCATCGCAATGCGCCGAAGGTAGCCTACGACGAAGCGCCCCAACATATCGCCTTCCAGATTCACTTCATCACCCGCGGCCAGGTACTGCAGGCTTGTGTTCTCCCATGTGTGCGGGATCAACGCCACCTCCGCAGTGTCATCCCCCGGGAGCGCATTCACAGTCAGGCTTACGCCGTGTATCGCTATGGAGCCATGCAGAACCGTGACCTCCGCGACTTCAGGGGGCATGCGTACCTGGAGAAGGACATGATCCCCCACACGTTCAACCTGCTGGATCACGCCCGTCCCATCCACATGACCCTGGACGAGGTGTCCCCCGAGCCGGTCGCCGAGAGTCATGGCCCGTTCCAGGTTCACCCGGTCACCGGCTGCCAGACGTCCGAATGTAGTCCGGCTCAACGTCGTCCTGATGGCTTCCACCTCGAACGCATCCTCCGCAACCGTCACGACTGTCTGACAGACGCCATCAATGGCGATGGAATCACCAATCCGCACGCCGGAGAGGTACCCCTCAGCGCCCGCAATGGTGACCCTCCTGCCATTGGTCGTCTCACTAATGGCGCGGACCACCCCGACCCGTTCAACGATGCCTGTGAACATGCCTAATCCCCTGAATCCGTCCCAAACCGACGGTCGAATGTAACCTCGACGTCATGCCCGTGGGCGCGCACGCGAGGCGCGCTCCATCTGGCGGGGTCCAGAGGCAACGGCCCGTGGAGGTTGAACGCCGGCACGGCGTCGGGTCCGAGGAGCACGGGTGTATAGAGCAGGGTGAGGCGATGCACCGCCGCGGCAGACATCAATGAGGACGCGACACGACCGCCGCCCTCGCAAAGAATCGAACGGATATCCTGCTCCCAGAGAGCGGCCATGATGCCTTCGACGTCGAGGTCGCCGCTGTCAATGGACTGGACGCGCACGACGACCGCGCCGGCGTCGTGAAGTGCGGTGGCGCGCGCCTCGTCCGCCTCCTGGCCAGCAACGATGAGGACTGGTGCGTCGGCAACCGTGCGCAGCAATGCAGCACTAAGGGGCAGGCGGAGGTCTCTGTCGAGCACAATGCGCGTGGCCGGAACGCGGGGCTGCGTCCTGCCTCTCGCGGTAAGGAGCGGATCATCGGCGATGGCAGTGCCGATGCCGACCATGATGGCATCGAAACCAGCCCGGAGCCGATGCACTTCCTCCGTCGCTTCTGTTCCTGTGAGTCGCGTCGGCGCGCCCGCGCGTTGCGCGATTCGTCCATCCAGGGAGAGCGCCAGTTTGAGGGTCACAAACGGCGTCGTGTGCTCCTGGCTGTGAAAGAACATTGCATTCAAAGCGCGCGCACGTTCGTGCTCAATACCAGGAGTTACCGTGATGCCGTTCCGTTCGAGCTCGGCGCTACCACCGGCGGCAACAGGATTGGAGTCGCGCGAAGCAAAGACGACCCGCGCAATGCCAGCCGCGGCAATGGCGTCCGTGCATGGTGGCGTTTGTCCGTGATGATTGCAGGGTTCGAGGTTTACATAGAGGGTCGCGCCCTGGGTGCTGCCTGCGGCCGCGTTGAGTGCTGCGACCTCAGCGTGGGGACCGCCATACACCTCATGCCAGCCTTCACCGACTACAGCGCTTCCCTGCACGACGACGGCCCCTACGAGCGGGTTGGGATGGACGCTGCCCCAGCCTCGCTCTGCAAGCCGGAGCGCGTGCCGCATCTGGACGGCATCCCTGGCGGGGTCGTTCAAAGCGCGATGCGTACTGCGAGTCCTCCGAACACGCCGCTCTTCTTCAACACCTCGTTCCCGATGACCGACGACGGCGCATCCTTGAGGCCCTGCTGCACGCCGATCTCGCCGACGAAATGAACGAGAATAAGCGTCCACGATGCGTTGGCAAAGTACGCAACGCGATCGGTTTCCAGATCCTGCCTGCTGATTGCGATCATGCCGCCGCTGAGGAACGACGGATCGCGCGCACCGAATGCAGCGGTCGCATCATACCTGTCGTAACCGGCGCCAACCGTGAAGCCGAGTCCGACGAGTGGTATGCGTTTGCTGATCGCACCGCGGATGCTGATGGCAGAAGCATCATCGATGTCGAAGTACGCGTCGGCGGTCTGGAACAGACTGTCGCCGTAGCTGACCGTGCCGATCTTGCGGTACGCTCCGGAGACTGAGATTCCGGGCGCAGTGAACGATTCGCGAATCAGTCCGACGCGCGCACCAACGCTCCAACTCAGTGGCCGTTCATCCGTGAAGCCCTTGCTCTGAGCCAGAGGCAGGATCCCGATACTCCCAAGCAGATCGACCGAGCCGAAGCCGCCGACTGTTGGAAGGAGGGAAATTCCGGAAAAAACGCCGACACTGGCATCGACGTTCAACGCAGGCACCGCGAACTTCAGCGCCTCGGTGTTCTGCAGCTTCTCGATGGGCGGTGCTTCGACCGTTGCTGCCGATGCGCGCAGCGCAACGCTGAAGCGCGGAATCGTGCCCAGACGCATACCCAGCGTGCTCGCCGTGCCGGGCACCGGATTTCCGCCAGAGAATGCGATGCCGAGGCGCGGTTGCACAACTTCGATTCCCTGCCCGATACGCATACAGTACGTGCGTAGTTGAGCGTTCGATGTTGCGCCGGCGCACTGCTGTTCAAACGTCCCCTGCGCGTGCACGGCAGTGCTCGCAGCGCCGGAGACGCCGAGCGTACCGAGCGCCGTGATGAGGACTGCGAAAACCGACCGGACCCTGGACCTCACAACCGCCTCCTGCGCCGCAGCGCGATTACCGCATCAGACGACCACAATACCATCCGACCCTGCCCGAATATCGCCGATGATCCAACCGCCAAGATCGTCCTTCTGCAACGCTGCAGAAACGTGCGCGGCCTCTGCAGCGGGAACGATGAGAATCATTCCGACGCCGAGGTTGAATGTGTGCAGCATTTCATCATCCGACACACCGCCATGCTTTTGCACCGCAGCGAATTCCGGCGGTAGGGTCCAGCGGCCACGATCGACGTGCGCGGACAGCCCGTCGGGGATCACGCGCGCAAGGTTCTCGGGAATGCCCCCGCCGGTGATGTGCGCCATGGCG
>JBDSPG010000383.1:0-3892 GCA_039912685.1 Longimicrobiales bacterium | reverse complement strand
ATTCGAAAAGACCTGTTGAATCCGTTTGCGATCGGCGAGAACCTGCATGCCACCTCCGTCCGTACCGTGGATGAGCTCAATCGAGCGAGCGCTCGTCAATGGTCCGAACGCGGAGAATATCTCATCGAGAATACTGCTCACCGGCGTTCGCTCCAGGTCGAGCGCCAGGAAGCCCGCCTCGATTCTCTTGATGTCGAGCAGGTCTTTGATCAGCCGCTCCATCTGAAATACCGATGTCCGGATGTTCTCGACCTGCTGCACTTCCGCTTCCACGTTGCCGGCGGCCTTGCTCATCATCCTGAGGAGGACCGTGCTGCTGAGCCGCACGGCGGCGAGCGGGTTGCCGAGATCGTGGGAAACAACGGCGAGCACATCATCACGCGCTACGACCGCATCCTGTGCTTCTGCATAGAGCCGCGCATTCTCCAGTGCCATTGCCGCGCGCCTCGCAAACTCCACAACCAGGTCTGGATCGTCGGCAGCGCTGGAAGCCGGAGTCGCAACTCCGCGGAAGAACCCCATCGCACCCATGGTATGACCACGTGCAATCAGCGGTACGGCAATGAGTGAACGCAGCGCGAGGTCGGTGACGGCTTCCTGCATCTCCGACGTCGCATGCCAGGTCCGTATAACGTCCGGGGTGATGCGGTTCTCGATGACCACGCTTCCTTCCGCGATGCAGCGCATCAGAGGATGCGCGTCTGTCATGTCGAACGGCAACTCCAGAAAAGGCGTAGCCGCGGAGTGACCTTCCCCGCTGGAATGGGCTGCCCGAATCGTCCACGCTTGTTGCGCGGGATCGCCCATCAGTACGACACACCGGTCGCCCAGCATCGGCACGCCGATCGCTGCGAGACGTTCCAGTGTTTCATCGCCGTTCAGCGAATCATTCAGCCGTTCCGTAGACTCGGAGAGAAACCGTTGCGCCTGTTCCGCTCGAACACGATCCGTGACGTCGCGCAGAGCAACCGTGAAATACCATCCACCATCCGCTCGAGTCTTCGAGATCGATGCTTCTGCGGGAAACTCTTCACCATTTTTACGGATTCCGGAAATCTGACGTCGCTCGCCCATGCGCCGTGCAACCGTGGGGGATTCGGCAAATCCCGCGACCTGTGCCGGGTGTGCTTCACGGAACCGCGTGGGAATCAGTATTTCGATGGGCTTGCCGATGACCTGGTATGCCGAATATCCGAAGATCTCTTCAGCGCCGCGGTTGAATCTGATGATATGGCGTGCTTCATCGGTTGTGATGATAGCGTCCGCCGAAATGGCGATAATCGCGTCAGACGCAATAAAGGACGCCGGCGTTGGCTGTAGAGGCTCGGGGGAGCCAAGCGGCTCAAACAGTAGGGACATGTAGGAATATACCTCGGCGCCGCCATCGGACGTAGTGTCAGCGGCCGGTTTGTTCCCCTGCCTGGCTCGGCTTGAGCAGGCCCGTCTCCAGGGCCAGGCGGACCAGATCTGAACGATGCGTAAGCCCCAGCTTCTCCATTACTCTGGAACGATAGGTGTCCACCGTCTTCGGGGATATGAAGAGTTTCTCGCCGATTTCGCTGGAACTATATCCCTGGACGGTCTGCTGGAAGACGTCGCGCTCACGCTCGGACAGCTTTTTGAGCGGATCCATCTCCGCATTCTCCGTTTTGGTCTTGAATCCTTTCAAGAGAAGTTTTGCCGCGCTCGGATACAGGAATACTTCGTCGCGGGCGACGGCGCGAATCGCAGTAGTCAGGTCCTGATCGGCACTGCTCTTGTGCACGTATCCGCTGCCTCCGGCCTCGAGGACCGCGAGTAGATACTCGTCCTCCGCGTGCATCGTAAGCACGAGGACGCGGCACGGCAGCGCGAGCGCACGGATCTGTCGCATCGCCTCCATACCACCAATACCAGGCATCGAGAGATCCATGACGACGACGTCGGGCTTGAGCCATTTCGCCTGCTCTACTCCATCTTCGCCCGTCGCTGCTTCGCCCACGACGGCCATGTCCTCCTCGCCGTGCAGCAGCGCTTTCAATCCAGACCGCAGCACGGCATGATCGTCTACGAGCAGGATGCGAATGGTGTCAGCCATGATTTGTGCCTCGCGCAGGGATCTCGATGCGTACCGTTGTTCCTTCGTTCGCGCCGCTATGAACACGAATCCTGCCACCTACGTATGCGGCCCGCTCCTGCATTCCGAACAGGCCGACCGCGCCCTGTGCTGCGGCCGCGCTGACGTCGAAGCCACGACCTTCATCCGTCACGACACCGATAACAGCACCGGCTTCGCAGCGCACGTCAATGATCGCCCTGCGTGTGTCACCATGTTTTACGACGTTGAGCAGCGCTTCCTGGAGGAGTCGATACAACGCGAGTTCGGCTTCCGGAGAGAGCACGTCATCAACCGCACCCACGTGCGCCTCCACGCGAACGCCTGTCGTCT
The DNA here is from genome assembly GCA_039912685.1 of Longimicrobiales bacterium. GTDB lineage: Bacteria > Gemmatimonadota > Gemmatimonadetes > Longimicrobiales > RSA9 > DASUXU01. The sequence continues at coordinate 1,464 of JBDSPG010000383.1, read as the reverse complement.
CGCTTACGTTCCGCGCATGTGCGAGAATAGCCGCGCCAAGTCCGATCATGTCGAGGGCGGGCGGTCTGAGCTCGTGCGCGAGGCTGCGGATTTCCTCAATGGCCGCAGACATTTGTCCGGACACTTCCTCCAGATTCGCCGCACATACAGGATCCGCAGACGCACGTGCGATCTTGAGTTGCACCAACGCCGCAGCCAGGGACTGGGCCGCACCATTGTGCAGCTCGTGAGAGACACGGAGACGTTCAGTTTCCCCTGCATCGATTGCGCGGATCGCAACCTCGCGAAGCCGGCGACGGTATGCGCTCACGCTGTCCAGCATCGCATTGAAAGTCAGCAGCACGCGCTCCATTTCCGCATCCGCAAACGTGCTCGGCTCCGCGCGCGCGCTGTCTACTCCGCTGCGTACCTGCTCCGCGGTCGTCGTAAGATTGCGCAGCGGCTTCAGTGCCAACGCTACGAGGAATGCGTTGACGACGCCCGCGGCCGCGATCGCGGCGAGGATGAGCGGCCAAACGACCCGTGCCGCGTCGGCGTGAGGATTGGCGCGAACGGAGTTCGCAACCAGCGCTGCACTGCCGAGAATGGCGAGGACCGCAACTGCGCCATTGGCAATGATCAATCTGTAGAAAAGAGGTATCCGTCGCACGGACTCGGTCAGCTGTTGCGTTGCCATGTTTGAAGTATGCGGCATCATGCCGCGGCTGTCAGTCGCCCGCACCCCTACGATTTGTAGGGGTATTCCCGACAAAACGCGCCCGGTAAGGTTGCACAAATGCGGCGCGCCGCCAATTGTAGGCTCGGAACCTGCCTCACCCGCGGGCGGCCGGAGCGTCAGTATGAACCTGCACCAGGGTCCCTTATCAGCACCATAGCACCCGCCGTACCGGCCAGGACGGACGAGGAACGCCGCGCACGGTTGAAACGGATGACCACGATTGCGACGGGTCTTCTGGTCCTGTCGGGCGTCGTCCTCATTGTTGCGAGGTACTTCCAGTCCAGGTATCCCTGGCTGGCCTATGTGGTGGCGACGGCGGAGGCTGCAATGGTCGGCGGTCTCGCGGACTGGTTTGCAGTCACTGCGCTGTTCCGGCATCCGCTCGGCATCCCGGTCCCTCACACCGCCATCATTCCCGCACGCAAGGATCAGGTCGGCCGCAGCCTGGGCGGCTTCGTTCAGCGCCACTTCCTTTCGCCCGAAGTTGTGACGGCGAAGCTGGAGAAGGCTGGAGTCGCCGAGCACCTCCTGGAGTGGGTGCGGGATCCGGAGCATGCGAGGATGATTGCGCGGAGTGCGGCGTCGGGGCTCGCCACGGGCATGCAGGTAAACGACAAGGGCCGCCATGGCGCGCTCCAGCAGGCCATTGCCGGCAGCCTCGCGCGCAAGATCGACCGCACACCCGTGGCGCCGCTCCTCGCACGGCTGCTCAGCCTGATCACCACGGACAACCATCATCAGGAGCT
>JBDSPG010000373.1:0-8100 GCA_039912685.1 Longimicrobiales bacterium | reverse complement strand
CGGTTGTGATGTGCTACGGCCGGGCCGCTGGGCGCCGAGTGCGCCCGGAATCGCGAGGAGAAAAAGAATACCGGCGAGAGTCCGGGTGCGAGGCGTCATGTGTGGTCCTGGGTGAGGGTGTCCGGTCAGCCTGTGCTAAGGATATCGATGATGACACGCCATACGCCATTCCGGTCGCGACGCCAGACCCGCATGTAGTCCCCTCCCTCGTTGGACTGATCCGGTCGGGAGATCACATAAGATCCGCGGGTATAGCCCATGTCCCCGGACACGGCGGTCACGGCCTCGACGGGCATCCACATCGTCACGCGCGCACCGCTGTGCGTCACCTGGATCGAGTCGATGCCGATTGCGTGGAAGGTGTGACGGAGCGTGCGGATGTCCGCGTGCGCGATCGGACGCAGCGCCGCCGCGTAGCCTCGCTGCCGGGCGATGTTCGAGAAGCTGTTGTCCGCTGCGATCAGGTTGTTCTTCTCGACCATCGGGGACTGTTTGCCCACATACGCTGAGGGCTGCGCCGGCGAGTGTAGCGTCGGCGGCTTACCCTCCGGTCCGGGCGTGCGAACGCTGCCGTTGAATACTCCCAGCCACCGACCATCCTTCTGCTTCATCCAGATCGTCAGGTATTGGCCGAACAGTTCCTGCGTATCCTGTCGACGCGAAGCGGACGCCCAGCCGCCCGTTGTATACGCGAGGTCGCCCGCGCGGGAGACATCGGCGAATTCCGGTGACCACGTCAGAATCAGCGCTTTCGGCAGCGGATGCTTGCGGCGGAACTCCAACGCGCGAATTGCTCGCGGACGGAACAACCACGCATCAGCCGTTAGATACCTGTCGAACGCAAGCTGCGGCGCGCTGTCCGTAGAGAGCTTGTTGAATGCGCGGTCGGTGCTGATTACGGCCGCGAGATTCTTTGCACGTGTCTGTGCATCGGCAGATTGGGCGGCTGCCAGCAATGACGTCGCAAGAAAAAATATTCTGAAGCTGTTCTTCATCTCAGTCGGTTCTCCCAAAGCGTCCGCTCGTGAACGCATCTTCGATCAGTTCCGTGACAATCGGCCAGAGCCCCGGCGCGCCGTGCTCGACAGGCGACATGCGCCCCAGCACCTGCTCACGGGTCTTCGCGCGCAGTGACCACTCACGATCCCGCGCGTAACGCACGAGCAGCAGCGGCTGCAAACGGTCGAGTGCGTTTGCGAAAGCCGCCTCCGCCGTAACGCCCGCCTCAAACTCCACCCAGTGAGCCCGCAACCGGCCGGCCTGGTCATCAGGCAGCAGACCGAAGATCCGCTCCGCCGCCGATGACTCGCGTGCTTTCTTCGTTCGGTAACCGTCTGCGTCGTAACAGTCGGTGTCACCCGCGTCGACCTCGACCAGGTCGTGCAGCAGAAGCAGCTCCACTGCATGATTGATATCGGTTCCGGGAGGTGCATGTTCCGCCAGCGTCACCGCCATCACGGCCAGGTGCCACGAGTGCTCGGCACTGTTCTCGGCCCGGGAGCCGTCCGTGAGGCGGGTGTTGCGGATTATGGTCTTGAGCCGGTCGATCTCCATGAGGAAGCCGACCTGCCGGGCGAGCCGATCGGTCACACCGCGGCGTTCGCCTCGACAGCCTGCGCGAGCGAATTGGCGATCTGCTCGGGCATCTGACCCTGGATGTGCTGACGCTCCAGCATGAACACCAGCTCGCCATCGCGGAACAGCGCAATAGCCGGAGAGGACGGGGGGTAGGGCTGGAAGCGCTCGCGGGCTCGCTCCGTCGCCTCGAGGTCCGCACCCGCGAATACCTGACCGAGTGCGTCCGGACGAACCTTCTCGAGCGCCATCCGGAGGCCGGGCCGCATGCTGCCGGCAGAACAGCCACAGACCGAATTAACCACGATAATGGCCGTTTTCCCTGTGGACTCCGCGATGAACGCGTCCACCGCCTCGGCTGTCTTCAGGTCCTCGGCGCCCATGGCTGAAATCTCGGCGCGCATCGGCGCAATCATCATTTCTGGATATCGGTGCATGGTCTCTCCCGGGTGAATTTCGTCCCGTAATTTAGCGGAATCGACGGTCGGGGTCTATTCATGGTGCACTGGACTCCGAACAGCGGCGCGTGGGGAAGCGATTGCGCGGGACCTCCATGTCGCGCACAATGGGAGATAGCATTCATGAAAGGTTCGCATGCAGCTGCTGGCCGGCACGAGCGGGTTCGCCTACAAGGAGTGGAAGGGCGTCTTCTACCCGGCTGACATCAAGGCAGCAGACATGTTGAAGTATTACGCCGGAAAGTTTCCGGCGGTCGAGATCAACAACACGTTCTATCGCATGCCGACCGAGAGCGTGGTAGCCGGCTGGGCCGATCAGGTCCCGGCCGGTTTCACGTTTGTGCTCAAGGCGCCGCAGAAGATCACGCACTTCAAGCGGCTGAAGGAAGTGGAGCCGGAGCTCGATTACTTCTGTACGGTTGCGAAGGCGCTCGGCACGCACATCGGTCCCGTGCTCGTGCAGCTGCCGCCCAACTTCAAGCGTGATGATGAACGGCTGGCCTCATTCCTCGCGGCTGCACCGGACGATCTCCGTATCGCATTCGAGTTCCGCAACCCATCGTGGCTTGATGAGGAAGTGTATGCAGTGCTGCGCGCGCATGATGCGGCGCTGGTGATCGCGCATGATGAGGAAGCGGAAACGCCTATGGTCGCAACCGCATCGTGGGGTTATGCGCGGCTGCGGAAGGTGAATTACGAGCCGGGCGAGCTCGCGGCGTGGGCGGAAAAGCTGCGCACGCAGCCGTGGAAGCAGCTGTTCGCGTTCTTTAAGCATGAAAACGAGGGAACGGGTCCGGCGCTGGCCGCGGAGTTTACGGCGCTGTTTGAGGGCTAAACGGCGAACTTCTCCGCGAATTGTGCGATCGTGTCCGCGAGCTCATCGAGAACCTCATCATCATCCCGTCCGGACCGTTTCAACACATGAAATCCATGGTCCGCTCCATCCACGGCGTGGAGGGTCGCGCGATCACCCAGTCCATTGATTACGTTCGTGATGGAAGGCAGATCGGCGAGGTCATCACGCGTGCCCTGCAGGAACAGCATCGGCAGCTTCACATCCTGCAGATGCGCGGCGCGTTCGCTCGACACACGCTTCGGCGGGTGCAACGGGAAGCAGATGAATGCGATCGCGCTCGTATCGAGCGGCTCTACTGCGGCCGCGCGTGATGTCATGCGCCCGCCCATCGATTTGCCGCCCGCAATGAGCGGCAGGTCGGGCGCGATCGCATGTCCGTGCGCAACGGCTGCACGTACCGTGTCGAGCAGAATATTTTCGCGGTCCGGTCGACGTCCGCCGTTTGCCATGTACAGGAATTCGTAGCGCAGCGTTGCAATGCGTCGTTGCGCGAGACGCTCCGCGATCGCCTGCATGAATGTGTGACGCATGCCTGCGCCGGCGCCGTGTGCGAGTACGTATGTCGCAATTGCATCGTCGGGTCGCAGCCACAGTCCTGGGGCCAAGCCGTGACCGGTGTCGATGCTCTGGTCAACTGTCTGCATGTTGCACCTTCCTGACCGTTTTGCGCGGTGCGATGATCACGAACGCACTCGCTGCTGCAGTGCCGCCAGCGCCGTCACCAGGTCGGGCACTTCCTCGATCACACTCGCGAACGTGTCCGTCTTCTGACGAGCAAGACGCTCCGGCACGTTCCTGATTGTGAACGTGCGGATATCCAGGGCATGATCGACCTCGTGCCATGCGAGCGGTGTGGAAACGGGCGCACCCGGAAGCGGCCGAACACTGTACGGCGCGACGAGCAGCTTGCCGTGGCCGTTCTGCAGATAGTCGATGTACACCTTCCCTTCGCGCTTCGAGATGACTCGCGTGATTGTGGCGATGTCGGGCACTTCATGTACCACCGCCCGTGCGAGCAGTTCGCCGATGACTTTCGACTGGTCGTGCGTGCACTGGCGGCCGAGCGGGATCAACACGTGCAGGCCTGAAGAACCGCTGGTCTTGATGCTGCACGGCAGTCGGATATCCTCGCACAGCGCGCGCACCGCCAGGGCGACTGTGACGACGTTGGTGAACGGCGCGCCTTTGGGATCCAGATCGAGCACACACCAGTCCGGGCGTTCCAGCGTCGCGACACGGCTCGCCCAGATGTGTAATGGGATCGACCCCGAGTTTGCAAGAAAAATCAGCGACCGCTCATCCTCGGCAATGAAATAGTCCAGGTCCCGTTCGGACCCCTCGCTATAGACGGTTTCCGTGCGCAGCCATGACGGCGCGTATCCCGGCGCGTCCTTCTGGAAGAACGATTTGCCGTGGATCCCGTCCGGGAAACGCGTGAGGACAACCAGCCGGTCCCGCAGGAATGGAAGCAGCCACGGCGAGACCGACCGGTAGTACTCGATCAGATCTCCCTTGGTGTAGCCATCCTCGGGCCAGAAGATCTTGTCAGTATTCGTGAGCTTTACTTCAGGGGCCGCGGCCGATTCCGCGGGCTCCGGCAGGTTGATCGCGTCCGATGGCTGGTACTCGCACTCCGCGGGCGCCTTGTCATCGCGCATGCGAAGAAATACCGGGTGACGGAGGTTGCCGGCTTCCGTCCACTCGAGAAAGCGCACTTCGCACACGAGGATCGGTGCGACCCACACATCATCCTTCGTCTTCGGCGCACCCTCGCACGCGGGCGCATCGAGCGCAGTATCCTTCACGCGCGCCCACGCGGCTTCGATCATCGCGGGCGTAACGCCGGTGCCGACGGACCCCGCATAACGCAGCACGCCGCCGCGATACGCCGCGACATGGAACGAGCCAAAGCCGCGCGCGCGCGCTGACTTCTTGAAACCCGCGATCACGAAGTCGCCGCTCCGGCTCGCACGTACCTTCACCCACTCCGTCGCACGCCCGCCGCGGTAGGGCGAGTCGGCCTTCTTCGCGACCATCCCTTCCAGCCCCATCGCTTCAGCCGCGGCGAAAAAGTCGACACCGCGCTCCTCGACGTGCTCTGAGTAACGCAAAGTACCGACCGACGGCAGCACCATCGCCAGCAGGCGTTTGCGGTCGCGCAGCGCGAGCGATCGCATGTCATGACCGGCATACGACAGCATGTCGAACGCATACATGGTCGCGGGCAACGCACGCGAATAATGCGCGACCTCGCCGGGATTACTCACTCGCGCGCGCTTCTGCAGCAGCTGAAAGCGCGGCAGTCCGCCCGCGTCCTGCACCACGACCTCGCCATCCATGATGAACCGGCGGTGCGGCAGCGCAGCGACGGCCGCGACAATGTCAGGGAACGATGACGTCAGGTCGTTGCCATTGCGTGACAGCAGTCGCACGGACTCGCCATCGCGCTCGATGAGCATGCGATAGCCATCATACTTGAGCTCGTAAAGCCAGCCGGCCCGGGAGAACGGCTTCGCAGCGCTCGATGCGAGCATCAGCGTTACATCCGGGCCGCGCAGCTCTTGCTCTGGAGCGCCGAGCCCTTCCAGCTCCGCGATGATGGGCGCCGACACATCACGACCCTCATGCAGATCCTCGATCGTCAGGCCTGAAAGAACCGACTCCTCCGGCAGCGGCGCGAGACCCTTCCCCTCGAGCGAATCACGCTCCTTGATCAGCAGCCATTCGGTCTCGGCCTTCTTGATCTTTACGAGCGTCCACCTGCCGCGGAGCTTGTGACCGTACAGCTCGAACAACAGCTTGCCCTTCGCGAAACCGGCGTGCGGCTCTTCCAGCCACACTACGTGGCCGCGATCCCACACGATCATTTCACCCGCACCGTAATTGCCTTTCGGAATGACACCCTCGAACTGCGCATACTCGAGCGGATGATCCTCGGTTTGCATGGCCAGCGCCTTGACCGATTGATCATAGGACGGACCCTTCGGCACGGCCCACGACTTCAGAACTCCATCCACCTCGAGACGCAAATCGTAGTGCAGGCGTGTGGCATTGTGCTTCTGCATGACGTAGACGAGCCGCTCGGATGCATCATCTGCATCCGTTCGCAGCTTGCCGAATGGCTCCGGCGTTCCGCCGGCCGACCGCTTCGCTCGGTACGCATCGAGATCGAGGTGGGTGGGCTTAGGCATCACTCGTCATGGCCCGCTGCACGATTCACCGCGCTCTCTGTCAAACGTTGTTCCCTTCATCGTGTACTCCTCGCAGTTCGACAGACCCTCAATATAGGGTGGGTCGCCCACACCGGACGAGATCACCCTTGTCCCGCAAAGCCGTCCGCGGTATAGTGGACCCCCCTATGACTGCACGCGCGATTGGATCGGGAACGATCTCGTTCGGGCTGGTGTCCGTCCCGGTGAAGCTGTATTCCGCTGGGGACACGACTGCCGCCCTCACCTTCAACTGGATCCACAAGGATTGTGGTTCGCGGTTGAAGCAACAGTACATCTGCTCCCGCGAAGGTACCGTGGTCGAGCGCGAGGACATGGTGAAGGGCTACGAGTTCGCCCGCGACCAGTATGTCCTGTTCAATCCTGAAGAGCTGAAAGCACTCGAGGTGAAAGCCGACAACACGATCGAAATCGTGGAGTTCGTGCCGGCCTCGAAGGTGGATCGTGCCTTCGTGGACAAACCGTACTATCTGGGCCCCGACAAGGGCGGCGATCGTGCGTACCGTCTTCTTTCGGAAGCGATGACTGCGACGAACCTGTCGGCCCTGGGCCGTTACGCAGCGCGTGGCAAGCAGTATCTCGTGCTGCTGTCGCCTCGCGGCGAAGGTATGGTGATGGAGCAGTTGAAGTATGCTCACGAGGTTCGTTCCTTCGATGAAGTACCGCTCGGCGATGCGGACATCAAGCCGAAGGAGCTCGAGCTCGCGGTGCAATTGATTCAGCAGGTCGCAACGGACGAGTTCAATCCTGCGCAGTACAAGGATGATGTGCGTGATCGTGTTCTCGAGCTGATCCAGATGAAGATCGAGGGCGAGGACATCACGCAGGCGACGACGGAACAGCCGCAGACGCAGATCATCGATCTTATGGAAGCGTTGAAGGCGAGTCTGGCAAAGTCCGGCGCGCCGTCCACGGCAGCGAAGACGCCGAAGAAGAAGTCGTCGAGCTCGGACGCAGCAGAAGAGAAGGCGCCCGCACCGCGGCGCAAGGCGGCGGGCGGATCCAAGTAGCGATGTGAAAGGGTACACCACCCGTGACGTCGCCAGCCTGTTAGGACTTACGGAAGGTCAGATACGCTCATACGCGCGATCCGGTTTTTTCACTCCTGCGCGTGGTCCACAAAACGAATACCGCTTCGATTTCCAGGACCTGGTGCTGCTTCGAACTGCAGCAGCACTGGTTCGCGCGCGCGTGCCTGCACGCAAGATCACAACAGCGCTCGCGAAACTGCGTGACGAGCTGCCCCAGGGTCGATCACTTACCGAGTTGCGCATCACGGCGATCGGTGAAGACATCGTCGTATCGGATGGCGGTGCACCGTGGGAGCCGGAGTCCGGACAGTTTCACATCGACTTCCAGGTTGCGGATTTCGCGACGTCCGTCGAGCCGCTTGCACGCGGCGCCGCCGACCGGGCGGAGGAAGCGCCAGGCGAGCGCAGCGCCGATGAGTGGTATACGCTGGCAATCGATCTCGAGGCGGTGTCGGTTGTCGAAGCCGCGCGCGCGTACATCCAGGCAATCGAACTCGCGCCGGACCATTCGGATGCGCGCGTCAATCTCGGCAGACTGTTTCATGAGGATGGCCGGCTCGAGGATGCGGAGGAACAGTATCGCGCCGCACTCGATTCATCGGAGAATGCATTCGCAGCGTACAACCTCGGACTGATTCTCGAGAACCGTCGCGAAATCATCGAAGCGCTTTCCGCCTACGAGCGCGCCGTAGCCGCCGATCCCAATCTTGCCGACGCGCACTTCAACCTGGCGCGTCTCCATGAGGCTACGGGCGATGCGCGTTCCGCGATCCGTCACTTCAATGCATACCGATTGCTCACACAGCGGAAGCCGGGGCGTCGCTGAAATGAAACGCGTCTGCGGTTCGGCGTTTCTTTATGCGACGTTGTGCGTAACGCTAATGCTGAGTGCCGGATGTTCCGCCGGCGATACTGCGCGGTCGGGCGATTCCGCGAACCCGCGGCCCGGT
>JBDSPG010000251.1:0-11025 GCA_039912685.1 Longimicrobiales bacterium | reverse complement strand
CTGCAGCAGAGTGCGTTGCGCTTCCATTCTGCGACGCTGTGATTGTGCAGCTACCAGCGCCTGTGATGGTTACGACGTTACCACTCACGGTGCAGTCGCCCTCTGCCGAGAACGTCACCGGATTGCCCGAACCGCCGCCCGTCGCGCTGACAGTGAATGTGCCAGCGCCGTATGTGCGATCACCAAGCGGTCCGAACGCGATCGTCTGTGCGGTGAGCACAACAGCCGGGGCCTCAACGGAGATCGTGCGGCAGTTGCCGAACGGGCCACCGACGCCCTCAACCTTAATGCACAACTCGTAGGTGCCGGCGTCCAGGCCCTCCCACGACGTCGAGCCAAGGCCGTTCACGAGCTGAGCAGCCGGGACGTGGTGTACGCCGCCACCCGGGCTGAGTTTGACATTGTAGCTCTTGCTCGCACCGGCCTCGCCGAACGTAGCGACGATTGTGCCGGGTGCCGGGGAGGTGACCGAGGTGAACGAGGCGGCCGTTACAGCACTGGCCATGGGGGCCGCGGACTGCGAGAGGCCTTCCGTCGACGTCAGGTCCGTCGACGTCGGTTCGCTGCATGCTGTCAGCAGCGCGAGGATTGCGAGTGCCGTAGCACCCTTTGCGAAGAACTTTTTCATGGTATGTCTCCATCAACATTTAGGTCGCCGGCAGCGCCGCCGGCTGCGACCTTCTTCGGTAGTTCGGCCATCTCCACGGGGGAAGACCCGGAACTTTGCGGACCGGCCTCGCGGCCGGGGTGCCTGTGTCGGAAGGAATGAGAATGTGACCCATCAGTGGATCACATCAACGTCCTTGTAACTTGCCCATCATTGGGCGGTCCGGCCGTCCTCGGCCTGTAAAGCTGTCATGCTTGCCGTGGGCAGCCGAGTCAGAAAGCGATCGGCTGCTGGACGCCTCCTATGGCAATGCGCATACCACTCGTGAAATTTTGTGATTTATCATTGGGAGAGAAAGATATAAGAGGATTTCCCCCTGTCTTTGGCAGCCCGATTCGGAGCAACTGGGAAGTTTTGGGCGTTACCTTTCGTAACGCATGGGTAATTCTGTGACGTTGGGGGGCCCGTGGATCACGATTTCGGTACATGCCAGCCGCCCACGTCCCGGGCTAACGCATCCGCCTCTGCCGGCCCCCACGTTTCGCGGTTGTAATGTGACAGCGGAACGGCGTCTCCAAGAATGGGATCCACCACAGCCCATGCGGCCTCAACGAAGTCTTCGCGTGCGAAGAGCGTCTTGTCGCCGGCCATGGCATCACCGAGCAGGCGGTCATACGGCTCGATGCCATCATCGGGCGTATTGTCCACCATGTTCAGCTCAGCCGGCTCGGACACCAGTGCGTCCCCGCCCTTCTTGATGCGCGCACCTATCGTAATCTCGATCGTGGGACTCAATCGGAATCGCACGTAATTGGGCTCACCACCCGCGATCTGGGTCAGAGGTGCGTCGCGCAAAGTCACGAGCACTTCCGTTGCGGTCGTGGCGAGGTATTTCCCGGTGCGTATGAGGAACGGCACGCCGTTCCAGCGCTGCGAATCAATGTGCAATCGCAGCGCAGCGTATGTTTCCACTGTCGAATCAGGCGAGACGTCCTTTTCATCCAGGTAACCGCGCACCTGGCCGCGCACGACCTCGCGAGCCGTCAACGGCGCCACCGATCGCAGCACTTTCAGCTGTTCGTCATGGATGTCACCGATCTTCGCCGACTCGGGCGGATCCATCGAGAGGTACGAGACAACTTCCAGTAAATGGTTCTGCACGACATCGCGGATGGCGCCCGCCTGTTCGTAAAACATGCCGCGCCCTTCCACGCCAAACCGCTCCGCCATTGTGATCTGCACGCTCTTCACGAACCGGTTGTTCCAGATCGGCTCGAGGAATGCGTTCGCGAAGCGGAATACGAGCAGATTCTGCACCGACTCTTTGCCGAGGTAGTGATCGATGCGAAAGATCTGCGATTCGCTGAAGACTTCGAGCAGTGTTGCGTTCAATGCGATGGCCGAGGCGAGATCGCGGCCGAACGGTTTTTCTACGACGATTCGTGCACCCTGCGCGCAGCCTGATGCGCCGAGACCTGCGGCAACGGTTGCGAACATTTCGGGCGGTATCGCGAGGTAATGCAGCGGATACTGCGCACCGCCGAGTGCTTCACGGAGCCGTTCGAATGTCGCAGCGTCGCGATAATCACCTTCTACGTACGTGAGCAGTGAAATCAGCTTTTCCAGTGATTCCGGATCCTTCTCCGCGCGCACAGCAAGCTCGTTCTGCACACGCTCCTGCAGCAGCTCCTTCGTCCAGCCGGACCGCGCAACTGCAACAACGGGAACTTTCAGTTTGCCATGACGCACGAGGTCCAGCAGAGCGGGATAAATTTTCTTGCGTGCGAGATCACCCGTTCCGCCGAAGAGAACCAGTACGTCGGATCGCGGCTGCATTATTTGGCGCCTTTCTCCAGATGTCCCCCGAACCCGAAGCGCATCGCAGAAAGCACGCGATCCTGGAAATCGGCCTCACCTCTCGAGCTGAACCGCTCGAACAACGCTGCCGCGAGAACGTGAGCGGGAACGGCTTCCTCAACCGCCGCCTCGAGTGTCCAGCGGCCCTCGCCGGAGTCGGAGACGCGACCCTCGAATTTATCGAGCATCGGATCACGCGCGAGCGCCGCGGCCGTGAGGTCCAGCAGCCATGATGAAACGACACTACCCCGTCGCCATAATTCCGTTATATCCGCAAGATCGAAGTCATACTGGAAGAACTCGGGATTGCGGAGCGGTGTGGTCTCCGCGTCCGCAGCATGATCGCGTTTGCCGATGTCCGCATGCTTAAGGATGTTCAGACCCTCCGCGAACGCGGCCATCATCCCGTACTCGATCCCGTTGTGCACCATCTTCACGAAGTGGCCGGCGCCGTGCGGACCGCAGTGCAGGTACCCCTGCTCGGTGGTTCCACTGCGTTCTTCGCGACCGGGTGTACGCGACACCGAGCCGGCACCGGGCGCGAGTGTGGCGAAGATCGGATCGAGATACTTCACGACGTCCGTCTCGCCGCCGATCATCAGACAGTAGCCGCGCTCGAGACCGAATACGCCGCCGCTCGTGCCGCAATCGACATAGTGCAATCCGCGCTCCTTGAGCCGCTGCGCGCGCATGATGTCATCTCGGTAGTAGGAGTTGCCGCCGTCTATGATAATGTCACCCGCATCCAGTCTGTCGACGAGACCTTCCAGCGTACTGTCGACGACGGCCGCAGGAACCATCACCCAGATGGCGCGGGGCTTGGAGAGTGCAGCGACGAACGCGTCGAGCGTCGTCGTCCCCGTTGCTCCCTCCGTGACCATTGTTTTTACGGCATCCGCGGACACATCATAGACAACGCATTCATGCCCGCCGCGCATGAGGCGACGAACCTGGTTCGCGCCCATCCGGCCGAGACCGATCATGCCGAGCTGCATGGTTTCCCCCTGTTCGGTGTGAGGCTGCTCTCCACATCATACCGCACGTGATTCCGCTGGGAAACAGGCAGTCAACCTAGACCGGGATGGACACGATGACAGACGCCACAAGGGCGGAGCTTCAGAATGCTTCCGTTCGGATCCCCCGACTCCCCTGGCCGCCGCCGGGCCTCGAAGCGCTGCAGGGGCGGGCCTGGCCCGTGATTGCTGAGCTCGCCATCGGAGTAGTACTCCTCGCGATTCCGCTGCTGCTCGCGATCGCCACTCCGCAGCCCTACTACAGCCTTGGCGCGTTCGGTCAGAGCTGGTGGATTCCGATTGCGACGACATCCGTCGCATTCATTATTCTGCTCTCCGCCAGCTGGCATCTCTCGCGACTCCTCCGCATTGCAGCCGCAGCATCCCGCCTGGGTCACGGTATCGGCACCATCGCAACAGTGGCCACGGATCAATCGAACGACAGCGGTTTTGTGCTCCAGGGTGCGCGCGCGTTTGCTGACATGCCGCCCACCGAGCGGCACAAACTCCTCGTGATGCGCATCACCAGCGCGGCGTGCTATCTCGCGGCATCGCTGTGGATTCCACTCGGTCTCGCGGTCGCAATTCTGCTCGCATCAGCAGACGTATTTGGTGCGACGGGGGTTTGGATGCTCACACTGTTCCCCGCTTGCGTCCTGCTGATCGTAGGTAGCGTCGCACGCAGTGTCGAACGTCTGAAGCTCCGACGCCTGCACAAAGGCAAGGCGACGGCGGTTGAAGCAGTCGTAAGCGAGGAAGCCGCTGAATGGACGGAGAGTCTTGCGCTTATCGCCGATGACAGTGCGGTCGCGAGCCGGCGCGTGGTACGGCCACGCAGTCTCATTGCGCTCGCCGTTGCGGTTGTCATTCCTGCGGTACTGCTCGCGATCCCCGTGACCGCCATCCTGTCGTCTGCCGCGATGGGGCCCGTACTCGCATCCATCGCGACGCCTCGCTTTGGCAAGACGCTGGAACGTTTCGCGACTGCTGATGCGATGCGCGACTACCGCGCACCGTTTGACTCGTCGATAACACCGGCTGCAGCCGGTATTGCCATCGCGAACCTATCCGGCATTGGACGGGCACCGTCACCCAGCTCATTTCTGAAGGCTCCCGCCGTTCGTTACGAGGATTGGGGTAAGGCGCCCGCCGGCTTCGATATCACAAGTGCTCTCGCGGGCGGCCGACTGTTCATGGCGGACTCGTTGAAGCCGGATGAGCGCGCATACCTGGCGGAAAGCGCAAAGCATCCGGCGCATGCCGAGTTCGCGATTGCCGGACGTGCCGTGCACGCCGACCTCGCGGGTGCGCGATTCAACCTGCCGCTTCCCGACACATTGACGGCTGCATCGCTGCCGATTCCGAAGTTCGGCCCATTGCGCGTCGCTACGTACATGCATATCGGCAAGGCTGCGATCGAACACCTGGAGGGCCGGGACGCAGACGCGGAGCGCACGCTCCGCGAGGCGGTGTCGTTAGGATTCCTGATCATGGAAGAGGGGAACACACTGATCGAGGGTCTCATTGGCAACGTACTGCTCAACACAGCAATTACGTCACTCGAGCAGTTCTACCGTTCCACAGGTCGCACGCAGGAGGCCGACCTGATGAAAGCGAAACGTGAGGGCGCGGAGCGGGCGATCGAGGTCGCGCAGATCGTAACGCCCGACCCGGGCTTTTCGAGCAGCATCGCGATGATGCCGGCGTATGCCGTAAACCCCGCTGCGGTTCGTGGCATGCGTTGGGAGATGTTCGCGACTTTCAACAGCATCGCTTCCTGCATCAGCCTGCAAAACGTCGTGTTCGGTGCAGGCGACGACTATGACACATGGCTCGCAAAGACGCGAAGCACGCTGGTCCGCTACCCGAGCGAGGCGGCGATGTTCGACGTGTCGAAGGCTGGATTCTTCGGTGGCAAGAGGGCCGGCGGCGGCAACTGCATCAGCGGCGGACGCATGCGCGCACTGCTGCAGTCGTTCAACAACTGACGAACATGCCGATCATTTCGACGGCTTGAAAAACGCCCGGAATGCGCAGTGGCATCGCGCGTTCGATTCCAGAATGATGAATGCGACACGCGCGTTGGGCACGTGTCGCATTTTCTGCCCGGGTGGGCGGCGGATCCTTTGCGATTACTCGCGCGGCGCCTCGGCGCTGTCAGCGGCGGCTGTCTCTGCCGCCATCTCCGCCTTCATCTCACGTGCCTCGGCCAGGCGCGCACGCAGTGCGCGACGCTTCCGCTTTGCCCGTTCGTAGGTGTGCTTCCTCTTCGCCATGACCCTGCTCCGTGCTCTTTATCCGCCCATTTTAGAACTGCCAGGCTGGAGTATAACCGAAGTTGGGGACTGGCCCCACCCCCTCAGATCGGCCGGCCGTACGTGAGCCGGCGCCAGACCCATTCCGCCGGGCCGAACCGGAACCTCGAGAGCCAGAGGGTGCTGGCCAGGATCTGAACCAGGAAAACCGCAGCCGCCACCCCCATGGCCGCAGTGGCGCCGACCTGCCACCAGAGGCCGAAGCCGAAGCCCCGGGTGAGCAGGACGCAGATCGCGGATTGCATAAGGTAGTTGGTCAGGGCCATCCGCCCGACGGGCGCAAAGACCCGCATGATCCGCCAGCCATTGACCACGAGGAGCGCGACCGTGGTGGCATATCCCAGTGCGAGCATCGGCACCCCGATCGCCGCCATAATGACGCCGAACAGTCCTCCGGCCGAGGGCGGCAGATACGCCCAGTGCTGACCTGCCCAAGTGGCGGCGATGTTCGCCGGAAGTCCGATGCCCCAACCCAGCAGGCACCATCGCCGCAGAACGGCCCGGTGCTCTTCGGGCCGCAGCGCGATGCCGGTGCGGACGGCCCACAGTCCCAGAACGAACATCCCGAGAACCTTCGGGAAGCGAACCGTGGCAACGAGGTCGAGCCAGCGGCCGACGAAGAAGACCAGGTTCCCGATGAGCGCTTCCTTGAACCCGCCGGTACCAATGGCCTCGAAGATCCCGAGCACCGACGGCGGCATTCCGCCGCCAGGTGCGGGCGGTGCCGCGTTCGGGGCGAGCAGCATCCACGGCACCAGGCCGATTATGTAGAGTGCGGTCGGAATCGCGAGCATGATGACGGTCCCTCGCAGCAGCTCGCGGTCCGTTTTCCGCTCGAACCACGGCAGTGTGAAGCCGAGAAGTGCATACACCAGCAGGATGTCACCCGCCCAGACCAGCAGCGCGTGGACCGCGCCGATGCCGAGCAGAATGCGCAGGCGTCGCTTGAATCGCGGCAGTGCCGCATCGCCACCGCGCGACAGCTGCACGCCGAACCCGATGCCGAACAGTAGCGAGAACACGGAATAGAATTTTCCATCGACGAACACGTGCTCGATCAGCAGCGTGATGCTGTCACGCGAGGCGCTCGACATCGCCGCTGCGCGCTCTGCCGGCAGGAACGTCAGGCCGAAGAAGACGAGCACATTTGCGAGGAGAATTCCGCCAACGGCAACACCGCGCAACACATCCAGCGCCTGGATGCGTTCGCGCACGGGTGCTGCGGCGGCGGTGTTCTCAATGCTCATCGAATCACTCTCCTTGAGGGCCGGTCGCAGTACATCAGGAGGGCGCGACCGTCGAGCGTCTCGATGACCCCCGTCGCATGGAATCCCGCTTTCTCATAGCAGCGGATCGCGCGCGCGTTCTCGGGTGACGGGTCAGTCTGTATCCGCGTGACCGCCGGATCCTCGAACAAGTAGTCAATGAACGCCGACACCATGGCTGTGCCAAGGCCCTTTCCCAGTGATTCACTGTCGCAGAGAAACTGGTCAATGCCGCGCACACCAGTGTCGTGCTCGTCGAGCCACCAGCCTTCGGCGTGTGCGAGCGCTGGAACATAGGACTGGATGAATCCGATCGGCTCACCATCGGCGACCGCGAAGTAGCATTTGTGCGGGCCGTCTTCGCTGATGACCGGCCGGTAATCCGCGATGACTTCGTCCAGCGTCGGCAGGCCATCCCACCACGAGGCGATATGCGGCCGGCCGAGCCACTCGTGCATGAGTGGCAGATCTTCCAGGCGCATCGGGCGGAAGGCAATTTTCGTCATTGTCGTATCCCCTTACGGATTGCACTGACCTCGCGAATCCGTCACCATATTGTACTGCCTTACCATTGATGTGTGAAACCTACGATCGGGCGCATGCACCCTATTACGGCCATCGGCCTTATCCTGCTCGGCCTCGCCTTTCTCGCTGGCGGCGGTGAAAGTCTGGTGCGAGGGGCAACGGGGATTGCCCGGCTGGCAGGAGTCACGCCTGCAGTCATTGGCCTCACGGTAGTTGCGATCGGCACATCCACCCCCGAGCTCGTTGTCAGTTTCGTCGCCGCGATGCGTGGCCAGTCGGAAATTGCCGTGGCGAATGTGGTCGGCTCCAGCATTTTCAATATCACCCTGACGCTCGGTGTGACTGCGATGATTTTCGCATTGCCCGTGCGCGGCAGCGCGGTGAGAATGGAGTGGCCGTTCATGTTCGCGGCGACGTGTGCCTGTCTGCTAGCGATGCGGGATGGCATGATCTCGCGGATCGAGGCGGGGATCTTTGTTACGGCGCTGATCCTCTTCATGGGATACGCAGTGCGTCTCGCGAAACGGGAGGTGACGTCGGCCGAGGTGAAGCAACACACGCAGGCGGTCGAGGATCGAGTCGGCGGGCCCGTGGTGGAACCCCGCGCGCTTGGTGCCGTGGTGCTGTTGACCGTGGGTTTGTTCGCGCTCATCGTGGGCGGCAGGCTGCTTCTGGAGGGTGCAACGACGATCGCGCGCATGGCAGGTATGACCGAGCGCGTGATCGGACTGACCGTTGTGGCCGCCGGCACCGGCATGCCAGAGCTTGCGACCTGCATTATCGCCGTGCGCCGCAATCAGCCCGACGTAGCCGTCGCGAACATGATCGGGTCCAACATCTTCAATATCCTCGGTATTCTCGGCATCACTGCGCTCATTCGGCCGATTCCGATCTCGGCCGCAATGCTCGGGAGTGACATGGTCTGGATGCTCGGCGCGACAATCCTGCTCTACCCGATACTGGTGACAGGCATGCGCATCAGCCGATGGCAGGGCGCACTGCTGGCCGCAGTGTATGGGGTGTATCTGGTGCTGCTGCTGACTCCCGGGTTTTTGCGTTAGTCAGACCCGGAACTGGCTCCGGTTGACCATACCGCTGCCTCCCGACAACTTCCTGCCGTCACTCAACAGCAGGGAACCGATGTCAGATTCCGATATGACCCAGCCCCGGGGCGTGCGCCCGGGGTTTCCGAAGCGCCCGGCGTTTGACGCCGAGGCGATAGAACGAATCAGGCAGGAGCAGGAGAAGGGCAAGGAACGCGAGTTCGTAAAGTTCGCATTCTACCAGGTCGATCCGTCCTGGCGCCGCCTTCCTGCGGAGGAACGAAACGCCCATAAGGAAGAGTTCGTCAACGTCATCCGCGAGGCGGGCCGGACGTCGATGGTCTATTCCTATTCCATGGTCGGTACTCGAGGCGATTGCGACTTCATGCTGTGGCAGGCGTCGCGCGACTACGATCAACTGCAGGAGCTGAGCACGCAGGTCCTGCGCACAGGTTTAGGCGGCTACCTGACCCGCCCGCATTCCCTTTTTGCGCTGACCCGCCGCTCGATCTACGAGAACCGTTACGAAGCGGAATACCTTGCCAAGTACGGTGGCGACGAGATCCTGGATCGCGCGCGCATCGCGATCAATCCGCAGGGGTCGAAGTACCTGTTCGTGTATCCATTCGTGAAGGCGCGCGCGTGGTACGGTCTCTCCCACGAAGAGAGACAGCGGATGATGGACGAGCACATCCGCGTCGGACACGAGTGGCCCGATGTGAAGCTCAACACCACGTACAGCTATGGGCTCGATGACCAGGAGTTCGTCGTTGCGTTCGAGACGGATCATGTCTCGCGCTTTCTTGATCTTCTCATGGCGCTGCGCCTCACCGAGGCGAGTCTGTACACGCTGCGTGACACTCCTTCCTTCACGTGCATCGCGCAGTCGATCGGCGAGTGTCTCGATTCGATCGGCTGACCCGGGGTCTCACTGAGGTCCGGAACGAGCCCTATAAAGGGAGCCTGTTCCATTCCACGCGCCGACTGCCTACGTTGCCACTGTGCTCATGCCTTGGAAGTTCACCCTGGTGACCGGTCTTCGGTCATTGATTCCCGCCCTCGCCATCATGGCGGGCTGTGCCGCTGCCGCGCCTTGCCAGGCTCAGGCGTTCGTGTACCTGTCGCACGCGCGGACGCACGCGAGCACACCAACAGTTCCCGTGAGTGGTTTCGGGCTCTCGATCGGGCGGCTCTGGGTCTTCGGCTATGAAGATCTGCGCGGCACTGGCACGCGCCTGGATTCGCCATACGGCGACGCAATTTATTGTGACGAAGCGGGTCTGTGTCTGCCGCAACAGACTCGCGTTTTCCAGGGGTTCCGCCGCTTCTACATCGGGCGACGGTACGCCCTCGGCGCACTTCACGGCACGGAGATTTCCGTGATGCCCCGGATGGCTGCATCATTTGTCCGCGAAACACGCGATGGTCTCGATGCGCCGGGTGCGGTTTCAGGCAACCAGGGCTCCATCACCGCGGGTGTTGCTGTCGAAGCGACTCGCGCTGTGTCGGGGCCATGGGCTGTGACATTGTTCGGTACTGCGTTACGTCAGATTCGCGAACCGTCGAAATGTACCGATTGTTATACACCATTGCGCACGGGCTTCAGTCAGGCGCAGCTGTCGCTCGGTGTGACCAGACGGACGAAGTGAGACATGAATGAACGGTAAAAGGAAGCGCAGTGGAAATGGTGGCGGTGGCGGCCTGCGCATGCGCGCCGTTCCGAAAGGACGCCAGGTCGATGAGGGCGCGGCCGTGGAAGTACGGCATGTCACGCAGGATCTGCCGTTGCGCGCCGATCTCCTGATCGAGCACCTGCACCGCATCCAGGATCATTACGGCAGCGTCTCGACACCGCACATGGCCGCACTCGCCGAGCAGCTCGGTCTCGCGCAGACGGAAGTATACGAGGTCGCGACGTTCTACCATCACTTCGATGTCCTCCGCGACGGCGAAACGCAGCCTGCACCGGTTACGATCCGCGTGTGCGAATCCATTTCGTGCCATCTCGCCGGCGCAAATGCACTACTGCATGAGCTCGCCGACCGTCATGATGGTGTTCGCGTCATTGCTGCACCGTGCGTCGGACGCTGCGAGCACGCGCCTGTCGCTGTCGTGGGCCGCAATCCTATTGATAACGCGTCCGTTGCCGCTGTGGATGAAGCGTTGCTGGCGAACGCAGTCGAGCCGGTTGTTGCGCAGTACATCGCGTACGGGGAATACCGCTGGGCCGGTGGCTACAAGCTGCTCGCGGACTGTGTCGAGGAACGGCGTGTTGCTGGCGACGTCATTGCAGCGGTGGACAGCGCAACACTGCGTGGTCTCGGTGGTGCCGGCTTCCCGACCGCACGGAAATGGAATTTCGTGCGCGCCGAGCCGGGTCCGCGCCTCGTCGCAATGAAC
>JBDSPG010000240.1:0-5458 GCA_039912685.1 Longimicrobiales bacterium | reverse complement strand
TTCCGCTTTTGACCGGGATCGATTTTCTGATCAGGGGCGAACCAGTCCAGGATCCGTCCGGGAGCCGGGCGGGGGTAATCTCCACCTCGTTGAGTTTATCGGCCGGATTGTGGACTACGATGAGACCAATTGCCCCGCGGGCGGTGCTCTCGTCGCAGATGGAGTGGTCGTGGTAAATCCACACGCCGGCGCTGGCCGGGCCGCGTGCCTGCCAGATATACGTGAACGAGCCCGCTGGCGGTACGCGATCGCCTTGCTTGAACGGTCCCGTCACGCCGATGCCATCCCAGAACGGGCGCTCACTCGGCTCTATCGGCTGGTCGGGGTCAGGCGGTGACAGGGGGTATGCCCCGTCGTATTTCGACGGAAATGAAACTCCATGCGGGTGAAGCGAGTGTGTGCGTTTGGCCTCCGAAAGCAGCTCCGCGGTCCGGTCCCACGGCGCCGCTGGAGTTGTCCGCATGTCGGCGTTGCGGAAGTGGATTCGCAGGGTATCGCCCACGTTGCATTCGATAGTCGGGCCCGGGATGGTTCCCATGGTTCCCGCGTCGGTGGGGTCAGGCTCGTTGAGGTCCCATGGATTGACCTTGCGATCATCGGGCGCCTTCCAGTCCTTCGTGTAGCGGCGCAGAATCAGAGCATCGCTGTCGGTCGGCTCGTTAACACGGACGGTGCGTGTCACGCCGGTAACAGGAGAGCGGAGCATTACCTGTTTCAATGGGCCAACTGGCAGAGTGCCGGCCGAAGTCATGCGGTCAATCGGCAGGGACGGGCAAACGTCCCAGGGATGATTCTCGAGTTGAATCCAGATGTCCGGCATTTTCTTTCCGTTTGAACGTCGCCCGGGCGACGAGTGGTTCGCGGCACGCTTCACGATGCCGATCGCCGAACCGGACGTAATCGAACTGCGCAGGATAGGCTAAATTGACAGCAAGTTTGATCCCCTGCAATGGAGTGCCGGACACGATTACATATCCGTTCACGAGTCGCACCTATGTCTCGCTGTCCATCGCGCGCGGAATCGCCGCCGGGAGGGGACACGACGATCTCGACGCGACTCACATCGCATTGGGCATACTTCGCGAAGCGGAGAATCCTGCTGTTGGCGCGCTTCAACGAGGGGGAGTCGATCTCCACACGTTGCGGCACGAGCTCGAGGAACAATTACCTCCTCAAGGCCATCCTCGCTTCGGAGACGTTGTCCTTCCGGCCACGCCTGGAGAGCGCGAAATAGTTGAGCTCGCTGTGGCAGAAGTCGCCGCACTCAATGGCCGCTTTCTTGGAAATGAGCACCTGTTGCTCGCGATACTCCGCGACGCGAATACCGCAATCGCACATGCCTTTTCCCGACACGGCTTCACCTACGATTCAGCCCTGACCCACCTGCGGGCGGTTCGCGGTGGGTAGGGTCGAACAGGATATCTGCACCGGGCATGCAAGGTCACATGCCGATGACTGACACAGCTCGAGTATCCAGACGACGCTTCGGTCTCCTCCTCTGGGTGGCTGGAATGCTTGGGGTGGTCGCCATCACGGCCACGGTCCTGCCGCAGCTTTTGGCGCAGATCACCCTCCCCGCGCCCCTGTGGCTGATTTCAATCGCAAGCCTCGCGCAGAGCGCCTTTCTTCTCGCACTCGCCGTATGGGCTGGTGTAGCACTAGGGCCGGCGGTCGGCCTCCGCGCACCCGCGTTCGAGGCTGCGGTTGCACGCCGCCCGATTTTGCCGGCGGTCAGGTCGCAGCTTCTGCCCGGCCTGATGGCCGGCGTGATTGGAGGGATGGTGTTGTTCGCCCTCGCCCCTTATTCCCCTGCGGCCCTTCTGGAGGTGCAAAAGCGGTTCTCCGTGCCACTGGTTGCTCGCGTGCTCTATGGCGGCATCACCGAGGAACTCCTTCTGCGGTGGGGCCTCATGACCGCCCTGACATGGTTGACTTGGCGGTTCCTGCAACGTCGGCAGGGAGCCGTGCACCCAAGCCTGGTCTGGCTCGCCATCGCAGTCAGCGCATTCATGTTCGGTGCGGGTCACCTACCGGCAGCGTCAGTGTTGGTGGGTACCCTGGATGCCGACGTCGTGGCGTTCGTGATCGGCGCGAACACGGCGTTTGGACTCCTCTTCGGATACCTGTTTTGGCGATACGGCCTGGAATCAGCCATGATCGCGCATGCCGTGGCCCATGTGGTTAGCTATCTGGCGAGCTTGGCGTGAGGGGGAAACGTGGTTGTCATTCGTCACTTTGCCGTTCCACTTTCGCCGCCACGGGGCGCGGCGTACACTTTGAGTTGTGGAACCTGCACGGACTCCGGTGCTTTCCGCTTCCGAACGTAGAGCGCAACCATTACCCGAACATTCCCAGGACGTGACCTTGGCAATAAGCGCGATTCGCTCGATGAGATTGCTTCGCGTTCGCGTGGCGGGCCTCGGCCTCGCGATCGCGATTCCCGTTGCGAGCACGCCGGCACAAACACCGGCGCAGGCACCGGCGGCCCCCGATCGCGCTGCCTCGTTCGACCGGCAGGACGTCATGATCCCCATGCGAGACGGGACCAAGCTGCACACAATGGTCTTCGTGCCAAAGGTGATGAACGCCGATCTGCCGTTCATTCTCACGCGCACGCCGTACGGCATCGCCGCCGCGCCAGGAGCGTTCAGGACATCGTACGCGGAGCTCGCCGACGAGGGATACATCTTCGCGTTTCAGGACATTCGTGGGCGATACGCCTCCGAGGGCCAGTTCGTGATGCTCCGCAACCCGCGCGACAAACGCGATGCAAAGGCAATCGACGAGAGCACCGACACATACGACACCATCGACTGGCTGCTCAAGAACATCCCGCGCAACAATGGCCGCGTCGGAATGCTTGGTGTGTCGTATCCGGGCTGGCTGACCGTGATGGCCATGCTCGATCCTCATCCGGCGATGAAGGCTGTGTCACCGCAAGCGTCGCCAGCGTCGATGTTTCTCGGCGACGACTTCCATCACAACGGCGCATTCCGTCTTGCCTACGGATTCGAGTTCGTCGCGATGATGGAGAACGGCAAGGAGCGGAACCCGTTTGTCTTCGACAAGCATGACGGCTACTCGTGGTTCCTCGAACTTGGATCGCTCGCCAACGTAAATCCAAAGCATTTCCGTGGCGAGAGGCCGACCTGGAACAACTTCGTAGAGCACCCGAACTTCGATGCGTTCTGGAAGCGGGAGTCCGTCGTGCAGTACATCGACCGCGCCACTGTTCCAACGTTGAACGTGGCCGGCTGGTGGGACCAGGAGGACTTTTATGGTCCCGTCGAGATTTACAAAGCGCTGGAGAAGTACGACAGCCAGAAGCGAAACTATCTCGTCGTCGGTCCATGGCAGCACGGTGGATGGCGAGGCCCGAGTGGACAGACGCTCGGCAAGATCGACTTCGGTAGCGCCACCGCCCCGTATTACCGCAAGACAATCGAAGCCCCGTGGTTTGCCTACTGGCTCAAGGACAAGGGAACGCTGTCACTCGCCGAGGCAACGACGTTCGAGGGGGGCGCGAACGAGTGGCGCTCGCACGACGCCTGGCCGACGAAAGCCATGGCTACTTCGCGACGACTGTACTTCCGGGCGAACGGCAAGCTGTCGAACGATCCGCCGGGCGCCGGCGAGACGAATGCGTTCGATGCGTACATCTCGGATCCAGCCAAGCCGGTACCGTATCGCCCCCGCCCAATTCCAGCCACGTTTGGCGCAGGATCGAGCTGGGGTCAATGGCTCGCCGACGACCAGCGCTTTGTTCAGGATCGGCCCGATGTCGCTGCATGGGAGGGGCCGGTGCTCACGGAGGACGTGGTCGTCGCCGGCGACATTGCCGCTCATCTCTTCGCATCTACATCCGGCTCCGACGCCGACTTCGTCGTGAAATTGATCGACGTGTATCCCGAAACCGATGCAAAGCTTCCCGGATTCCAGTTCATGGTAGCGAATGACGTACTGCGTGGCCGCTTTCGGAAGAGCTTCGAAAGTCCGGAGGCGATGGTTCCGAACAAGTCTGAAAAACTCGTTGTGGACCTTCACACGCAGAATTATCGATTTCTCAAGGGACACAGAATCAGAGTGCAGGTCCAGAGCAGCTGGTTCCCGCTGATCGACCGTAACCCTCAGACTTTCGTGCCGAACATCTTCAAGGCAAAGGACTCGGATTTCCGCGCGGCCACGCACCGGATTTTTCGCTCGCCTCAGGCCGCGTCGTTTCTATCGATTGTCGTTGTCCGGCCTGGGATCAATCCATAGCTGCCTGCTTACTGACAGCAGCACTGCGCCAGCCTGCACCGCGAACGATACGACCCGGTTTTGCACCGGTGTGCCGCCCGTCACGAACGACCTGAATTCCATTCACGAACACGTGCTCGACACCGGTCGAAAGCTTGTGAGGCTGCTCGAACGTGCTGTGCTCCTGGATGGTGGCCGGATCGAACACGACGACGTCCGCGTGCATCCCTTCCCGCAGCAGACCGCGATCGCGGATCAGCAGTCTCTCGGCCACCGCGCCGGTCATCTTGCGGATCGCATCTTCAAGTGGAATGAGACCCTCGTCGCGTACGTACCTGCCGAGGATCCGTGTGTAGGTGCCGTAGGCGCGCGGGTGCGCTGAACCTCTCGCACTATCGGGATCCATTCCGGCCGCGTCTGTGCCGATGATCATCCACGGCTGTTTCAGGACCAGCTTGACGTTGTCCTCATTCATTAAGAAGTAGATCGTGCCGATGTTGCCTCCTTCGGCAACCAACAAGTCCATTACTGTATCGAGCCAATCTTTCTTCGTGGCCGTCATGACCGCGGCGAGTCGCTGTCTCGAGAATTGCTGGTTTGCCGCGCCGCGCATTACTCCGAGCAACACTCCCTGCGGGCCTGCCATCTCGCACAGACTCTCCCAGTAGCTCGTCGGCTTTACCACCTCCGTACGAATGCGCGCGCGAACAACAGGATCGGCGATGTTCCTCAGCAGTTTGCCGTCTTCCGAGGCAAAGGGTGGCAAACAGGCTGCCAGTCCCGTTCCACCTGCTGTATAGGGGTACATGGTCGCCTGCACGTCCTGTCCGGCCCTCCGCGCCGAGTCGATTTTCCCGATCATCGCCGGCATCTTGCCCCAGTTTTTCATCCCTGCGGCCTTGAGGTGATAGATCTCGACCGCCACGCCTGCGTCCCGGCCAATGCGAAGTGCCTCGTCAATCCCCTCGAGCACTTGATCGGCCTCGGATCGCATGTGCGTGATGTACAGCCCGCCATACGGAGCCATCGCCTTCGAGACTTCGATCAATTCCTCTGTGCTGGCGAAATTGCCGGGTGGATAAATCAGCGCGGTGCCAAGACCGAACGCGCCGTCCTCCATGGCGTTGCGCAACGCAGTGCGCATCGAGTCGAGCGGCGCACCGGTCGCGGCGCCCATCTTGAGGCCCATCCCGTACTGGCGCAGCGTGCTGGCGCCAAC
>JBDSPG010000204.1:0-19171 GCA_039912685.1 Longimicrobiales bacterium | reverse complement strand
TCGGATCGATCCTTTTGTCGATGTCAGTGTAAGCAGCAGCAAGCAGATGAATGCAGTGAAGCCCACTGTGATATACGGACGTTTTACGATGTCTTCGACAATGGCACCAAAATCGAAAAACTGATCGAGTACGAGATACGTCGAAAAATGAAGCAGCGCGTAGAAGAAGCTGAACAGTCCGAGCAGGCGGCGGAACTTGATTGCATCATTCCAGTGCGTGATGCGGCGCAACGGTGTGATTGCGAGCGAGATCATCAGGAATGTGAGCGCCCAGAATCCTGTCTTATGGGTAATGAACTCAACCGGATTCGCGCCGAGACGATCCGTCAGCGCGCGGTGGACGAGCAGTGCGGCCGGTGTGAGGCAGAGCGCCCACACCGGCACCTTCAGAAGCGCAACACGATTCTTGGTCACGCTCTAATAGTACTTCTTCAGGTCCATGCCGGTGTACATTGATGCGACCTGCGCGCCATAACCGTTGAACATGAGTGTGTCCCGCTTGCGGATGCCGCCTCCGATGCGACGCTCCTTCGACTGGCTCCATCGCGGATGATCCACATTCGGATTCACGTTGGAATAAAAACCGTATTCGCCGGGATTCGACTTGTTCCACGCCGTCTTCGGTTCCTTCTCCACGAAGCGGATCTTCACAATCGACTTCGCACCTTTGAAACCATACTTCCACGGGACGACCAGGCGCAGCGGTGCGCCGTTCTGGTTCGGCAAGTCCTTGCCGTACAGACCTGTCGCGAGGAGCGTCAGCGAGTTCATCGCCTCATCCATGCGTAGACCCTCAACGTACGGCCAGTCCAGGATGTTCGTACGCACGAACGGCATTGTCTTCGGATCGTTCAGTGTCACGAACTCCACGTACTTAGCGCGGGGATCCGGCTCGACCTTCGCAATCAGATCGCGAAGCATGAAACCGCGCCATGGGATCACCATCGACCAGGCTTCCACACAACGGTGACGATAGACGCGGTCCTCCACGCGATATGGCTTGATGAAATCCTCGAGCCTATACACTGCGGGCTTCTTGACCAGACCCTCAACTGCCACCGACCAGGGGCGCGTCTTCAAAGTGTGTGCGTTGCGCGCGGGATCGCTCTTGTCGGTGCCAAATTCGTAATAGTTGTTGTACGTCGTCACGTCCTCGTACGACGTCTGCTTGTCACCCTGCGCCGATGCAGCGCTGTCCGATCCGCTGACGTCGCCTGAATACGCTTCTGCGTCACCAGGCCGGTTGCACGCCGACAGTGCAGTCGGTGCCACGATCGCCCCGATGGCACCCGCAGCCCCGACACGAAGGAACTGGCGTCGGTCCACATAAACCGATTCGGGTGTGATCTCTGATGACTTGATGTCGTCCGGTTTCCGGATGATCATGGGTATGCCTCTTTTGACCAATGGAGTGGTGCCCTCACCTTGAAACGCTGAACCCCAAAGGTAAGTTCCTTTGAGGCGTACGGTTTGGATAGAAGTAGCTGTCGCCGTGCTATCCCCTGATATACAATATCCGGCGTGTCAGGCACTCCTTACATCAACAACAGCGAGTCCGATGAGAACCCATTCTATGGGGCCAGTCCTGGCGCTAGCCACCCTGCTGGCCGCAGCGAGCGCACTTGGTGCGCAGAACACACCGGTGCAAGGTGGCGCTGCACCACCGGCCGGTGCGCAGCGGGCCGCGGTTGTACCCCTTGGCAAGTCAGTCCTGAACAGCCTGGAGTGGCGGCTGGTTGGTCCGGCGAACATGTCGGGCCGTGTGAGCGACGTAGTGGGAATTCCGGGTCCGTCACGGACGTTCTTCGTGGCGTCGGCAGCGGGCGGCATCTTCAAGACGACGAACAACGGCACGACGTTCCGCCCGGTCTTCGAGAAGGAGCGGGTGGTGTCGATGGGTGTTCTGGCAATCGCGCCGAGCGATACGATGCAGGTGTGGGCGGGCACGGGTGAGCCGAACAGCCGCAACTCGATGTCGCCGGGCGGCGGCGTATACAAGTCCGTGGATGGCGGACTGACGTGGAAGTCGACGGGTCTGGAGAAGACGCAGACGGTCGGCCGCATCGTGGTCCATCCGACGAATCCGGACATCGTGTACGTGGCAGCGCTGGGCGCGCCATGGAGTTCGAATCCGGAACGCGGCTTGTACAAGACGGAGGATGGAGGCAAGACATGGAAGCTGTCGAAGTTCATCAGTGACAAGGCCGGCTTTGTCGACGTAGCGATGGACCCGCGCAATCCGAATGTGCTGTGGGCTTCGAGCTATGAGCGCTACCGCAACTCGTATTCGATGAACAGCGGCGGACCGGGGAGCGCGCTGTGGAAGACGACGGATGCGGGTGGGGCGTGGACCGAGGTGAAGGGTGGCGGCCTCCCGGAGACGATGAAGGGCCGCATCAGCATCGCGATTTCGCTGTCGAATCCGGATGTGATGTATTCGGTAGTGGAAGCGGCGAAGGACAAAGATGCCAAGGTGCAGTCGGGTCTGTACCGCTCGGAGGATAGCGGGAAGACGTGGGCGCACATGAACAACAACAACGAGCGCCCGTTCTACTACTCGCAGGTGCGTATCGACCCGAAGAACCCGAACCGCGTCTACTGGTCATCGACGCCCGTGAACTTCTCGGATGATGGCGGCAAGACAGTGCGTACAGCGACGAACGGGATTCACGTTGATCACCATGGGATGTGGATCGACCCGAACGATGCGAACCGCATCGTGGTCGGTAACGACGGCGGTGTTGCGATCACGTACGACAAGGGCGGCAACTACAATTTCCTGAATACGCTGCCGCTGGGTCAGGCGTACGAAGTCAGCTTCGATATGGCGGTCCCGTACAATGTTTGCTCGGGATTCCAGGACAACGGAACATGGTGCGGGCCGAGCCGTCGTTCACGCGGCTCGATCACGAACGCGATGTGGTTCAATGCGGGTGGCGGCGATGGTTTCTACACGGCCATGGATCCCCGCAATCCGAACATCGTGTATTCGGAATCGCAGGGCGGATCGGCGGGCCGTCGTGACCTTGCGACAGGTGAATCACGCAATTTCGCAAAGCCTATGTTCCGCGACTGTTCTGGGTCGGCAAATGTCGCTTGTGCGACGTACCGTAGCTGGGAAGATTCGATCGTGATCGTGCAGGGGGACCTGACGAAGCCGCTGACAGCCGATGAGAAGCGTAAAATCGATGGCTTCCGAAGCCGTCAGGTGCAGGACTCGATTGAGCTGGATCTGCGGTACAATTGGAATGCACCATACATCCTATCGCCGCACAATCCTGATGTCGTGTATTTTGCCGGCAACCGTCTGCTCAAATCCACGAATCGTGGCGACAACTTCACGCTGATCTCGCCGGACCTGTCGACGCATGACACCATGCGGATCCGTGTGAGCACGACGACGACCGGCGGTATCACGCCGGACGTGACGGGTGCGGAGACGTACAGCACGATTGTCGCGGTCGCAGAGTCACCGTTGATGAAGGGCATGCTGTTTGTCGGCACGGATGATGGCAACGTGTGGCTGAGTCACAATGACGGCGGCACGTGGACGGATCTCACGCCGAAGTTCAAGGGCATGATCCCGTCGAAGCCATTCGTGGCACGCATCGAGCCATCGGCGCACGACATGAATACGTTCTGGGTCGCATTCGATGCGCATCGCGATGGCGACTACAAGCCGTATCTGTTCGCGACGACCGATGGAGGCAAGACGTTCAAGTCGATTGCGCACAATCTGCCGAGCGATGGCATTGATTTCCTGCACGTCATCCGCCAGGACCTGGTGAATCCCGACCTGCTCTTCGTCGGCACGGATGTCGGTGCATACGTTTCGCTCGACCGCGGAGCGAGCTGGCAGAAGTTCATGAACGGTTTGCCGACGGTTCCGGTGCACGACCTGAAAATTCATCCGCGCGAGCACGAGCTGATTGCCGCCACGCACGGCCATGCAATCAACATCGTCGATATCGCGCCACTTCAGCAAATGCGCTCGACAATGATCGCGGCTGTAGAACCGACGCTGTTCGCGCCGCCGACTGCGTTCGAGTATAGCGATCGCACGTACGAAGGACAGGACACAGGTCACCAGTACTTCTCCACACCGAGCCCTGCGTTCGGCGCGGACATCGTGTTCTACAATCCCACGCAGACTCCGGGCGGCCGGATCGTGATCCAGAATGCGAAGGGCGACACAATCCAGTCATTGCCGGCGCCTGCAGCAGCGGGGATCCAGCGAGTGACGTGGAACCTGCGCCCGCGTGTGGTGCCGGTTCGCACACCGCTGTCGCCGTCGGAGCGACGTGACAGCATGCAGACGGAGCGCCGTATCACGGTGGTGTCCGACTCGCTGATCAAGGCGGGCAAGGACTCCGCGCTCGTCGGTCGCGCTGTGGCGCAACTACGGGGGCAGGGCGGCGGTCAGAACGTCGGTGGCCGTCAGGGCGGCGGTGGCGGCAACCCTGGCGCGGGTGGTGGGGCACGGCGCGGTTTCGTCGAGCGTCCGGGCGAAGCCAACGCCGGCCGAGGGCAGGGCGCAGGACCGGCCGGAGGACAGGCCGGCGGACAGAACGAGGACCTGCAGACAGTGCTGACCGCGTTCCGTGATGCCGGCGTCCGCGCGCTTCCGACAGGAAACCGTGCAGGTGGCGGCGGTGGCGGCGGCGGCGGCGGCGGCGCTGCCGGCGGCATGGTGGAGCCTGGTGAGTACGATGTGACGCTGCTGCTGGGCGACAAGGTGCTGAAGCAGAAGATCAAGGTGGAACGCCCGCGGGGTACCGGGAACCCAGGTGCGCCGCCCGGCATGGAAGAGGACCACTGAAAATGCAGGGGTGAAGACTCTGGGCTCGGTATGGTTCTCGCATTCTGCGCCATCGGTTGTGACCACAAGGGACACGGAGGCGCAGATGCGTGGTGAAATTAGCAGGACAATGCTGCTGTCAGCGGTAGTGGTGCTGGCACAGAGTGCGGCAGGCTGTGCGACGAATCCGGTGACGGGACAACGGCAGATCTCGCTGGTGTCGCAGTCACAGGAGATCCAGATGGGACAGCAGGGCGCGGCCGAGGTCGAGCAGTCGATCGGTCTCGTGGAGGACAACGCACTGCAGCAATACGTGCAGCGGGTCGGCCTATCGCTGGCGGCGGTGTCGGAACGACCCGAGCTGCCGTGGCAGTTCCGAGTCGTGAACGATCCGCAGCCGAACGCGTTCGCGCTGCCGGGCGGTTACATCTTCATAACCCGCGGCCTGCTTCCGCTAATGCAGAACGAGGCGGAGCTGGCGACGGTGCTCGGCCATGAGGCCGGGCACGTCACTGCGAAACATTCCGTCACACAGATCTCACGTGCACAGCTTGCACAGCTCGGTCTCGGTCTCGGATCCGTGTTCGTACCTGCGTTGCAGAAATTCGGTGGTTTAGCCGGCGCCGGCATGCAGCTGCTGTTTCTGAAGTATGGTCGTGATGATGAACGCCAGGCCGACGAGCTCGGCTTCAAGTATGCGCTCGCGAATCAATACGACGTTCGCCAGATGGAAGACGTCTTCCTTTCGCTCGGTCGTGTCGAACAGGCAGCGGGCCAGAGCCCTCTGCCGACGTGGGAGTCGACCCACCCGGGGACTGCGGAGCGCATTCAGAACGCTCGCGCTCGCGCTGCACAGCTGCCGCCGAATACCGGGACGTTGAAGGCGGGCGAAGCGGAGTATGAAACACGCATCGACAACATCATCTACGGCGAAAACCCGCGTGAAGGTTTCTTCCGCAACAACCTGTTCCTGCATCCCGATCTGAAATTCCAGTTACAGTTCCCGCAGGGCTGGAAGACGCAGAACACAACGCAAGCCGTGTTCGCCGGAAGCCCGCAGCAGGATGCGATCATGCAGATGACGATTGCGCGGGGTACGCCGGTGCAGGCCGCGCAGCAGTTTGCATCACAGCAGGGCCTTACCATTCTGCAGTCGTCGCGTGAGACGGTGAACGGCAATCCTGCGGCGGTCGTGACATTCGAAGCGGCGACGCAGGAAGGTGTGGTACGTGGACTCGTAGGGTTCGTCGGATACGGCGGCTCGACGTACCAGATTCTCGGCTACACGGGCGCGCAGCAGTTTGCGACGTATCAGCGACTGTTCGGTGCAGTTGTCTCGAGCTTCAATCGACTGACAGATCCCGCAGCGCTCAATGCGCAGCCGAACCGTCTCGACACGATCCGTCTCGATCGCGCAATGACGCTCGCAGCGTTCAATACGCGTTATCCATCAACGATTCCGATGGCGGAGCTTGCCATCATCAATCAGGTGGAAGGCGCAACCTCGACAATGGCCGCCGGCAGCTATGCGAAGCGTGTGACCGGCGGCTCTGGGCGTTAGCTGGGTGCATTACTGCGCCGGCGCGCGACATGCGGCGCGTCGGCGCAACTTGCCTCTACGGCATCCAGTGCACGGCGAACGCCGCGCCCTGCGGATCCATGCACTGCGCAGTCCGATCACCACCCGGTACTTCCATAGGTCCATTCAGGATGCGACCACCCGCCGCCGATACGGCTGCTGCCGCGTCCTCAGCACCGGGTACGCGCACATAGCATAGCCAGTTCGGCGGCATCGGCATGCTTTCCGGCTTGTTGAACATTCCGCCGAACACGCGACCATCGCGGCCGAAAAGGTAATAGGTCCCCATCGGTCCCATGTCGTGCGCTTCGACCTCTTGCCAGCCGAACAACTCGCCGTAGAACGCGAGCGCTGCGGGCACATCGGTTGTCGCCAGCTCGTGCCATGAGAAATCGCCGATCTGTGGCTTCGCCTCGTCACCAGCGGGCGAGTCAGGCTGGTAGATCGCGAACGTGGCACCGGCCGGGTCAGCAAGCACGGCGAACCGGCCGATTTCCGGGATCGGCGTGATCGGAACATAGGTCCCGCAGCCCTTCGAGCCGGCGAGCGCGAATGTCGCCTCGATGTCGCTTGTACCGACATACGCGATCCAGTGGCTGGGCGCCCCCATATCCCTGGCCTGCTGCGGCAACTCCATACAGCCGCCGATCGGGCCACGGTCTGTCGTCCACATGTCGTAATCGAAATCCGGGATACCACCCGGCATAACGCCCCACCCCAGCGCCGCAGGATAGAAGGCCTTCGCACCGGCCGGGTCCGTCGTCATCAGTTCGTGCCAGAGGAAGTATCCGTGGTACCCCGGCATGTGCGACCTCCATCAGAGGAAAAACTTCGCGTCCGAGGCCGACGCTGATCGACGTCCCGACGCGGATCGTCAATGTGCGGCGCACCTCGGCACAAGGCCAGCAGGGTGGTACGGAATCCGACGGTTTGCCGTCGCCGCGCCGGCGTCCCATCTTACCGTAGGACATGACGCTGCGTTGGAAGGCAGGAAACACAGATGCGCGAAGAAATCCGTTCCTTTTTCCAGAAAAACATGGCCGTCGAAGGGGATGGCGCGGCCCGTAATGGTGGTGGCGAGCCGGTGGACGCGGAGGGTGCAGAGCGCAAGCGGCTGCATGTCGCAGCGTGCGCACTGCTACTGGAACTGGCGCACGCCGATGATCAGTTCAGCGATGGCGAGCGCGGTCATATCGAGGCCGTGCTGCAGCGTCATTTCGGACTGGACAATGCGACGGCCCTGGAACTGATGCAGCTGGCAGAGGCCGAGCGTGAGAATGCGATCGATCTGTACCAGTTCACATCGCTCATCCGGAAGAGCTACGACCTGGGGCAAAAGACACTGCTTGCGGAAATCATGTGGAGCCTGGTGCTTTCGGACGGACAGATCGCACATCACGAGGCGTACATGCTGCGGAAGATCGCCAACCTGCTCGACCTCGAGCCGGGCTATCTGTCGGCGGCACGGCGTCGCGCGGCCGAAGGCGAATAGCCGATGCCAGTTCTGCATGAGGCGTCCGGAAGGGCGAATCTGGTCGACCGCGCGGCCCGTCTGACGGCCGAAAGTCCGCGGCTGTGGGGGCGAATGACGCCGGACCAGATGCTGTGGCACGTGAACGCGCAGATGGAATGCGCGCTCGGGCGACGCGAGTGCGTGCCGATCGACAACCTGTTCAAGCGCACCGTCATCAAGGCCGTCGCGCTGTATGGGCCGTGGCCGAAAGGGAAGGCGCCGACCGCTCGCGAGATGCGGGCGGACGGTACGTACGACCTGGACAAGGAGCTGGCGCGATTCCGTGAGCTGGTGGACGCGTTCGGTGCCAGGCCCCTCGACAGCGCATGGAGCCGGCACCCGGCCTTCGGACCGCTCACGGGACCTCAGTGGAGCCTGCTTTCCTGGCGCCACGCCAACCACCACCTCACGCAGTTTTCCCTCTAACGGAACTCCGCGATCCGTAGCGCCGTATCACAGCAGTTGGCCGTCCCGTATGACGGCATTCCGTACCAGCGTGGAGACCGCATGCGGCTCATCTATTTCCTTCGATTCCTGACGGTCGCCTGTTCTGCAGGTGCAGCCAGCACGGCCGCATCACCGGCGAATGCGCAGGACGGCTTTTTCTTCAAGCCGCCAGCGGCTACGGTGGAACTCCGGATCGGACGCAATGCTGCCAACGCGAGCGGCGAGATCTTCCGCCACATGATCGACAATTTCACGCTCGACTCCCACGATTTTGCCGCGACGTCAATTTCTGCGGATGTGGCGTTCCGCGGCGCACCGGCCTGGGATGTCGTTCTTGGAATTGCACATGCCATCAGCCGCGCGGCCTCGGAGTCGCGGGATTACACGGACCAGGATGACCAGCCGATTCTACAGCAGACCCGTCTGACGCGCATGCCGGTGACGGCGGGCGCACGGTACTATGTGCTCGCTCGCGGGCAGGCCCTCGCGGAGCACGCGTGGGTCCCCGCCCGCTTCACGCCGTTCGTCGGCGCGGGTGTCGGCCTGATGCATTATCGACTCGAACAGATGGGCGACTTCGTGAACTATGAGGACCTGTCGATCTTCAATGACCTCCTGGAGTCCACAGGCAATAGCGCCATGGCGTATGGTGAGGCCGGCGCTGCATACTGGTTCAACCAGCGCGTGGGCCTGTCGGGCGGTGCCAGGTACACGTACGCGAAGGCAGGCTTGCGACGTGATTTCGAGGGTTTTGAAGACATCAACCTGAGCGGGCTCCAGGCCAGCGCAGGTTTCGCAGTACGGTTTTGAGGAGGATCAGAAAATGAAAATGAAAATGCGAATGCTGTGTGCTCCGCTCGGCGTGTTGGCACTGATCGCCGCGACAACAGCAGCTGCGGCGCCGCCGGCGGATGTTCGCGTATCGGTGAGTGATGCCCGCTGGAGCGCATGGCTCGGGTGTTGGCGTCCCGAGACCGTGGATGGTCTGACACCACCATCGCATGTGATCTGTGTGCTTCCGGGGTCCGACGAGGGCGTTACGATCGCAACAATCGCTGATGGAAAAATCGTCTCGGAGCAGATAATTGTGGCGGACGGCTCGCGACGGAATGTCGATGAAGGCGGCTGCAAGGGATTCGAGGCCGCGTCATGGTCGCAGGATGGGCGGCGCGTGTTCCTGAAATCCGAATTGAACTGTGGTGGCGACGTACAGCGTCGCTCGAACGGCGTTCTCGCGCTCGTATCGACCGCATCGTACGTAGATATTCAGACGGTTGATATTTCCGGACAGAAGGCATCACGCACTGTGCGTTACATCGCATTGCGGGACACCGAGACGCCATCGATCGCGCGCGACCGTTTGAAGAGCGAACCCATGGCGCGCGAGAGCGCGCGCATCCGCGCATCTGCGCCACTCGATTTCGATGACATCGTCGAAGCCACGCGCATGGCTGGTACGCCTGCAGCGGACGGACTTCTCGTCGCGCGACGTGCAGGCTTCGGATTGAACGCGGATCGTTTGCGCAGCCTGGCGGCGGCCGGCGTCGCGCCATCGACCATCGATGTCATGGTTGCACTCACATATCCCGATCACTTCGAAGTCGCCGAAGAAGCGCCACGCGTTGCCTCGGATCGCACACCATGGGGCGGCGGCGTCGGTCGAGGCGAGACATGGTCCGGCACATCACGCAATTCATGCCTGAGCCGCGTCGGTGATCGCGTTCCTGCCTATGACTCGTACGGCTTCGATTCGTACGGCTACGGCTACTCACGCTGCGGCTACAACTCGTACTACTCACCATACGGTTATGACCGATACGGCTGGGGCTACGGCACCGGTCCCGTCGTCGTCCTGCAGCCGAGCGAAAAGCCGGATCCGGTGCAGGGTGCTGCTATCAAGGGACGCGGCTATACACGTCGCGGAACGAGTGATGGCAGCACGGTTGTTACGAAGGCGAAGCCGCGGGCCGAGCCGACGACGACGCGGACAACTGAGGGCACGGCAGCCGTTAAGGGGAATGGAGGATCGGCTTCCGGTTCAGCCGCATCCGGTTCGGGCTCATCGACCTCGACTGGCCGCACGGCGAAGCCGAAGGGTGGCGGAAGCTAGACGCCAACACCGACAACAGCGCGCTTTACGCGTGGCGACCGGCGACTAGCGACCCGCGAACAAGACCACTCCCCCTCGCCCCCCCACCGCGCAGCGAACACCCTCCCATCCCCCAGCCCTGAGGGCTAGCCCCAGCCCCCTCCCTGCGTTGGCTCAAAACTCCGATGCCCACCCCCAAACCAATTTCCACTTCGCGCCAGTATCCAGGGCGCGGGCAGCCCCAACGCTCACTCCTCCACCGAAGAAGCGCATGCGCAGGTCGATGCTGGAGCGGGTTCCGTTGGTGGTGCGCCAGCCGAGGCGGTCGAGGACGAGTTGTGATTCGGCGTCGGCGTCGGTCCAGCCGGCATAGAAACCGACGGATGGCGACGGTGCCGGTGCGGGGAGGAAGAGACTCCCGAGACGCACGGGCGACCGCAGGATCGGCAGCGAGTACATCACCATTGCGCGACCGATTGCGGCGCGGTCGCCCGCGAATACGTCGTCATCATCGAATCCTGGTAGGGTTGCGGTGTTACGGAAGTCGAAGAGCGTCTGCGCGGGCGGCGCATCCGACATGAGGATTCCGCCATCGACGCGAGTCGCGAATGTGAAAGCACCTGCGGTCCTGCGCAGTGTTACGCCGGCCTCGGCGCGCTGCCAGTCGAGATCGCCGGTTGCAGCCTCGTAGCGCACCAGCCATCCGAGTCCGGGCTGGAGTGAGAACGAGCCGGCCGATGTGTTCTTCTGCAGCTCCGCCCTTCCGATCCAGTAGGCACCTTCATCGGCCAACCCGGTGAGCTCGAGCGAGTCACCGACACTGCTGATGTTGCGTGTCACGTTGCGGTCACCCGCGCGTGCGGCTTCGAACCGAAGACTGAGACCGGTATCTGAAAAGCGTCGTGCGACAAGGCCCGCGATGCGCCGGTCCACAAAGTCATAGTTATCGCCGGCAATGATCGGTGTGAGGCCGGGGTCAGCCTGCTGTATGCCGAGAAAATCGGAAGTATGCGCGAGCTGCCGCTCTGCGCGAGCGCGGTATTCCCACGCACCGTTACGCTGCGCGAACTCGACACCGCCGCGCGCAACCTTCTCGTTCCACGCATACCCCGCATGCGCGCGCAGGCGCGTATTGTCCGACAGGCGGTAGCCGAGGCCGAGTCCAGTGTAAACGCCTTCGACCGGATTGAAGCGAACGAGTTGCGACAGATAGCGAGCGCCGAACGTCAGGCGTGACTGCTCATGCGGCTGCAATGAAGGCGGTGCGAACATATCGAAGTCATGCACATCGGTCTCTTCGGAGATCGACCCGATGCGATTCGCCCAGTCGCTGAAGCGCGAGATGTCGCGCATCGCGCCGACGGTCAGCTGCCCATACGGAAACGCATTCAGTGAAGCAACGCGCGTCATTGCACTCTCGTCATTCGGCACGAGATCGATGATGCGCGTGACACCGCGAAATGCAGTGCGGCCCTCACCGATACGGGATACTGCCTGCACCTCGAAGCGCTGCACCGTGGGGAGCCAGTACTCCTCGTCGTATTCCGCATTCTCGAGTCGCACATACAGCACGCCCTGAAGGAAATTGCTGAGGAACGAGCTGCCGCGTCCCGTCGCAATCAGACGTCCCTGCATGCGCACGATGTGCAGACGTTCCGCATCGAGGTCAATGTCGCCTTCGAACAGCAGCGTCGGCCGAACCGGCTCGCGTCGCGGCGTAACGTGCACGCGCATAATCGAGATCGTGCGTTTCGCCAGACGAATCACATCGACAGTGTCGCCGCCACTGAACGAGTAGACAGCCTCTCGGCCGCGTGCGAACGGATGCAGTGTGCGACGGCGCAGCAGCTGACCGGATTCGGATCGCGCCGGACCCGTGGTGCGCACCAGGTCGAGACGATCGGCAAACAGTGTCGGGATGACGAACGGAACCTCGAAAAAGCTAAGGCCGGAAAAGGAGGCGCCGAGCGTCTGTGCACGGTATCCGACGATCTCCTGTTTCATGGCACCGTCGGCGCGCCAGTATACGTCACTCGCCAGCTGCTCGAGCTGCAACGGCGTTTCGCGGCCATCCGACTGCGACTGCACGAAGGACAGCTCGGTTTCGGCCCGGGCCTTAAAGGATCGCAGGGACGGTGGTGGCGCGGCGTTCCGCAGGGCCGCACGTTCTACTACCGCGCGTAAAGCCGGACTCGAGTATACTGAGTCCGGCACGAGGGCCGGCTGCTGCTGCGAAAGCCCGAGGGCGGCGGCCAGAACGATTGTGATCACGGCAATGCTCACTGGCAAAAGGGGTCCGCTGCAACAGGCAGGTCCGGTGCCACGAAGCGGGCAGACAGCATGAAAGTTGCACCTGCGCCGCTGGAATGATTCAAAACGGAGTTTTCATGCGACGACTAACAACCGCGCTGACCGCTGTCTTACTGTTGGGGCTGGCATCTGCCAAGCCTCACGAGCTACGCGCGCAACAGAGGAACATCCCTGCCGCTCTCGCTGGGGGGTTCGTGGGCGCCGCTTCGGGCGGATATATCGCGATCAGCGTGATCGTGGCCGAATCGCGGGCCGGCAAGTACATCCATTCCATGAAGGACGCCCTCGGCTGGAGGTCCGCCCCCGTCCTCATCGGTGGAGTCACCGGCATGGTGGTCGGTGCCACCGACCCAGACCGGCTCCTTCGAACGGTCGTTTACGGCAGTGCCGGTACAGTGGCTGGAACAGGCGTCGGTGTGGTACTGGGCAAAATTATCTGGGATGGACCGGAGGCGAAGTGGGCGGGCGGAGCGATCGGAGCCGGTCTCGGCATGGCGATCGGCAGCTCGCTCGGTCTGTTCCTGCCCCTTGATCACAGCGACGGCACCTCGCAACCCGCCGCTAACGCGGGCGCGGCGCGAATTCCCATCACATTTACGATCCGGTTCTGATGAAATCTCCAATCCGGTCGGCTGCAATTGCAGCGACAACCGCGGTCGTTCTAACTGCCTGTTCGGGCAAGCTTCCGCACCTGCCAGATTCACGTATTCCCGAGCCGCGTCCCAGCGAGCTGGAGACAGTCCTGTTTATGATGGGTGATGCCGGCGAGGCACATCGCGATACGGACCCCGTCATGCGCGTCATGCAGGCCGATGTGGAGCGGTGGTCCGATCTGATGACGCGCGACTCCACCATCATCGTGCTGTTCCTCGGTGACAATGTGTATCCGGCCGGTTTGCACGACCGCACGGATCCGCTGTTTCCGGAAGACTCGGCCAAACTGCAGGCGCAGGTGGATGTCGTGAATGGTCGGCGCGCGCGCGAAAAAGGGGTGCGCGGCATTTTCATTCCAGGCAATCACGACTGGGGCCAGACGCGCGGACTCGTCGGTATCGATCGTCTGCACAACCAGGATGAGATGCTGAAGCGTCGTCATGCAGAAGGTTCGCCCGTGCGGATGATGCCCTCACCGGGAACGCCAGGCCCGCAGACCATCGACATCGGCACACGCCTGCGCATTCTTCTGATGGACAGCGCGTGGTGGATGCTGACGGGCAAGGACACATCGAAGCAGGTCGTGTATCGCGAGATGAAGCGTGCAGTCGACAATGCGGGCACTCGCGATGTGGTCGTTGCAGCACATCATCCGTTCCGCTCGGCCAGCTCGCACGGCGGACTCATGCCGTTCTGGAGTGGTGTCGGTCTGCGCTATCTGCTCAACCGCTCCGGTGCCGTGTTGCAGGACTTGAGCTCACTGCCGTACCGCAGCCTGACACAGGCGCTGCTCGCAGCGTTCGCAGAGCACCCACCGCTCGTCTTTGCGGGCGGACATGACCACAATCTGCAGGTGATTGATGGACGAGGCGGAGCGGAGCCCAAGTACATTCTCGTGAGCGGCGCGGGCAGCAAGAACGACGGTGTCGGTTATGTGAAGGGTATGCGTTTCCGTCACGCGGCCGCAGGTTATATGCGACTGATGTTTTATCGCGACGGGCGTGTCGATCTCTTCGTCATTAGCGCACCGGGGGATCAGACGCCGAAATGTATCGACCCGGATCCGGCAGCACGCGAGAAGTGCATGGTCACAACTGCCAACCTGTATTCCGACGTGTATTCCGCACGCTTGAAATAAGTGAGATCGGGTTGATGACGGCACCGCAGGCCGGGGCAAGCGACAGCGGCCCTGGTTTCGCACGGCAACTCGGCACCTTCGACAGCACCATGCTCGTCATTGGTGGCATTATCGGCGCGGGCATCTTTCTCAATCCCGCGATCGTAGCGCAGCGTGCGGGGACGGCCGGGCTCACAATCGCGGTGTGGGCGCTGGGCGGACTGATCGCACTCGCTGGTGCGCTATGCTTTGCAGAGCTTGGTGCGCGTGCACCGCGTTCGGGCGGCGGCTACGTCTACATCCGCCAGACATTCGGCCCACTCGCGGCATTCCTGTATGGCTGGACTCTGCTACTTGTGATTGCGACGGGCGCGATCGCTGCAGTCGCCGTGAGCTTTGCGCACTATGCAACCGCACTGATCGGCGCGCCTGAATCCCTGAACACGCCACTCGCCATCGGCGCGATCGCGCTGCTGTCGGTCGTGAACTATCTCGGTATCAAACCCGGTGCGACCACACAGAACGTCTTCACACTCCTGAAGCTCGCTGCACTCGCGCTGCTGATCGGCGT
The DNA here is from genome assembly GCA_039912685.1 of Longimicrobiales bacterium. Taxonomy (GTDB): domain Bacteria; phylum Gemmatimonadota; class Gemmatimonadetes; order Longimicrobiales; family RSA9; genus DASUXU01. The sequence continues at coordinate 4,093 of JBDSPG010000204.1, read as the reverse complement.
CGGACTCCTCTTCACGCCGCACGTGTCCGCGGCCGATTCACAGCCGCTTGTGCAGACGAAGTCGCTCGGCGTCGCCATCGGTGTCGCACTGATTCCCGTACTCTTCTCGTATGGCGGATGGCAGCAGACGAATTTCGTAGCAGAGGAAATGAAAGATGCCGAGCGCACACTTCCCCGCGCACTGCTGCTCGGCGTCGCCGGTGTATTCCTTGTCTACGTCCTCACCAACATTGTCTACATCCGACACCTCGGCGTTTCCGGACTCGCGGCGAGCTCAGCGCCAGCGTCGGACGTCATGCGTCACACGCTCGGTGACTGGGGGGCGACTGCAATCGCCGCAGGCATCACATTCTCGACATTCGGATTCCTCAATCTCGTGATCATGGTTACGCCCCGCGTGTACCAGGCGATGGCCGCCGATGGTGTTTTCTTTCCGGCCGTTGCAGCGCTGCATCCGCACTATCGCACACCCGCTCTCGCGCTCGCCATCCAGGCAGTCTGGGCCGTAGTGCTCGCGCTCAGCGGGTCGTACGGCCAGGTGCTCGATTATGTGACGTTTGGCGACTGGATCTTCTTCGGTCTTACGGCCGCGACATTGTTCGTGTACAGGCGCGCCGATGTGACGGGTGGCCGCCGCGGATTTCGGACCCCGGGCTATCCCTTCGTCCCGGCGTTCTTCGTGCTGGCCGCGGCGTATGTGGTGATCAGCTCGGTGATCGACAACCCGTGGAATGCCGCGGTGGGTGCGGGCCTCATTGGTCTCGGCGTACCTGCGTACGCGCTGTTCCGGTATACATCGGGGAGAGCGGGTGCCGCATAGCGGGACGGGGGGCTGGCGTACGGGGAAACCGCGTGCCATTCTGTAGAGATAGCTGCGTTATTATCGGACGTAGCGGCCCGGGAGGTGCAGAGCACAGCGTGGCTGAAAGCGGCCGGATGTGCTGAACATCGCGCCTTTGTCGTCTGTATAGATACACGTAGCATCTGACGGGGCAGCCGCCGCTCAACATTGCGGTCCGCCCGGAGTCATTCTGACAGGGGAGGAGACCTGTGGAAAAGCAAACGAAGCAAACAGCGGATCTGAGCGTCGGTGCACCGCCGCCGATGTTCGGCACCTTGCTCGCAAGCAAGCCGAAGAAGGCGGGCGGCGGGCTCACTTCGACGATCGCATCGCTCGTCCTGCACGCCGTCATGATCGTCGGCCTGATCTGGGCGACCGCGAAAGCCGCCTCGGTCCCGCCGAAAGAGGATGCGCCAACGCTCATTCAGTTGGCGCCGCAGGAAGCACCGCCACCACCACCACCACCGCCGCCGCCACTGGACCAGCCGCCGCCGGTGAATGCAGCCGAGCCGGTTGCGAAGGGTTTCCAGACGCTGGCAGTGCCTGATATCGTACCGCCAGACATACCGCCGCCGCAGGTGGGCGTGACCATCCGCGAGGAAGACTTTGCGGCGCGTGGTGTCGAGGGCGGTAAGGCGAACGGCAAAGAAGGCGGCCGCGTCACGAACGACCTGGCGGCAGCGCCGGTGTTCACACCGATGACCGTCCAGCCGAAGCTGCTGAATGGGCCGGAAGTCGAAAGGCAGATTGCCAAGGTGTATCCGCCGCTGCTCCGAGATGCGGGCATTGGTGGTCGCACGAAGGTGTGGTTCTTCATCGACGAGACAGGTAAAGCAGTCAAGTGGCAGGTCAACACACCGAGCGGCTATGACGCCCTCGATGCGGCCGCCCTCAAGGTTGCGCCCATCCTGCGGTTCACGCCGGCACAGAACCAGGACAAAAAGGTCCCGGTCTGGGTGGCGATCGATATCGTCTTCAAGGTGCAGTAGCAGGAACGCAGGACCGGCGGTCGCGAGCATAGCTCCACTTAGGGAGCTGTTCCAGTAACGAAAATGAAAGGCTAGTACAATGACGTTGGCGCAACTTTATGCATCGATGGGCTGGTTCGCGAAGGGTATCGTCCTCACCCTCGTACTGATGTCCATCTTCACGCTCACGATCGCAGTCCGCAAACTCATCGACATGAGCCGCTCGCGTGCTGCTACGGTGAAGTTCTCGGGCCCGTTCTCCAAGGCACTGGCAGACGAGGATTTCGCGGCTGCAGAGTCGCTGGTGGAGAAGAGCCAGAAGAGTCACCTCGCGGGCGCATTCCGCCGCGTCTTCCCGAGCATCAAGTTCCACTCGCAGGATTACTTGTTGTCCGCAGCGGAGATCGCGTCGGTGCAGCGTCTGATCGAGCTCAACACCATCGAGCAGGTTGCCCGCTTCCGTAAGGGCCTGGGCGTTATGGCGACAGTCGGCGCAACGGCACCGTTCGTCGGTCTTCTCGGAACGACGATGGGCGTGGTCAAGACGTTCCAGGGCATGGGCGAGGCAGGCCTCGGCGAAGGCGGCATGGGCGCAGTCACCGCCGGTATCGCAGAAGCTCTGATTACCACCGCTATCGGTCTCGGCGTCGCAATTCCCGCCGTGTGGCTCTACAACTACTTCATCAACCGTATCGATTACGTGTCGATGGAAATCACGTACGCATCGAAGGAGTTCATCGACTTCCTCCTGCGCTACGAGGCGAAACTCCAGGCAGGTCAGGGTGGCAACGTGCTCGAGTTTGAGCGCCAGAACTCCCTGAACCCAAAGCCGTAAGAGGTCACCATGGCAATGTCATCCAGTCAGGAAGCGGATGCCGTAATGGGAGACATCAACATGACGCCGATGGTCGACGTCCTGCTGGTGCTGCTCATTATCTTCATGATCGTCACGCCGGCGCTGCTCAAGGGCTTCAACGCCCAGCTGCCGCAGGCGCTGAACCTGAAGACACGCGAGGACGATCCGAAAAACACCGTGCTCGGCATCGACAACAAAGGCGCGTACTATCTGAACAAGGTCAAGATCGACAAGGCAAATCTCGAGGCCGGGCTGCGTGCAGAGATGGCGAAGCACAAGGCCGCAGATGAAATGCAGCTGATGTACGTGAAGGCCGACAGGAACCTGACGTGGGAAGTCGTCAATGAAGCGCTGATCATCGCCCGCCTTGCAGAAGTGCCGATGGCTGCCGTCATCTCGGACCCGGCTCCGGGTGCGGAAGACAAGAAGGGAGCGAACTGATATGGGCGTTTCCATGGGCAACACCGGCAGGGGCAGCGTCTCCGACATCAACATGACGCCGATGATCGACGTGCTGCTCGTGCTGCTCGTCATCTTCATCATTGCTCAGCCAATGATGCAGAAGACCATCGACATGCAGGTGCCGAAGAAAGAAAAGGCGACGGCGACCAGTGCGCCGATCATCATTCTCGAAATCCACAAGGGCGGGAAGTACGCAATCAATACGATCCCCTTGGACAACACCAACATCGAGGCCAAGATTCGTGAAATCTTCGCGAACCGCGATGGTCAAAGGTTGTTGTTCATCAAGCCGGATCAGGACGTGACATTTGAAGAAGTGATCTACGCCATGGATAGAGCCAAGGGCGGCGGTATAGAGGTCATGGCAACGGTGCTAAACGAATGAGTGAAAAAAACCGCGCAAGCACTGGCGGTGCGACACACGGAGCGAGCGGGGGCGGACGAAAGTCCGCCTCCCTCGCTCTCGCTTTTATGGCCGTGGGCGTTGTCTATGGCGACATTGGCACGAGTCCGCTCTACGCTTTTAAACAGTCGTTCGGGTCACACTACGGTATCGGTGTAACCGCACCGAACGTACTCGGCATCCTGTCGCTGATTTTCTGGTCCCTGATCATCGTCGTATCCATCAAATACCTGAGCTTCGTTCTGCGCGCCGACAATCGAGGCGAGGGCGGTATGCTGGCGCTAATGGCGCTTGTGTTGCCGCATCTGCAGAACCGGAAGATGGTACCTGTTGTAACCATTCTCGCGCTGTTCGGTGCATCGCTGCTTTATGGCGATGGTATGATCACACCGGCCATCTCCGTCTTGAGCGCTATGGAGGGTCTGCACGAAGTATCGAGCAGATTCGACGCGCTCGTGATTCCGCTCGCGATCGCGATTCTGATCGGCTTGTTCATCATGCAGAGCCGTGGTACGCATACAATCGGCCGCATCTTCGCGCCCGTAATGGTCGCCTGGTTCGTG
>JBDSPG010000193.1:0-2767 GCA_039912685.1 Longimicrobiales bacterium | reverse complement strand
TTCGTCGATGAGATTCACCGGTTCAACAAGGCACAGCAGGATGCATTTCTGCCGCATGTTGAGGCCGGCACCGTCTCGCTCATCGGCGCCACGACGGAAAACCCGAGCTTCGAGGTCATCGGCGCGCTGCTCAGTCGTGCACGCGTCTTCGTCCTGAAGTCACTGTCGTCTGCAGATCTTCAGGCACTGCTCGTACGCGCATTGCACGATCGAGCGCGCGGTCTGGGTGCGCTTGAGCTCGGTGCGGATGAAAACGCATTGCAGTTCATCGCCGAGCAGTCGGATGGCGACGCACGTCGCGCGCTCACTGCACTCGAGACGGCTGCGTCACTCGCGCGGGAGGATGGCGCGATCACGCTCGTGCACGCGAAGGAAGCGCTGCAGCTGCGTTTCGCGCGATTCGACAAGGGTGGCGAAGAACACTTCAACATTCTGTCGGCGTATCATAAGTCTCTGCGCGGCAGCGATCCGGACGGTGCGTTGTACTGGATGGCGCGCATGATCGAAGCCGGTCAGGACCCGATGGTGATGTTCCGCCGTGCGATCGCCATGGCGGCGGAGGACATCGGCATGGCTGACCCGAACGCGCTCGTTATCGCAATGACGGCCCGACAGGCATATCACCTGCTCGGTCCGCCGGAAGGATATCTGCCGCTCGCGGAGATGACGATCTACCTCGCGACCGCGCCCAAGTCGAACACTGCGTATGCCGCGCTCAATGCCGCGCGCGAGGCGGCTCGTGAGACGCCGGCTGCCGGTGTGCCGATGCACATTCGCAACGCGCCTACGAAGTTGATGAAGGACCTCGGCTACAACCAAGGATACCAGTACGCGCACGACGATCCCGAGGGGTATGTGCCTCAGGAGTATCTGCCGGACGAGCTTGCCGGCACGCGCTTTTATCATCCCGGTAAGTTCGGCTACGAAAACAGCGTTGCGGAGCGGTTGCAGCAGTGGCAGGCCAGGAAGGAGCAAAAGCGGGAACAGCCCGGCATTTAGCGTTGAACGGGGAGCCACACGCTGAAGACCGAACCCTCCCCCGGCTTGCTCTTTACGGTCACGTCCCCGTTCATGAGCCGCGCGAGCCGACGGCTGATCGTGAGACCGAGTCCCGTCCCGCCCTTGGTTCGTGTATGTCCCGTCTCCGCCTGAATAAAGGGTTCGAACACGCTGTCGAGAACGTCCGCTGCCATGCCGATGCCTGTGTCCTTGACGTCGATTCTGAGCCACGGACCGGCGCCCGTGAGCGAGCTGCCGGGTTTAGCGTCTTGAACCTGCACGCACCCTACCGTAATCGTGCCGGCCGCATCGGTGAACTTCACGGCATTCGCCAGCAGGTTGGCCAGAATCTGGCGCAGCCGGTCAACGTCGCCCGTGAACATGTGGGGACTGTCATCTTCACATCGGTTCACGATCGTCAGCTTACCGTCTGCTGCCTGGGGTTCGATCAGCTCGAGTGCTGCACGGATGACGGGGAGTGCGTCCGCAACTTCCTGGTGAATGGTCAGCTGGCCGGCATCGATCGTTGACAGGTCGAGAACATCGCCCAGGAGCCCCAGAAGATGTCCGCTGCTCGAGCGTATGCGGTGCAGCAACTCTTTTTGTGCTGTGGTGAGCTCCCCCTTCACGCCGGCATCGAGGAGATCCGCGTACCCGATGATCGCGTTCATCGGGGTGCGGAATTCGTGGCTCATGTTCGCAAGAAACTCCGACTTCGCGCGGTTCGCCGATTCGGCTTCCGACGTGCGCTCGGCAAGTTGCAGGTTGATACGCTGCATCTCGTCCAGCGCCTGATCTCGCTCGGCCTCCGCCGTCACACGACGGATAAACTGGCCTATGTCTCCACCGATCAGCTCCACAGCGCCAAGGAGATCGGTGTCAGGAGAAAGTACATGGTCGTGTAGAAACTCGATCACGCCGAGCGTATCGCCACCGGCCCGAACGGGGAAGGCGAAGGCAGCGTAAACGCCGCTCGCGTCGGCTGCGTCCCGCCGCAGGAAGCGCGCGTCGTTGCTGACATCCGCCATCCATTGCGCAGTCCCAGTACTCCAGGTGAGCCCTGGAAGGCCTTCGTTCCTGCGAAAGACCGTGACACCCGTCACAGCCACGAGTTGAGGTGCCTCGAAGCCGGGCTTCTGCCATGATCCCACCTGCCGGAGCAGACCCGCGCGCTCATCGACTACCCAGAAAAACCCCACCGACCAGCCGACGTGCTCGCCGAGAGCCTCCAGAATGAGCGGCGCCGCTTCCTCCAGATCGTCCGCCTGCGCCAGCGCACGTGTGACTGCGTGCTCAGCATCACGCCGGCGGCGAGCTTCAAGCTCGCCCGTCATATCGCGTATGAATGCCGTGAAGCCAACCTGGCCTGGCGACTGCACCGGTGCCACGGTGAGCTCGACGGGAAACTCGTGGCCATTGCGGTGCAATGCTGTTATTTCAATCCGGCGATTGAGGATCGGACCCTCGCCTGTCGCGAGATAGTGCTTCACGCCGCGCTCGTGCCGTTCGCGATACGGTTCGGGGATGATGGTCTCCGCGAGGGACTTGCCGACGGCGTCGCCCTCGGACCAGCCGAAAAGAGCTTCGGCCCGCGCATTCCACCCGGTGATAACGCTGGTTGCGTCAGTCGTCACGATCGCGTCGAGCGCCGAGTTGATGACGCCGCGAAGGCGCGCCTCGACATCGCTGAGCCGCTCGTTCGCCATTTCCAGCTCTGCGGCCTGCTCTTCCATTTCGGCCGCCTGCTCCTGCATTTCGGCGGCCTGCT
>JBDSPG010000159.1:0-2715 GCA_039912685.1 Longimicrobiales bacterium | reverse complement strand
TCGTGCCATCCACGTTGAGAGCCATACCGGGAACGCCGAGCTCCATGATCGGGCCGATGTCCGCGCCGCCGCCGCCGCGGGTGATGCTACCCGCACCGATGCGCTCGAGCAGCTTGCCGACCTGCTTCACGATGTCGAACGCTGCATCGGTTCCGCTGAAGCCGAAACCTTCCGGCTTGAACACGCCTTCATCAGACTCGATAGCGAGAATGTGGTTGTCCACGTCGGCGCGATGCGAATCGCGATAGGCGTTGCCGCCGCGCAAGCCGTTTTCTTCATTCGTCCAGCCGACAACACGGATGGTGCGACGTGGCTGCAGGCCCAGCGCCTTGAGAACGCGCAGCGCTTCCCACGCAACGACAACGCCGCCGCCATCATCCATTGCGCCCTGTCCGACATCCCACGAATCGATGTGGCCGCCGAACACGATGACTTCGTTCGGCAGCTCGCGGCCGCGGATCTCGGCGACAACGTTTCGTGATGGCGCGTCCGGCAGTTGCTGCGCGCTCATCTTCAGACGCACGGTGATCTTCTGACCGCGGTCCTGCATGCGGTGCATCATCATCACGTCTTCGACCGTCAGTGCGGCAGAGGGAATGCGCGCGACTGTCGAGTCATAACGCATCGCGCCGGTGTGAGGCGTCTGCTGCGAGTACGGCGTCACCGATCTGACGAGTGCGGCAACCGCGCCGACTCGCGCGGCTGCAATTGCGCCGCCGCCGCGGTATGCAACGGTCTCTCCGTAGTTCGTGAACGGTACGTCGAACAGCACGATCTTTCCTTTTGCCTGTGCAGCCTTCGCAGTCAGATCATCGAAGCTGTTGACGATCAATACATCCGCCGTGATGCCCGCGGCCGTTGTGCCGATGCTGCCACCGAGCCCCAGCATCGCGAGCTTCTTCGCCCGCGGAGCGATCAGCTCCGCAGACTCCTCGCCGCGCACCCAGCGCGGAACCATCACAGGCTCGCCACGCACGTTGTCGAGGCCGTCCTTCTTCATCTCGGCAAGCATCCAGTCAATGGCGCTCTCGAGACTGGCCGAACCGCTCAGGCGGTGGCCGAACCCATCCACCAGTTCACCGAGGCGACGGTATGCTGCGCTGTCCGACGTAGCGCGATCAATGATGCGGTTGGCCGCAGTGCCGTAGGTGGTGGCAATGTTGGTCTGCGCATGCAGCGCGACAGGCAACAGGAGTGCGAAAGCGGCCGTGAGGCCCATGAGCTGACGTCGCATGTAAAATCTCTCGGTAAAAAGGCAATGCTGATCACGCGCAAACTACCCGCCGCGGGACCGCGGCGGAAGCGCTCACTTCCCGAGATACTTCCGGAACCAGTTGACCGTGAGCGGCCATGCTTCCTTGATCGCGGCATCGTTCGCGCCGTTCTGACCAGTCTGCTGGCGCGCAAAGCCGTGGCCGGCACCCGCGAAGGAATGCGGCTCGTACGTCTTGCCGAGCGCTTTCATCGCGGAATCCGCTACGGGGATTGTCGCGCCGATGCGAGCATCAGTGCCGCCATACAGTCCGAGGATCGGCGCCTTCACGGCAGCGAGATCCTTAAGCGACGGGGATCCGTAGTAGACTACGGATGCATCGAGGTCGGGTGCCGAGATCGCATGATCGAATGATGCGCCGCCGCCCCAGCAGAACCCGACTATGCCGTACTTCTGTGTTGCAGACGGCCGCGCCATGCCCCACTTCGCGATCTCGCCGAGCTGACGTTGCACGGTTGAGACATTGAGCGTGCGGATCGCAGCGGTCACAGCGGTGCGGTCCGGATCTCCGAGGCTGTCCGACGGAACGTTCTTCGACGTCACCAGGTCCGGCGCGATGGCAATGAAACCGTCCGCGGCGAGCTGGTCCGCAACAGAGCGAACCCAGTTGCTGAGACCGTAGATCTCGTGAACGACGAGGACGACAGGCGCCCTGGTAGCGCGCTCTGGATACACCACCCATACGCGCACGCTGTCATTGGGACCGGTACGGATCATCTGGTACTCGCCGTGGCGCGGCGATGCGTTGAGACGGGCGAGTGCGCCGCCGGCGTCGGGCGGCAGCGGGGGACTCTGCGGTGCGTTGCCGCTCCGGCTCGCACAGGCGTATGCACTCACGCCCGCCACGAGTGCGAGTGTCGCCATCGCCACCATCTGCCGGTTCATCATACGGGCTCCCTGTCCGCCATGACCGCCGTAATCGCGACGATGTTCACGATCTCCGCCACGGTCGAGGAGTAGTTGAGAACATTGACGGGCTTTGCGAGTCACATCAGAATCGGGCCGATCACCTCACCGCCTGCGAGGTGCTGCACCAGCTTGAGCGAGATGTTGCCCGACTGGACATCCGGGAAGATAAGCACATTTGCATCGCCGCGAATCTGTGACTCCGGGAAGTACGCGTCCGCGATCTCCGGAACGAGCGCAGTATCGGGCGCCATCTCGCCGTCGATAATCAGATCCGGCCGCCGGCTGCGCGCGATTTCTGCGGCGCGCGCCATCTTCTCCGCAAACTCGTGGCGCACGGAGCCGAAGTTGCTGAACGAGATCATGGCGACGCGAGGCTCCATGTCGAAATGCTTCTCGCACACATGCGCCGTGCTCAGCGCGATGTCGGCGAGCTCTTCCGCGGTCGGATCGATGTTGACGGTTGCATCGGCAAAGAAGAGCACGCGGTTCTTCACGGCCAGGCAGTACATCCCCGCCACGCGTGACACGCCGCG
>JBDSPG010000154.1:0-2551 GCA_039912685.1 Longimicrobiales bacterium | reverse complement strand
TAAAATTGCACCATGAACAGACACGGGAAGAAGCATACGACATGAGCACGGTTGTAACATTAATTCCTGGCGACGGCATCGGGCCGTCGATCACGGATGCCACATTGAAAGTTCTCGACGCAGCGGGTGCAGACCTCGAATGGGATCGCAGGCTCGCCGGTGTAGCAGCGGTCGAACCGTTTCACACACCAATCCCTGACGAAACACTGGAGTCCATCCGCAGGAATCGCATTGCACTCAAGGGTCCGCTCACAACACCGAGCGGTGTCGGATTCCGCTCGATCAACGTCGCACTGCGAAAGGAGTTCGATCTGTACGCGAACGTACGGCCGGCGGAGACGCTGATGCCGGGTGGCCGCTACGAAGACATCGATCTCGTCCTGATTCGCGAGAACACGGAAGGATTGTACAGCGGCATCGAACACTATGTCGGCGTCGGTGACGACCCGCACGCCGCGGCAGAGTCCGTGATGCTCGTTACTCGTTTCGGAGCACAGCGAATTCTGCGCTACGCGTTCGACTACGCCGTCAAACACGGTCGCAAGAAAGTCACCCTCGCTCACAAGGCGAACATCCTGAAGTTCACGCAGGGACTCTTCCTCGAAGAGGGCAACAAAATCTCCAATGAGTACGAGGGCCGCGTTGAATACGAGGAGCGCATCATCGATGCGACCGCCATGCTGCTCGTGCTCAATCCCTATCAGTTCGATGTGCTCGTCATGGAGAACATGTTCGGCGACATCATCAGCGACCAGATCGCCGGGCTCGTCGGCGGCCTCGGCATGGCGCCCGGTGGCAACATCGGAAAGGACGCTTCGATCTTCGAGCCCGTGCACGGATCCGCGCCCGATATTGCGACGAAGAACATCGCAAATCCGACGGCCATGATGCTCGCAGCAGGTATGATGCTGGAGCACCTCGGTAAAAACGAAACTGCGCTGCGCATCCGCACCGCCGTGCGCGCCACGCTCGTGGCAAAGGACACGCTGACGCCCGACCTTGGCGGGACCGCGACGACTGACCAGTTCGCAGACGCGGTGGTGCGTCGGCTGGGTTGACGTCAGGGCGCCCCCCTGCTAGACTTAGTCTAATTAACTTAGTCTTGGGGAACCCATGGTTATCGTCAATATTCACGAGGCAAAGACGCAACTGTCCAGACTGGTCGATCAGGCCGTTCGTGGCGAAGCGTTCATCATTGCCAAGGCCGGCAAGCCGCTGGTGCGTGTAACGGCTCTTGATGCGCCGCAGTCCGCGCGGCGAGTGGGGTTTATGAAGGGTGAGATCGAAGTGCCTGGGGACTTCGATACCATGGGAGAGGCTGAGATTGCGGCACTGTTCGGAGCGAAGGAGTGAAGCTCCTGCTGGATACGCAGCTCCTGTTGTGGGCGGCGGGTCAGCCTGAGAAATTATCGCGGACCGCGAGGAAGCTTCTGAACGATCCAGAGAATGAGCTGCTGTTCAGCGCGGCGAGTCTGTGGGAGGTCGCCATCAAGAGTTCCCTGGGGCGCGAGGATTTCCGGGTCGAGCCTCGCGTGTTGCGGCGCGGGTTGCTGGACAATGGATACGTCGAGCTGCCCATAACCAGCCAGCACGCCGTAGGTATCAACAGCCTGCCGGCGGTGCACCGGGATCCATTCGACCGGTTGCTCATGTCGCAGGCGATTTCTGAGGGCATCACGCTGCTGACTGCGGATGCGCAGCTCGCGGGATGTCCGGGCCCCGTACGCAAGGTATGAACGAACGAATGGCAATTCCATCACCCGAACAGATCTGAACATTTCATGGCCAAATTCACAGGCGTCGATTTTTACGACATAGACTCGCTCCTCTCCGAAGAGGAGCGCATGGTACGGGACACGGTGCGTGCGTGGGTTGATGATAACCTCATGCCGATCATCAACGACGCGTACATCAATCGAAAATTTCCGCGCGAGCTCATCCCGCAGATGGCGGAGCTGGGCGTGTATGGCGCGAATCTACCGGAGGAATACGGCTGCGCGGGGCTGAATAACGTGGCGTACGGCCTGATCATGCAGGAGCTGGAGCGCGGCGACTCGGGAATCCGTTCTTTCGCATCGGTACAGGGCGCGCTCTGCATGTATCCCATCTACGCGTTCGGCAGTGATGAGCAGAAGAAGAAGTATCTGCCGGCAATGGCGAGTGGTGATGTGATCGGTTGTTTCGGTCTGACTGAGCCGGACTTCGGCTCGAACCCGTCCGGCATGATCACGACCGCGCGCGAGGTGGACGGCGGCTGGGTGATCAACGGCGCGAAGATGTGGATCACGAATGGCTCAATGGCGAACATCGCAATCGTCTGGGCCAAGACCGGCGACCTGGATGACGCATCCTCCATTCGCGGCTTCATTGTGCCAACAGACACGCCCGGATTCTCTGCGCGTGATCAGAAGGGCAAGCTGTCATTGCTCGCGTCGGATACGAGCGAGCTTGTGCTTCAGGACGTTCGCGTGGCCGCAGATGCACTGCTGCCGAAGAGTGGCGGGCTCAAGAGCCCGTTGATGTGTCTGACACAGGCGCGCTATGGCATCTC
>JBDSPG010000133.1:0-3951 GCA_039912685.1 Longimicrobiales bacterium | reverse complement strand
GCCTCACGCTGCAGGAGATCACGACGGATCCATCCGTCCTGAAGGCACTCGATATGGTCGATCGTTGCCGTGCGTCACGGACGCGCGTGCGCGTCGGCGAGGAATAGCGATATGTCCGACGTGCCTCGCAACACAACGCTCCTGACGCAGGAGGACCTGTACCTGTTCAACGAGGGCACTCACAACCGGCTGTATGAGAGGCTCGGCGCACACCCCCGCACCGCGGACGGCGCTACGGGTTACGACTTCGCAGTTTGGGCACCCAACGCCGACGCTGTCTCCGTGTTCGGCGACTTCAATGAATGGTCTCCAACATCCCATCCGCTCGCACGTGTGGGTGACACCGGCATCTGGGAAGGCTTCGTTCCAGGTGTGCGCAAGGGGATGCTCTACAAGTTCCGCGTCACATCACGTGGCGGTGTCGTTCATGTCGATAAAGCGGATCCATTCGGCTACATGCACGAGGTGCCTCCCGCAACCGCTTCCATCGCGTGGACACTCGAGTACGATTGGGGCGATGCAGAGTGGCTTGACGTCCGCGCCGGCCACAGCGCGCTCAGCGCTCCGATGTCCGTGTATGAAGTGCATCTCGGGTCGTGGCGACGCAGGGACGGTGAGTCACTGTCCTACCGCGAGATCGCGGAACCGCTTGCTGCGCATGTGAAACAGCTCGGCTTCACACACATCGAACTCATGCCGATCATGGAGCACCCGTTCTACGGATCGTGGGGCTACCAGAGCACGGGTTACTTCGCGCCCACGAGCCGGCACGGCACGCCGCAGGACTTTATGTACCTGATGGATTACCTGCACCAGCAGGAGGTCGGCGTCATCCTCGACTGGGTTCCCTCACACTTCCCTGGCGATGCGCACGGCCTGTACAAGTTCGACGGCACTCACCTGTTCGAGCACGAAGATCCGCGCCAGGGATTTCATCCGGATTGGAGCAGCTACATCTTCAATTACGGACGTCACGAAGTTCGCAGCTTCCTCCTGAGCAGTGCGCTGTTCTGGATGGATGTGTATCACGCTGATGGACTCCGCGTCGATGCCGTCGCATCCATGCTGTACCTCGATTACTCACGCAAGCAGGGGGCATGGATCCCCAACAAGTTCGGTGGCCGCGAGAATCTCGAGGCGATTGAATTCCTGCGGCGTATGAACACCGACATCTACGGCAGGCATGGGGACACGCAGACGATTGCGGAAGAGTCGACGGCGTGGCCCATGGTTTCGCGGCCCACATATGTCGGGGGCCTGGGGTTCGGCATGAAGTGGGACATGGGCTGGATGCACGATTCGCTCGATTACTTCTCAAAGGAACCCATTCACCGCCGCTACCACCACGGCAAGCTCACGTTTCGTGGCATCTACGCATACACCGAGAATTTCCTGATGCCGCTGTCGCACGATGAGGTCGTGCACGGCAAGGGATCGCTCATCAACAAGATGCCAGGCGACGAATGGCGCAAGTTCGCCAACCTGCGCCTGCTCTATGGCTACATGTATACGCAGCCTGGCAAGAAGCTGCTCTTCATGGGCGCGGAAATCGCACAGTATCGAGAGTGGAATCACGATGGCGAGCTCGACTGGACGCTCCTGCAGTATCCGTTGCATCAGGGGATGGTTCAGTGGGTGACGGACCTCAATGCGTTTTACCGCAACGAGCGCGCGGCGCATGTGTTCGACAACGATCCAATGGGCTTCGAGTGGATCGATGCTGATGATGCACTGAACAGCGTTCTCTCCTGGATCCGCAAGTCCGACACGCCAGGCGATCTGATTCTTGTTGTCTGCAACTGCACACCACTCATGCGAACGGACTACCGCATCGGTGTTCCCGAGGCAGGCTTCTGGGAGGAGATCCTCAATAGCGATGCGGAGACATATGGCGGCAGTGGCGTCGGCAATTACGGCGGCGTCGAGTCGGAGCCGATCGAGTGTCACGGACGTCCGCACTCCCTCGGCCTTACGCTGCCTCCGCTCGGCATGACCATTCTGAAACTCGTCGCCACCACGTGAGCGACAGGCGCTGGCTGTGCATCCACGGCCATTTCTATCAGCCGCCCCGCGAGGATCCGTGGCTCGAGTCCATTGAGCAACAGGACTCCGCGTATCCATACCACGACTGGAACGAGCGCATCACCGCCGAGTCCTATGGTCCGAATGCGGAGGCACGCATACTCGATGCGAAGGAACGCATCATCAGTATCGTCAACAACTATTCCTCAATCAGCTACAACTTCGGCCCGACACTGCTCGCCTGGCTAGAGCAGCACTCACCCGATACCTATGCATCCATCCTCGCCGCCGATCGTGTGAGCGCGGGTCATTTCGGCGGCCACGGCTCAGCCATGGCGCAGGCATACAACCACGTCATCCTCCCGCTCGCCGACGCGCGCGACCTGAGGACGCAGGTACTCTGGGGCATCCGCGATTTCGAGCACCGGTTCGGCCGCCTGCCGGAGGGCATGTGGCTCCCCGAAACGGCGGTCGATACAGATACACTGGAGGCGCTGGCGGCGGCAGACATTCGGTTCACGGTGCTCGCACCGTACCAGGCAGATGCAGTCAGGCGCATCGGTGAGTCCGAGTGGTCCGACGTGGGCGGCGGCCGCATTGATACATCCCGCGCGTATCTATGCAAACTTCCATCGGGCCGTGAGATCTCGCTGTTCTTTTATGATGGTCCGGTCTCGCGGGCTGTTGCGTTCGAGGGGCTTCTGAAGAGCGGTGAGCTGCTCGCGAACCGCGTGCTGGGATTGCTGCGCGATGAACCGCGCCCGATGCTCGCGCACATTGCGACGGACGGCGAGACGTATGGGCATCATCACCGCCATGGCGAGATGGCGCTCGCGTATGCGCTGCGGTACATCCGTGAGAACGACCTCGCCCGCATCACCAACTACGGCGAATTCCTGGAGCACGCGCCACCGGAAGTCGAGGTGCGTATCGTCGAAAATACGTCGTGGAGCTGCGCCCACGGCATCGAACGCTGGCGCAGCGATTGTGGCTGTCACACCGGCGGCAAGCCCGGCTGG
This sequence comes from Longimicrobiales bacterium, assembly GCA_039912685.1. Taxonomy (GTDB): domain Bacteria; phylum Gemmatimonadota; class Gemmatimonadetes; order Longimicrobiales; family RSA9; genus DASUXU01. The sequence continues at coordinate 910 of JBDSPG010000133.1, read as the reverse complement.
CATCAGAGATGGCGTGGCCCCCTGCGTGAAGCGCTGAACTGGCTGAAACAGGAGGTCGATCCCGCGTTCGAGCGCGTCGGCGCTTCCCTATTCGGCGACCCGTGGACCGCGCGTGACGCCTACATCGATGTCGTGCTCGACCGCAGCGACGGAACCGCGCCGTTCTTCGCGACTCACGCAAGCCCGGAGCTCTCGTCCGACGACCGCGTGCGTGCGCTGAAGCTGCTCGAGATGCAGCGTCACTCCATGCTGATGTTCACCAGCTGCGGCTGGTTCTTCAACGAGGTGAGCGGCATCGAGACCGTGCAGGTGCTTCGCTACGCCGGACGCGTCATCCAGCTGGCTGAACAGCTCTTCGGCGTGAACCTCGAGGAGGAATTCTGTACGCGGCTCGAGCAGGCGGCGAGCAATGATCCGGCGATCGGCAATGCGCGTGTTCTCTACGAGCGGGATGTAAAGGACTCCAAGGTGGACCTGCTCCGCGTCGCCGCGCACTACGCCGTCGATTCCGTTTTCGATGGCGGGCAATCGCGCGACGTTCATTCGTACAGTGTTCAGGTCGACGAGCGCCTGCATGAGAAAACCGGCGATACGCAGCTGATCGCGGCGCGCGCGCGCATCAGATCACGCATTACCGGTGAAGCGGCCGACATGACCTACGCCGTCCTGCATCTGGGCGGCCATAGCCTGGCCGGCGGTATTCGCCCATTCGAGGGCGACGACTCCTATCGTGCTCTTGTGGAGCGTCTCGCACAGCTCTACGAGGCTGCGGACCTGTCCGCCGTCGTGCGCATTCTTGCCGCGGAGTTCCCCGAGTACCCATTCTCACTGAAGGCGCTCTTTACAGACCGCCAGCGCGAAGTGCTGTACCGCCTGCTGCAGTCGAGTGTAAGCAAGGCGGAGGCTGCAT
>JBDSPG010000109.1:0-4408 GCA_039912685.1 Longimicrobiales bacterium | reverse complement strand
CGTCGTGGTGTTCCCGAGCGTTCTCCCCATCGGCGTTGCAGCGCAGGAGCCGTGGACCGTCACGGCTTCTACAACGAGTCCATTGCCAATTGGATCCTGCTCCGCAATCCAGCTCGAGGTAAGAGATGCCAAAACGCGGGAAATCCCGCGAAATGCAAGCGGCGATCGTGTGACGGTTGCCGACTTCGATATCGTCCTCACGTCAGGCTCACCGGTGGCGGTGCAATGGCTGGATGGGTATCACCCGCGCGCATGCGCGTGTCAGGGTGGCTCAGTAGGCGGCGATGCGGTGATTACCGCTACGTATCCTTCTGCCTCGCTTGCTCAGGGGTACCGTGTGCCAGGAGTTGCGCTGCAGAGCAACGGTGCTTTCTCCATTGGCAAACCCAACGGAACGTTTCAGCCGCCGAGCTGCACCGCACCGTCGCCACGGCCGTCGATAACCCGTTCTGCGCTACCAGTCTCATCGACGACTCTCGCGACGAAGCCAACCACGAAACCGATTGCGATCGGGCCGGCACCGGTTACTCGAGTCCCCGTTGCGCCAGCAACCACCGCGCCTGCGCCGACTTTGACTCCTCTTCCCCTTCCATCGTCTCCGATATTCCCCACGACGACTACCGGAGCCCCGACTGATGCGATAGCGATTGCGCCCACCGGGATGCGGGCGACGCAGGGCGCAGTCCCGACGGGATTACGACTCGTCCCGAACGTCCCGATCATCGCCAGTCTCCTGTGGGATGAGATGCCGAACGCCGTCTCCTACTCCCTCCGACGCGGCGTCGGAACGAACGCACCAGTCGAACGCCTTAGCCGCACGGCAGCCGGAGAGAAAGGCGCGCTCGATACAATCCCCGATCCGCGCGCTACGTACAGTTATTCGCTCTTCGTCACATACGCTGACGGAAGCTTCAACACATCACCAACCGTGGAGTATGTGTCGCCTCCGCTCAAGAATCCCTCAGGATTCACAGCGCAGCACGTCGGCGAAGGCAATGTCATCTTCGGATGGCAGGCTGAGCCGGGCGCGAAAACCTATCGACTCGATGGGCCAGGCTTTCCGAGCGAAGGGCTGCATATGGATTCAACGAGTGGCACCTATCCAACTCCAGCAGGAGCCAACTCGTGGAAGCTCACCACGCTCTATGCAGGAAACTTCGCCGACTACGCGAACCCGTCCACGGCATCGGCAGTCGTGCGCGTACTGCCGGTTCATTCACAAACGTGGCTGACAAAAAACAACGGCGCTGGCACTGAAGAACAAGTGCAAATGCCGAGACAACGTCCGGTTGAATGTCTTCTCGGCGGTCTGGGAGCGTGTGTCTACCCAAGCGTACTTCCCAATCAGCTACAATACCCGTACGACGTGAACTACGCGGCGTTTCTGGGAAAAAACGAGGGAGCCGATGGCCCCCTCGGCCTATATGGGTGGCTCGATCTATATCCTTTCAACGAATTATGGAGGGATCCCCGCCAGTTTGCCATTGAGGCCGTCTACGGAAATCCTGGGGATCTTGGTTTCGGACGCCGGTCTGATTGCTTTCAGCGAACGAGAACGGGCTTGCTGCCGGGCGTGTACACTGTCTGCTATGCCGCCGCACACGGGTTTCCACCCGGGGATCCCCAGTTCAACGACCCTGGAGTCATTACTGCGCCGAAGGAGGGCGAGAAGGAGGGCTTCATTCTCGCGATGGTTATTACGAAGGAACCGACAGGCACGACCTTCATGGTGTTCGTGCCAAGCGTCAGGAAGGTTGATCAGGTCGTGGGCAGCGTCAGTGGAGCGTACAAGCTGGCAACTGAGGTCTCACTCGATACTGAAGGACCCAAGTACGTGCCCTTCGCTTGCCTGTCCTGCCACGGAGGCAAATACAACCCGACCACGCATAAGGTGGACGATGCGTCTTTCCTGCCAATCGTCCCGGACCTTCAATCATTTGCGAGCGAGGGCGAAAAGGCGTCGCAGCAGGAAAGGATTCGACGCATCAACGCGATAATTGCAAAATCGGGTTCGGCACCGTCAGTCGCTGCATACATCAACGGTCTCTATGGAAACCAGGTATCGGTAGCGGGGCGGACAGCAACACCGGACTTTGTGCCCTCAGGTTGGCAGACGCAGGCTGGATTCTACCGCCAGGTGGTCAGACCCTACTGTGCAACGTGCCACATGGCTGCACCAGCTCAATGGAACTTCGCGTCGTGGGGCAACTTCTCCGAAAACGCCGGACTCATAATAGCCGCAGTATGCAAGGCGCACACGATGCCTCATTCGGAGCTGCAGTTCAAAGCGTTCTGGACAAAAGACACCGGCCCCGTCTATCTACCAGGACTCCTTGCCACAGTGCTCCACGATCCCAACACGCCTGGACCTCCGCCAAGCTGTCGCTGAGGTTGAGCCACTCCCGCGGATCTACTGGGCCTTTGGAAGTCGGGACGACACCATTTCCGCAATGTGCTCCTCGAACTCTCCAGTTGTAGCACAATGGATTGGGCCACTGCTTCCGCCACCGTTGTACGTAACTCCTGAAACCAGCGTCTCGAGCACAGTGCTCGTTCCGCCAGACGCACGCGCGCGAGTCACGATCGACACCTGAACCGGATTCGCGTCGGCATTCGGGCCGCCCATTGGGTCATCACCAAATCCGTTCCAGAGCTGCTACTGCTTTGATTGCGGGTCTTCCCGCCCGGCTACGGTCGCCTTGATCGACAATCGCGACCGGCTACCGCTTCTCGGACACCAGACGAGGTGCACTGTCGCCATGCCACCCGCGCCAATTTGAAACCTGATCAGCGACCCGGCGTGGAGTTCGACGCAAGCAGCTTCGTCAGGCGATACAAAAACTCCTGACCTTCGAAGTACGACTGTATGCGCATTCGCTCGTCGCGGCCGTGCGCACGTGCGTCAGTGGCGGGGTCCATGAAGAGACCCGAGACGCCGTACGCCGGAATCCCCGCAGTGCGAAAGAAACGCGAGTCGGTACCCCCGGCCAGCATTGTTGGAATGACGGGAATATCTCCGAAGACCTGCCTGGTAGCTTGAGTTACAGCCTGCATGATTGCGGGGCTCATGACCGCCGATGGTGTCGATGGCCGCTGGGACTTGATCACCACATCGACCGTTTTGTCGGCAATGACACGCTCGAGCGCCATTCGCACCGACTCGGCAGCATCCGTTGGATAAAGGCGGCAGTTGAAATTCGCCTCGGCCAGCTGGGGCAGGGCATTCGTTGCATGTCCGCCCGAAAGCATCGTGGCAACGCAGGTTGTGCGCAGCAACGTGTTGTATTCATCGTCAGCAGTCATCACCGCAAGCGCCGCCGAATCACGCTGATCTTTAACGAACGCCCGCATCGCGCCCGCCATCTGCGGCCTTTCCACAAAGGCTGTCTGAGTGAAGAATGCGCGCGTCACGTCGCTCAGCTGCACCGGGAACTGGTAACGTCCAACCTTGGCAAGCGCGTCGGCCAGAGTTGTGATCGCATTATCCTTGCGAGGCACCGAAGAATGTCCGCCGCGGTTGGTTACACGAACGGTGTAGTTCGTCGTGACCTTTTGTGCGAGCTCGATGTTGTTGGCGATCGGCTTTCCATCCCGTAGGGTGCCATCGCCACCTTCATTGATAACGATCCCCGCGTCGACCAGAGCGCGATGCTGCTCCATCAGCCAGCCAACCCCGTTGAACTGGCCGCTCTCTTCGTCCGATGTCAGCGCGATAATGATGTCGCGATCCGGCACGTAAGCTTCTGCCTTCATCCGAACGACATTCGCGACGAAGATCGACGCCATCGCCTTGTCGTCAGCTACACCGCGCCCGTAGTAATAGCCGTCGCGCTCTGTGAAGGTGAACGGATCAAACTCCGGCGACCAATCGGCCTTGAGTGCTTCAACCACATCGAGATGCGCCAGCAGCAGTACCGGTTTTCGCCCCGCCGGATTCTTTCCGCGAAATCGCACTACCAGGTTGTGCCGTTCCGGGCGCGGGCCGCCGACGAAGATGTCAGAATCCGGGATGCCAGCCGCCCTGAAATGCTTCGCCATTGCCAACGCACCGGTAGTGATGTTGCCGGTGGTGACGCTGGTGTTGATCTCGATCAGCTCCTCGTAAATGTTGCGTGCCACCTGCTGGGAAGGTGTCAGCTTGCCGGGCGTGTATATGGAGGCGGGACGGGCTTGTGCGTCTGCAGGGGATGTGCTGCACAACATCGTGGCCACAATCATAAGCGCCACAGATGTCATCGAGGACGTGTGAGGTATTGTCATGGGGAAGATATGAGGAGTGCGGGATCATAGGTCTCGTCTGGAGATCTTCGCCAGGCGGGGGAAGTGCGCTCTACTTTCGAAGCCCGCGCCACGTGGGTTCCCGTGGTCGCAGGCGAAGCTACTTTCGATGTGCCGCTGGCGTCCATGG
>JBDSPG010000087.1:0-2512 GCA_039912685.1 Longimicrobiales bacterium | reverse complement strand
GCCGGGCTGACGTCGGAGCGGATGCGCGACGTGATCGCGGACGCGCGCGAGCGGTTCGACTGGGTCATTCTCGACACGCCGCCCGTCGGGTTGATTTCAGATGCCAGCCTTCTCGCTTCCCTGGTGGATGGTGTGCTGCTGGTGATCGGCGCAGGCGCCACGCCCTGCCTCGCAGTGCAGCGGGCCGTATCGGAGTTCGGCGCGGACCGCATTATCGGCGTGGTACTGAATCGGGTGTTGGACGACTCATTGTCGAACAGGTACTACAAGGACTATTACGGCGGCAAGCGCACTGACGCGATGGACGGAACCCCACTATGAAGGCGGTGGCCCTCAGCATCGGCCGGCGTTCAGTCGCGCTGATTGCGTGTGAAACGGTTTTGATCGTCGCAGCCGTGTGTGCCGGAGCGGCAATCCGCCTCGGCGGCGGAGCCTGGGAGATGCTGTTCGTCCAGGGAGACATCTGGAAGGCGGTGCTTATCGCTGTTGTCTGCCAGGTGTCTCTGTACTACGTGGACCTGTACGAGCTGCGCGTCGTGAGCGACAGGCGCGAACTCTTCGTTGGTGTCGTTCAGTCGTTGAGCGCTACGTCGTTCCTGCTCGCCGCGATCTATTTCTGGTTTCCGTCGCTTGTCATTGGACACGGCGTATTCGTTGTGTCCTCAGCGCTCGTGCTGATGGTGGTCGCGGGGTGGCGGCTCGTGTTCGAGTGGCTGACCAGGCGCGTGGCGCCCCGGGAGCGCCTCCTTCTGGTTGGGACTGGTGCGGCCGCCATCAGCCTGGCACGGGAGCTGTTCCAGCGGCGCCAGGAACTCGGCGTCGAGATCGTGGGGTTCGTCGATCCGGATCCGGCCCGTCTCGGAGCGCCGGTAATCAACCCTGGAGTTATCGGCACTATTGAAGACATCCCCTCCATTGTTCGTGCACGCCGCGTGGATCGCGTCGTTGTGAGCCTTGCTGACGCACGGGGCAAGCTGCCGATGGATAAGCTGCTCGAGATGAAGCTCGATGGCGTGACGTTCGACCATCTTGCCTCTGTTTACGAGGAGCTGACGGGAAAAATCGCTGTTGAAAATCTGCGACCAAGCTGGTTCGTATTTTCGGCGGGTTTTCGCAAGAGCCATCTTCTCCAATCCGCCAAGCGCCTGATGGACATTCTCGCCGCGCTCATCGGCCTGCTCCTCACTGCGCCTGCAATGGCCGTCGTTGCATCGGCCGTGAAATGGACCTCTCCGGGGCCCATTCTCTACCGTCAGTTACGAGTCGGCCAGCACGGCCGCGTCTTTACGGTGATGAAGTTCCGATCCATGCGTCAGGACGCAGAAGCTGCGACCGGCGCCGTCTGGGCCAGCAAGAACGATCAACGCGTGACGCCTGTCGGTCGCTGTCTGCGGCGATCCCGTCTGGACGAACTGCCGCAACTGATTAACGTGCTCAAGGGGGACATGAGTCTAGTTGGTCCTCGGCCGGAGCGTCCGGAGTTTGTGACGCAACTGACGCGGCAGATCCCATTTTATGGGCAGCGCCATGTCGTTCGCCCCGGCCTCACGGGATGGGCGCAGGTGCGGTACACGTACGGCGCCAGCGTCGAGGACGCGCTCGAGAAGCTCCAGTACGACCTGTTTTATATCAAAAATCTGTCCGTCTCCTTCGATCTGTTCATCATGCTTTCTACGATCAAGACGGTCATCCTCAGACAGGGAGCCTGAGGTGATGGCCATGCTCAACGAAGCGCCGCCGATCGTAAATGCGATGACGATTGACGTCGAGGATTACTTTCACGTCAGCGTTTTCGACGGCGTTGTCCCTCGGCATCTCTGGGACGGGTTCGAGAGCAGGGTCTGCCGGAACACCGAACGACTGCTGCAGATACTCGAAGACTACGAGGTCACCGGCACATTCTTCGTTCTCGGGTGGGTTGCGAAACGGTTTCCCCGTCTGGTCGAGCAAATTGCGGCGGCGGGCCACGAAATAGCGTCGCATGGTTATGGCCATCGGCTTGTGTACGATCAGACTCCCAAGGCCTTCCGAGAGGATGTCCGGCGCGCCAAAGCCCTCCTCGAGTCAGCGGCCGACGCTCCGGTGGTCGGCTACCGTGCGCCTAGTTATTCCGTAACGCCCCGATCGCTCTGGGCGCTTGATATTCTGATCGAAGAAGGCTACCGCTACGATTCAAGTATCTTTCCGATCAGGCACGATCGCTACGGGATCCCATTGTCACCGCGGCATGCCTACTTGCTCGAGCGTCCGCGCGGAGCTCTCGTGGAAGCCCCAGCCTCGACCGTCAGGCTAGGTTCCATGAACCTTCCCATTGCTGGAGGCGGATACTTTCGCATCCTTCCGTATCGGTGGAGCCGATGGGGCATGGCTCGAGTAAATCGGCTCGAGCGCAGGCCCGTTATATTTTATCTGCACCCGTGGGAAATTGACCCAGATCAGCCTCGGCTCAAAACGGGCGTGCTGAGCCGTTTCAGGCATTACCGAAACCTTGGTGAGACCGAAAGCCGCCTGC
>JBDSPG010000085.1:0-12080 GCA_039912685.1 Longimicrobiales bacterium | reverse complement strand
GGCCGCTTCAGCAGCTCGTCCGGTAGCGTATGACGACCGAAGTGAACAGCCTGTATACCATCCGCGGACGTGGCGCGGCAGCCAACCCGGTCAATCGTTTCGAGCTGATCGAGATGGTACCGGATGCCGAAACCATGGATGAAGACCTGGCGGAACTCGGCGAGCTGCCACTGCCGCAGACGCAGCTCATCCGTGACGCCACGCGCACCATCATCGCATACAACGACAGTCCGGACATCGGCTTCGATTGTAGTGTAAATCCGTATCGTGGGTGTGAGCACGGCTGCATCTATTGCTATGCCCGTCCGACGCACGAGTATTTCGGACTTTCCGCAGGGCTCGATTTCGAGACGAAGATCTTCGTGAAGACAGATGCAGCGGAACTGCTGCGGAAGGAATTCATGAAGAACAGCTGGGATCCAAAGGTGATCGTAATGAGCGGGGTCACGGATCCGTATCAGCCGATCGAGCGGAAGCTACGCATCACGCGCTCCGTGATCGAGGTGATGGCCGAGTTCCGCAATCCGATGGCGATCATCACAAAGAACCATCTCGTCACGCGCGACATCGATCTGTTCCAGCAGCTGCATGAACATCGCTGTATCTCCGTGAGCGTGTCGATCACAACGCTCAAACAGGACTTGCAGCACATCATGGAGCCGCGCACATCGATTCCCGCGCGCCGGCTCGCCGCGGTGGAGAAGCTCGCGAAGGCAGGTATTCCGGTCGGCGTAATGGTCGCTCCGATCGTCCCGGGACTCACGGATGAAGAGATGCCGTCGATCCTGCAGTCGGCGCGTGACGCGGGCGCGCAATGGGCCGGCTACGTGATCCTTCGCCTGCCGCATGCGGTCGCACCGTTGATGGAAGACTGGCTTCAACGCCATTATCCCGACCGCAAGGACAAGGTGATCAACCGCGTGAAGGAAATGCGAGGCGGGAAATTGTACGACTCGCGCTGGGGCATTCGCGGACGCGGTGAGGGTGAATTTGCGGAGCAGATCGGTCGGTTGTTCGAAATCGCCAAAAGGAAAGCGGGATACCGAACGGATCGCCGCACCGACGGGTTGTCGACGAGCGCGTTCAAGCGCCCGACGATTCCAGGCAGCCAGATGAGCATGTTCGAATGAAAGAATGTATACTCAATGCTTCCTCGAACACTGGAGCAGTTGTGATGACTGTCCGACGGCTGATGGTTTGCGCGCTGGTATTGCTGATGGGTGCATGCAAGGGAAGCGACGCGATTGACAAGGCAGTGGTGAGTACCGATTCGGCAGCCGTTGATGCCCGCACGGACGCCGCGTTCGCGCCGCTTGCCGAGCAGTACGTGAAGCTGGTGCTGGCCGTCGGGCAGCACGACGGCGGTTACGTGGATGCCTACTACGGACCGGCGGAATGGCAGGACCAGGCGAAGCAGCAGAAAATGTCGCTCGACTCGATCGGTTCGCATGCCGCGCGACTGCTGATGCAGGTCAACGCAATTGACATCCAGAGCGCATCAGTGCTGGTACAGCTGAGGAAAGCGTTCCTCACGAAGCAGCTCGAGTCGCTGCAGGCGTACTCGCGCATGCTGCAGGGCGAGAAGATGAAGTTCGACGACGAGTCGCGTGCGCTGTACAACGCGGTGGCGCCGACATATCCGGAATCTCACTTCGCTAGCATGCTGGACAGTCTGTCGACGCTGCTGCCGGGAGAAGGCACCGTGGCGCAGCGACTCGAGGCCTACAAGCGGGATTTTATCATCCCGAAGGAAAAGCTGGACACCGTGTTTCGTGCTGCGATCGCGGAAGGCCGCCGTCGCACGGCGGCGCATGTGACCCTCCCGGCGAACGAGAGCTTCGTGCTCGAGTTCGTGGCGGACAAGCCGTGGAGCGGGTACAACTGGTACAAGGGCAAGGCGAGCAGCCTGATCCAGATCAACACCGAACTGCCGATCTACATCGAGCGCGCGATCGATGTCGGTGCGCACGAAGGGTACCCGGGCCACCACGTGTACAACGCGTTGCTCGAGCAGAACCTGGTGAACGGGCGGAAGTGGCCGGAGTACAGTGTGTATCCGCTGTTCAGCCCGATGTCTCTGATCGCCGAAGGTAGCGCGAACTACGGTATCGATGTCGCGTTTCCGGGTGCTGAGCGCGTGGCGTTCGAGCGGGATGTGCTGTATCCGCTCGCAGGGCTCGACCCGGCGCGAGCCGAAGAGTACGCCCGCGTGCGTGCACTCGCAGACCGCATGAGCTACGCCGGAAATGAAGCCGCGCGCGCATATCTGAACGGCGACATCACCGCAGACTCCGCGGCGCATTGGCTGACTACATACGCCCTCATGGAGCCCGCCCGCGCAAAGCAGCGCATCAAGTTCTTCGATACGTATCGCAGTTATGTGATCAACTACAATTACGGCCGTGACATGGTAGGCAGGTACGTGGAGTCACACGGCGGTACAGCGAGTGATCCGGAGAAGCGGTGGTCCGTGTTCAAGGAGCTGCTGTCGTCACCGCGTCTGCCGTCAGACCTGGTCTCGAAGTAGCGTCAATACCCGGCGGCCTTGTCCACTACATTGCGTAGTGGACGGCCGGCGAGGTATCGGCCGATGTTCTCGGTGATAAGATCGATTTGGCGGCGCCAGTATTCCGTTGTCGTGGCGCTCACATGCGGCGTGATGAGAACGTTGTCGAGGGACCAGAGCCTCGAGTCAGCGGGGAGCGGCTCGGCCGCGAATACATCGAGTGCGGCGCCGCGCAGGTGGCCGGATTCGAGTGCAGTAATGAGTGCTGCCTCATCCAGAATGTCGCCTCGCGAAACATTGATCAGCACCGCATCCGGTTTCATGCGACGGAGTGCCGCGCTGTCAAAACGTCCTCGCGTTTCCTTGGTGGAAGGCGCCGCAATCACAACGTAGTCTGAGCGTTCGAGCAACGTGTCGAACGCGTTGTCGCCACGGATGATCTCCACACCGGTCGGGGCAGGCTGATCACTGCGGCGTGTTCCGATCACGTGCATCCCGAGCGCACTCGCGCGACACGCGAGCTCACGCCCGATCCCGCCGAAGCCGTAAATGCCCAGCGTACTCCCTGCGATTTCGCGTACAGCGCCGATCCGCTCCTCATACGGCTGCTTGTGCCATTCCACGCGCTTCTGCGCGCGTGTGGCGAAGTCGATGCCTCGCGCGAAGTGGAGGATCATTGCGAGCGCGGTTTCCGCAACCGGCGGTGCATGGATCCCCGCCGAGTTCGTGAACGTGATGTCCCGCTCGATGAACTCGGGATAGAGTGCGGAGGCGACGCCGGCGGAGCCGCTGTGGACCCAGTGCAGGAAATCATGCGGACGTGTGCCAGCATTGAAGAGCGTGCGCGGAAAGCCGTATCCGAAGTAGACCTCGGCGCCAGCGATGGCGTCGATGGCTGCCTCACTCACACCTTCGCCATCGCCGCTGCCGCTAACGCCGCCGCGCACATCGACCACATCCCAGCCTGACGGGAACGCTGCGGCGATGCGCGTCGCAGCCCAGTCCGGAAGCGCCCACGATGGCCGGTCATCGTCAAGATTGATAACCGCACGACGCGCGATCATGGGTGCGTCACGCGCACCTTGCGAGCAGGTTGCTCAATCAACCGCGATAATTGCCGAAGTTCAGCTCGACGCCGAAGTCCTGCGTCTTCAGGAACGCCATGACTTCCTGGAGCTCGTCACGCGACGGGCTCGATACGCGCACTTCCTCGCCAAGAATCGCGGCCTGCACCTTCTTGAAGCCGTTCGCCTTGATCGCTTTCACGATTTCTTTTGCTGCTTCCGTCGGGATTCCCTGCGTGAGCGTGATCTCCTGGCGGGCGCGGCCCATCGTCGCGGGCTGGACGTCACCCATCTTCAGGTTTTTCACAGGCACGTTGCGGCGGATGAGCTTTGTTTGAAGGACATCGAGCAGTGCCGTCAGCTTGTAGTCGTCGGCAGCCTCGAGCTTCAGAAGGTTTTTGGACCGATCGAACTCGATCGATGTCGGCGAGTTTTTGAAATCGTAGCGGTTCGCGACTTCCTTCACGGCTTGATTGACCGCGTTGTCGACTTCCTGGAGGTCGGCGCCGGTAGTAATATCGAATGAGTTCTGCAGTGCCATGAAAATCCTCGCAAGATCGAGCCCGGACTGATGGACATGAGTGAGATAATGATAGTGAGTGCGTGCTACCTACGCGCGATTTGCCTGCGCGCCAGCTTATCCTTCGCATCCCGTACTGGTGGCAGGTCGGTATCCGCGTTGCGCCAGAAGTCGAGGAACTGCTGGTAGGCCTTTAGAGCTTCCTGCTGTCGGCCGGTCGATTCATACAGTTTCGCCAGCCGGTACGTCATCGCCGGTCCGTATTCGCGCCATGATTCCTCGCGAAGGAGCGAGTCGGCCAAGGCTGTCTTCCCCGCGCGAACCGCCGTGCTCGCAAGCAGCACAGGATCTGCGCCGACGCCCTTATCCCTCGCCTCCAACATCCTGTCGAGAGTGGCGGCGGGTTCGGTTACCCAGAACCCCTCTCCGGCGGGCGCGCCAGCGCCTGTGACCATGAGTGCCACAGCCGACCGATCGAGGCCGAATGCGCCGGCCCATTTGATGGCGAGAAGCAGAACGGAATCGCGCGCCTCCGCTCGGAGAGCGGTCGATGCCTGTCGCGCCTCACTCCATCGGCCGGCACGGAGAAGTGTGCTGACCCGCCTGATGTCTGTTGGTTCAAAGTATCGCTGTGCGAGAGTGGCGATGGCATCGGGTGCATTGTAGAGGTGCAGCAACCTGGTCGATCGCGTCAGCGTTTCGGCAATGAGTGAATCGCCTGGTGCAAGCGATGCACTCTCGAACAGTGCCCGATAAATGAGTGTCGCACTCCGCCAGCGATCGTCTTCGCCGGCAAGTGCGTGATAGCGAGCAAGCAGGTCGCGGGCTGTGGCGGAATCGCCACGGATGAACGCGGCGTCCGTCGCGTGGATGTAGTATGGCGCAAACCCGGGTGCCAGCTGTGCGGCGCGCTCGAAACCACCGAGCACCTCGCTACGCTCGCCACCACGGATGCTATTGAGGTGATATAGAAAATCCGATAGCTGGAACCAACCCTCCGCATCATCGGGATAGCGCACGACGAACTCACGCAGTAGACGGACGCCGGTGGGATCCCGCTTCGCAAAATCGACAATCCCGGCGCGGGCGAGCGTTGCGTCGCGGTTCGACATGCCGCTGAGCAGAGGTTCGATCGCGCGCCTTGCCTGCAAGACCGTATCGGGCGGAACGGTCTGGGGCAGCCATCCGAACACCTGTGCCCTGCGCATAACCGCGACTCCGAATGACGGATCTGCTTCCACCGCTCGATCGAGAAAGGGCAGCGCCTCCTCGAACGCGCCGCGTCGATACAGTGCCTCCGCCTGGAGGTAGAGACGAAGCGCGGGAACGGAAGACGTGGTGAGACTCGCAAGTCTGGAGTCTGTTTCCGCAATGCCGCCTTCAGATCCGAGTAGCGCGCGTGCGACCGCAATGGACAGACGATCCACCAGGGATAGAAATTCGGATGCCGGCCCCTGCACTTCTGCGATGGGTAGCTCGACGGCCGAGTTAAGATCATACAGATGAGATGTAAAACGGACATCGCCGCCGCGAGCGACGATGCTGCCGACGATCGCGTGGCTTGCTCCCGTAGCACGCGCGGTGCGGAGGACTTGGTCGAGATCCGGCCGAGATTCGGTTTCCATTTCATCCCAGCGCGCGAGCACGGTACGGCTCGCAATGGCACGGATGTCGCCGAGGCCATCGAGGTTTGTGGCCAGCAGCTCAACCATTCCCTCCCGATAAACGTCCAGGCCCTCGCCACTCGTCGTGAACGGCATTGTCGCGATGCTCGGACCGCCTCCACCCGAACCACCGCGGGCAAGTCGGTTCGACACAACCACGTAGAATCCCGCCGCACCGAACAGCAGCGAGAGTGCGAACACGCCACCCAGCAGCGTGCGACCCCACGTCAGATGCGGGAATCGTCCACGCCGCAGTGCGCCGAATGCCTCTCGGGGCGCGATCTGCCAGTCACCCGGAAGCTCGCCGGCATTCTCGCGCCGCGTTGTATCCGGGTTAGCCTGGATCCACGCGGTGGCAACGACGAAAACAAATCCAAGAGCGAGAACGATCAGCAGCCCGGGTGCGAGCCAGGAGGGGACCGGCAGGATGTCGCGGATGACATCGAGGACTTGAAGTGCGAGCCAGGAAGCACCGAGATAGCCGACGGCAACGCTACCTGCGCGAGCTCGGCGATGGCCGGTCGGACCGGACTGCGACCCCTCTGCACGCGGGTCGCGAGGCGCTTCACCTGACATGATGCTTGCTTCGCTGTTGTGGAAGGGGTTGGTCAACTCAAGCTACATTGGTGGCCAGGCCAGTGCCAGCTGCGGCCTGATCTGGTGGTGGAAGTGCGATACGACCATTTTTCGGAAGGACGTTTTCGCCACGGAACCACCTTCATGCGGTGGCGACCAGACAAGGAGCCGGAACAGTGCCGATTCGCAGCCCTCGAATCAGAGGGGAAGACCTCGCTGAATTTGCTGAAGAAAGAGTGGAAAAATCTATGAAAGTCTTTCAGGAATTCCGGGAATTCGCTGTAAAGGGCAATATGGTGGACATGGCGGTCGGTGTCATCATCGGCGGCGCGTTCGGCACGATTGCGAAGTCACTGGTGGAGGACATGATCATGCCGCCAATCGGACTGCTGCTGAACGGCATCGACTTCAAGCAGCAGTTCTACGTGATCAAGGCCGGCAAGGACGGTCTCCACAAATACGTCAGCGTGGACGCTGCGAAGGAAGCGGGTGCGATCACGGTCAACTGGGGCAATTTCATTAACAACTGCTTTACCTTCCTGATCGTTGCGTTCGCCGTGTTCATGATGGTCCGGATGATCAACCGGCTGCGGCGCGAGGAACAGATCGTTCCGGAGTCGCCGACGGACAAAGTGTGTCCGTTCTGCGCGTCCGCGATCCCGATCAAGGCCGTGCGCTGCCCTCAGTGCACGTCACAGCTGTAGAGATTGATCCGGGTCACGGCGCCCCCTATATTGGAGTTCCGCCCGACCCGTTCTGAAGCGCTTATCGAAGGAGCCGCGTGGCTGGGCATAGCAAGTGGAAACAGATCAAGCACAAGAAGGCAATCACGGACAACAAACGTGGTCAGCACTTCACCAAGCTTGTGCGTGAAATCACGGTGGCCGCGAAGAATGGCGGCGATCCGGGTCTCAACCCACGCCTGCGCCTCGCGATCGACACCGCGAAGGCGGCGAGTATGCCGGCCGAGAACATTGATCGCGCGATCAAGAAGGGCACCGGCGAGCTCGAAGGTGTGGACTACCAGGAGATCTCGTACGAGGGGTACGGCCCTGGCGGTATTGCGCTGTACATCGACACACTCACCGACAATCCGAACCGCACTGTTGCCGACATGCGCTTCGTGATGACGCGAAATAGCGGTGTCATGGGCAACAGCGGATCCGTGGCATGGCAGTTCGAGCGCAAGGGTCAAATCTACATCAATGCTGAACGCTATGATGAAGAAGCGGCTCTTATGGCAGCAGTCGAGGCCGGTGCTGACGACCTGCGTCGCGAGGATGACATGTATGTTGTGACCACAGAAATGACGGCATTCACTGCGGTGCAGGAAGGTCTCACGAAGGCCGGCATCAAGTTCGAGGAAGCGGAACTCGCAATGGTCGCATCGAACACGGTGTCCGTCGCAGGTGAAGATGCAGTGAAGCTGATCAAGCTGCTGTCGGCGATCGATGACCTCGATGACGTGCAGAAGGTCTATTCGAACGCAGACATCGACGAGGCAGCCTACGCCGAGGCCGGTAGTTGATCGTACTCGGTGTCGATCCGGGCACTGCTGCGACAGGATATGGCGTCGTTGCGCGTGGGCGCGACGGCGCCGTGTCGCTTCTGGAGTGCGGTGTCATTCGCACCGAAGCACGCACGCCCCTGCCGCTGCGACTCAAGACGATTTACGAAGGTTTGACCGAAGTTCTCTCGCGTCATGCCGCGACACACATGGCCGTCGAAGGCGTGTTCTACGCGAAGAACGTGAGAACGACGGTCGTGCTCGGCCATGCCCGTGGTGTCGCGCTGCTGGCCGGCACAATGCACGGTCTCGAGGTTGCCGAGTACTCGCCGGCCGCGATCAAGAACGCGATCGTCGGCACCGGCCGCGCCGACAAGGCGCAGGTGCAGTTCATGGTGATGCGACTGCTGCGACTGCGTTCCGTGCCGGAGCCGGCTGATGCCGCGGACGGCGTTGCAGTTGCGCTGTGCCACTGCAATGCCAGTGTTCTGGCGGACAAGTTGCAGAACGCCCGATGATCAGCCGTGTGAAGGGAGTTCTCGTGCGACGTGATCTCGGCTCGGTTGAGGTCATGACGACAGGCGGCGTCACATACGAAATCGAGATTCCGCTCTCCGTCTACGAACGCCTGCCCGCCGAAGGCGCTGACATCGAGCTGCGCACGTATCAGGTGGTGCGCGAGGATTCCAACACACTGTATGGTTTCATCGATCAGTCCGGACGTTCGATCTTTGCAAAGCTTCTGACTGCGTCTGGTGTAGGGCCGAAGCTCGCGCTCGGCATCGTATCGTCCATGACACCCGAGCGCATTGTGCGTGCGATCGTCGAGAAGGACATTGCAGCGCTGCGGCAGATTCCAGGACTCGGCACAAAAAAAGCCGAACGCCTCGTGCTCGAGCTTGCAGATCGTCTCGATGATGTTGCTTTCGTTGCAACCGGAACGCGTGGTGGCGCGCCCGCGCCCCAGCAGGCCGTCGGCGCGCTCGTCGCACTCGGATACACGCAGGCCGAAGCCGCCGCAGCTGTACGCAAGACGCTCGATACGCAGGGGCCGCTCGAGGGCGTCGAGCTGATCCGCGCTTCACTCGCATCACTCGGTCCACGGAAGTAGCCCGGACTACCAGGCGCGGCGGGACACGAACGAGAGGGTTCCTGGGCGCACATCCACGGTCCCGAGATCAATCGCGGACTGCCCCGACATCGACACGGATAGGTGCTGTGCACCGGGCGGGACCCGCAGGCGCACGACTGCGACGCCGGCAGGAAGCAGATGCCAGGAACGTGTGTCGGCGCGCTCGAGCATGACATTGCCGACATTGCCGAGCAGGCCGATCAACTTCCCCAGGCCTTCGTTCCTTTTGGACGCCTTCTTCTTCGCACTCTGCGTCATGGCGGCCTTCGCAGCGCCTCGCGCCACCGTGCGTGCAACAATGAGTGGCAGCTGGCTGTCATAGTCATGCACTAACGCGCCGGACAAATCCGCGAACTGCGCGTACACGGTGTCGCTGCCGGCGATGACGACACCCGAGCCGAGGGATTCGCCACCGGTGTACACGGGCCACGCTACCTTCAGCAGGTATGGCACGTCCTCGTCATCATCACATGCGGCGTCACGGCTGGAATCCTGATCCACATGCGGCCGTCCGTTCGCCGGCCGACCTTCGCGTCCATGCTGCGCGTTGCCGTCACAGCGCTGGCGTTGATTGGAGGCCAGGCGCTGCGCGTCCGGTGAGAGTGGGACGTGCAGATCGCCGCGTCCGCGGCCGGCATGCCTGCCGCGCGCGTTATCCGGCCCCAGCGCGGCCAGCATGACGCGGCCGGCGACGGAAGATGCGGTGTGCTCGCGGTCATTACCGCTCGTGCCGAATGCGTGCATCTCGTCCGTGCCTAGCCACACGAACAGATTCTGCTCCACGCGGTGCGCAACGAATCCATTCTCGAGCAGAACGACAACCGTGCCCGTGGTGTTGGACGCAGTCGATGTCAGCGATAACGTGTCGACGGGGGCGCCGAGCGCGGCGGCGTTGCGATACGCGACAAGTGCATCATTGCGATTCCCCGTCGCTTCAAAAACAGCGCCGGTGAAGGACCGTAACGCTGCGTGCAGCGGCCGAACATCGTCATCCGCATCCGTATTGCTCTGCAGGAGCGCTGCGAGTCTGCGCGCCTCGACGGCGGCATCCTGCATTTCGCCGAGCGCGATGTAATTCAGCGCGGCATAGTACGGGATGAGCAGCCGCTCCGTGCGCGCGGGTGCATAGGGGAGCACCCCGTCACTCGAGATGAGGGAGAGCGCGGAACGCGACAGGCTCTTGGTGACGCGGTCATCCGCGATCGCAGCGGCCGCCTCGAGGTACTGATTGCTTGCGACGTAGTCTCCGCCGTAGTGAGCCGCGGTCGCGATGAAGAGGATTCGCATCAGCTCGTCGCCGGGAACATCGTTTCCACCGCGAACAATGCGGCTGGCAACGCTGTCCCCCCTTCCGGCGACGAGCATGCGACGCCACGTGTCATCGACACGGGTCATGCCGTTGGGTGCGAGATCGTACGAGTGGATCATGCGTGCGCAGCCGCCGAAGGCGAGCGGAAGCAGCAGGACGCCCATACGGACGACCCGCGCAACTGCCTGCCTCACGACGGCTGCGCTGTACACGCTCTTAGCGGTTCTGCTTCTCGAGTACGATCACCCGCTGGCGCGCCTGCGCGATCGCGTCCGCCATATTGCCATACGCTTTGCCATACGCATCGATCTTCTCGAGCTCGAGCTTGTGCAGGAAGAGCTGATAGCGGACCTGCGCTTCGATCGGGCGCAGCGCCTTGTCGAGCACGGTCGCAATGCGATAGTCGATACGCGGATCGGAGGGCCGCAGCACCTGCGCACGGTCGTAGCGGTCGAGCGCTGCATTGAGATCGCCGCGCGCCGTGTAGTCATCACCCTCACGCAGCATCATGTCCGCCATTGCGGACGCGCGACCATCGGTCGTCGCCTGCTCGGCAGATGTGACGACCCGTACACCTGCGGCTTCGGAGTAGCTGTATGCCGCGACACGACCATCGCGCAACTGCACCATGGCAACCTCGCCCATGACATCGCGAGGTGCCGCAGACAGCGATACGGGCACCAGGACGCTCGCGTTCGCGGCATCACGCGAAGTCCATGCGGCCTCCGTTGTGCGTGTGGCAGCGAGCACCTGCGGTTCCGTCATTCCGATCGCGAGCTCACCACGCGCGATCGCTTCACAGACCTTTGGTGCGCAGTTGGCAAGGGCGTCGGCGGCGATGGTGTTGCGGCGCGTCGTCGCATCGCGCTGTGTGCGCTGCGCGTCGGTGCGTACGGCCTCCATGGCAGCCGGATCGGTGGTAACGCGGTCACCCGTGCGGAGGACGGGGTCCTCGTGGATCTGACGCGGTGCACAGCCGGCGGCGATCAGCAGGGGAATGAAGAGGAGTCGCGAGCGCATAGGACCTCTAACGGTTCTGGGCAGTGGCTGGCCACCGCGGTGATCCGGGCCGTGCGCAGGATCGCAACGGCGCTTCGACCGTACGTACCGTCCCTGCTGCATTGGAGTTCCACCCGTTGGCAACCTTGCACAAACGCCGCTTCGGGTGGCACTTTTGGGGCATGCAAAAGGACCTCGCATGATCGATCAAAAGCCGGCGACCCGCCGCCTCCGCATTTTCCTTCGCGACTTCCGCATGATCGAAGCGACGGTCAGCTGGGCGGAAGGCCAATCACTGGCCACATACTTCGCGAATCGGAAACAGTATGTGAACCTGATAGGCGCCCACTGGGCGAGTACCCAGGAACAGGCCGAGCATGTCGCGCTCAAGGTCGACCAGGTGCTCTGGGTCGCGGCTCCGGATGGCGACATCAGTCTCACCAGTGCGTCCGTGGTACCCCTGGAGCGCACAGTCGAGATCCAGCTCGACGGCGGGTTGCTCGTTCGCGCCGGTATGCTGATCGCCGCCAAACAGCGCCTCACAGATTACATGGAAAGCGCACAGCAGTTCGTGCCCCTCACAGGTGCGCAGTTGCTGCGAAGCGGACGTCCCCCGAAAAAGGTGAACGTTACGCTCGGCAACATCATGCTGAACCAGCATGCGATTCAGGCGCTGTGGGAGATACTTTCGGTGCCGATTGAGCGGCCCGGACCCGCGGTAGGGGACAGTGTTGAGGCTGGGCGGGCCGATGATTTAGAGGGCATCCACTAGCCGAACCGCCGTCCCTTTGCCCTTCACCCTG
>JBDSPG010000065.1:0-14899 GCA_039912685.1 Longimicrobiales bacterium | reverse complement strand
GCTCGGACTGCCTGCGTTCCGTGAAGCAGTGAGTGCGTGGATGCTGAAACGATTCGGTACCGCCGTCGATCCGTATCGCGAGCTCCTGCCCCTTGTCGGATCAAAAGAGGGGATCGCGCACGCCGCGTTCGCATATGTCGGTTCTGGCGACACCACCATTCTGCCGGATCCCGGTTACCAGCCCTACATCGGCGGCACTTTGCTCGCTGGCGGTGAGCCGTATCTCGTGCCGTTGCGTGCCGAGAACGATTTCCTCGTGCCACTGGAAGATATTCCTGCGGATGTCGTGAAACGCGCCCGTATTCTGTACTTGAATTATCCGAATAATCCGACGGCCGCCGTTGCGCCTCGCGAATATCTGGAGGATGCGGTCCGCTTCTGCGCGGAGCATCGCATCCTGCTCGCATACGACAACGCATACAGCGAGTTCGCGTTCGGCGGATACCGACCACCCAGCATCCTCGAGATCGATGGTGCCATGGATGTCGCCGTCGAATTCCATTCGTTCTCGAAGACATACAACATGACTGGGTGGCGGTTGGGTTGGGCCGCGGGAAACGCATCTGCGATCGCTGCGATTCAGCGGGTAAAGTCGTTCGTCGACACCGGCCAGTTCATGGTGGTGCAGGCAGCGGGCGTCGCTGCGTTGTCGACGTATGACGAGTGGGTGCCGCAAAACGTGAATGCATTTCGCGAACGCCGCGATGCGCTCGCTGGCGCACTGCGGAACGCTGGATTCGATGTGTCAGTACCGGATGCGACGATGTACCTGTGGGTACCGGTTCCCGGAGGACAACCATCGGAGCCGTTCGCGCGGCGCGCGCTCCTCGAGCAGGGCGTTGTCATAATGCCAGGTGCAGCGCTGGGCCAGGGCGGCGAGGGATATTTCCGCGCCGCTCTCACGCAGCCTGCAGCGCGACTCCAGGAGGCGGCCGCACGCCTGGGTACGCTGCTCTGATCCGGAACAGCCGGGCAGGGGAGGTTTAGTAAGGGGGTGTCAGTCCCCGATCCAGCTTCGCCTCCGCGCAAGGATCCAGATGCGCGTGCTCTGCACACAACGCTGCTGCTGCCCAGCGAAGCGCGCTGGTCACGTCCGTCTTCCATCCTGCTTTCCGTCGCGTTCCATCTCGCGCTCCTTGTAGCGATCCGGCATTGGATCTGGCAGCCGCTCGTAAGCAAGCCAGGCCCCGTCTTCCATGTTTTCCGTTTGAACACACCCGAGCCGGCACCGCCGCCGATTGCCGTGCCCATCCCACCGCGCGTGATTCCGCCGGTACAGCGTGCCGAGGGACCACAGGTGCGTCGGGAGGACGAAACGCGCGTTACGGCGCCGCTGGCGCCGGGTCAGGAACTCGTGGAGCCGACGACGGTGCCGGACGTCTTACCGCAGCCCGGCTCGGGCCGTATCGATGGCATTGGTGACGGCGGTCCGCCGCGCACCCCAGCGGAGCGACTGCTTCGCACCGGCATCAACCCCGGACTCGCAGTTCCGCGTGAGAATGGCCTGATCCCGCCCGTGTTAACGCCGCAGGAGGTTGTGGAAGCACGCCGGTTTGCCTCAATGAAGGCGTACAACGACTCCCTGGCTGCAGCGATCGCGGATGCGGACCACTCGAAGGACTGGGTGAAGAAGGGGAAGGACGGTAAGCAGTGGGGAATTGCGCCGGACGGCATTTACATCGGCAGCGTCAAGTTGCCGTTGCCGAACTTCGGGTTCGCGGGACCGCCCGGTCGTCGCGAAGAAACTGCAGGCAAGCTTCGCGGCTTCGCCGAAGGCAATGCGCAAGCGAAACGAATGGAGATGGAACAGACATTCGAATCACGCGTGAAGGCGATGCGTGCGCGCAAGGACGCGCAACGTGACAGCGTGAAGTCGGCGAAACGAGGCGGTTGAGTCGCCTGCTCAGGCGAGCTTGATGATCGTTCCTTTGGCCAGAGCTTCCGGCGGCGCGGGGCGGCCGACCAGGTAGCCCTGGATGTAGTCGCAGCCAGCGTCCGTCAGCCAGTCCCTCTGGTTCTGAGTTTCAACGCCTTCCGCTACCACCTCTGCGCCGATCCGGTGTGCGAGTCCGATCATGACTTCCAGCAGCAGCTCATCCTTCGAGTCAACCCCAATGTCCCGGATAAAGCTCGCATCGAGTTTGAGCACATCGACCGGGAAATGCTTGAGGTATGCAAGCGATGAATGGCCGATGCCGAAGTCGTCAACGGCAACGATCACACCGACCTGCTTGAGCGCGCGCAACACTGCAGCGGTTGCCGCAGGATCTCGCATCGCCGAGCTCTCAGTGACTTCCACAACCAGTCGTTCCGGTTGAAGTCCCTGCGCATCGAGCGTGCGTGCGATGTAAGCAGGAAGATCTGCGTCATGCAGCGAACGCGCGGAGAGGTTTACCGAAACCCACCCGCTCCATCCGTGATTGCCCCATGCACTCGCCTGTTTCACCGCAGTCGCGATGGCCCAACGGTCGAGGGCTACAATGCGGCCGGTACGTTCCGCGAGCGGAATGAAGTGCGCGGGCGACATCATGCCCCCATCCAACTTCGGCCAGTTCGCGTGCCCGTCGAGATTGGTCATGTTGCCACGCGCCAGCGCTTCCGCGCCGAGAACCAGACCGGTCCTGGCGCCTACAATGGGCTGGTAGTGCAACACGAACTGATCATGATCCCATGCCCAACTGAGATCATCCTCGAGCGACAGCTTCTGGTGGGCGAGCTCACTCAGCTCGGTGCGATAGAACTCGAACGGTGTCGTCGAGTGACGAGCACGCGACATTGCGTTCTCTGCACATTGGGTCAGCTCATCGAATGTAGTCGCATCCGCCGGATACATGGCGACGCCGACATGCGCCTCCAGTGTGAGCGTCCGGTCGTTGATGCGATACGGCTTGCAGACGGAATCCTTCAGACGTCGTACTACGCGCGCCGTGGATTCTTCATCCGCAACTTCACTCAGCAGCACGAGGAACTCGTCACCGGCGAGGCGCGCGAGCGTATCACTCTCACGCAGACCCTGTTTCAGACGATCGGCAACGGAGCACAGGATTGCATCGCCGACGTCGCGGCCATGCGTCTGGTTCAGAGAGCGCAGCCGGTTGATATCGATGTGCACCAGCGCCGCGGACTTCCCGTGACGGCGCGCGAGTGCCAGAAGCTGGCGCGACCGCTCGCGCAGCAGGCGCGGGTTCGAGACACCCGTCAACTCATCGAAGTATGCGCGATCCTCGGCATGCACCTCGAGCGCCTTACGCTCCGTGATATCCCGGCCGATGCTGACGTAATGCGTGATTTCGCCAGCGGCATCGCGGATCGGCGTGATCGCCATGTCCTCGTGATAGATCACGCCGTTGCGACGCCGGTTAATGAATTCTGCTGCAAACGGGCGCCCCGCGGTGAGCGTCCCCCACATCCCTTCATAGAACTCGGCGCGGTGGCGTCCTGACTTAAGCATCGCCGTCGTGCGGCCAATGCATTCTTCACTGCGGTATCCGGTGATGCGCTCGAAGGAGCCGTTCACCCAGCGGACAACGCCCATGCGATCGGTAATCACGACACGGTCGGGGGTATCCCGGAAGGCCGCGGAGATGATGCCGTCGAGCGCCTGTTGCTCCGCGGTTTCCGTGACGTCACGCAGCTCGACGAGGAGCGCGTCCACATCCGGGTCGGCGAACATGTTGCGGCCTGAGATATCGAACCACCGAATGGCCGTTCCCGCGGCGCGACAGCGAAGACGGAACGCGTCGTTGGCGGCAACCGTCTCCAGCAACGAAGCGAGGCGCGCCTCGAGGCTTGCGGTGTCCTCGGCGTCGAGGAGGTCTGCGAGCCGGAGGTTGAGTTCGGTGGCCCGGTCGAACGCAGTGCCCAGCACGATCACGGCATTGCCCGTGATGGCTGTAATCACGCCTCGCCGATCGAGCAGGCAGATGACGGAATCCGTCGCCGCAGTGTGCCGCCGGAGGTCGGAGTTCGAAGGCTTGGGTGCATTGGAACGACCGAATATCGGGCGCTTGAACAGCGCTGCTGCGGTACTCACGATGCTGTCGACAGGTTGTTCAAATTCTGCTTCCTCGCCGTGAATAGCGACACGCGTGGCGGCCTTGCATGACAGAAACGGAACAACGGGTGTGGCAGACCTAGCCGGGGGAGCACGAAAGGTAACGCTGTAACCCTAAGGGATCAAGCACTTTCGCGTGGTGCGCGTCTTGCCCTGTCCGGCCTCGGAACTTGAAAGGGGGAGTTGATCAATGAAGGGATCGGAGAGGAACCGCCTGCTGGGCGCGGCCGGGCTTGGGTTGGCCATTGGCGGGGCTGCCTTCCTGCTGTGGAAAAACCGGCAGCGCATTTGGGGCGGCGGTGCGGAATATCCGGGTTCCGAGCTCGAGGACGCCGTGGTAGACGCCCTACGGAACGACCCCCATGCCGGTGACTCCGCGATCGACGTATCGGCGGTCGCGCCGGGCGTCATCGAGCTGACGGGGACGGCCGCAGACTGGATGGCGGCCCGTCGAGCGGTTGAAGTCAGCCAGTCCGTGCCGGGCGTATCGACCGTGGTGAACCGCCTGGATATCGAGGCGCTGGAAAACCAGCTGGCCCGTACGCGGCAGCGGTTCGCGGCCGGTGACCCGGCGCTCACCGAGACACACTGGCTCGGAGTAGGCGTGGGCACGGGCCGTCGTCGTCACTCGCCCGACACGGACCCATCGCAGCGCGATGATTCCGTCGAGATGCGCACAAAGGCGATCGACCGCGCTGCTGAGTGATCCGCTGAGGCGCGTCCATCAGAGCATTTGCAGAGGCGGGGATTCGCGTGGTACGCGATCCCCGCTGTTGCTTTCGCCGCGAGATTACCGCTAAGCTACCCGGATTATCCGCTGACAAACAAAGAGTGAGCATGTCGGAGCCGCTGTCGCCACAATACGAACCCGGTGCAATCGAGGGTCCGCTCTTCCGTGATTGGGAGGAGCGTGGCTATTTCCGTGCTGATGCAGCTCGCGCAATTGCGGGCGATGCGGATCCGTACGTAATCGTCATTCCGCCACCGAACGTGACTGCAGTGCTGCACATGGGTCACGGCTTGAACAACACATTGCAGGACGTGCTGACGCGTTGGCGCCGCATGCAGGGCCGTGAGGCGCTGTATCTGCCGGGGACCGACCACGCGGGTATCGCAACACAGAACGTCGTGGAGCGGCTGATTGCGACCGAGGGCAAGACACGCGACGATCTCGGCCGCGAAGCGTTCGTGGAGCGCGTGTGGACGTTCGTCGATGAAACCGGCTCTACGATTCTACAGCAGCTACGTGCGATCGGTTGCTCGTGCGACTGGACCCGCACCCGCTTCACACTCGAGCCTGATCTGTCTCGCGCCGTGCGCGAAGTATTCGTGCGCTTGTATGAGAAGGGTCTGATATACCGCGGCAACTATATCATCAACTGGTGCCCGCGCTGTCTGACCGCTCTCTCGGATGAGGAAGCCGAGCCGGCGGAAACCAACGGCAAACTGTACCACCTTCGCTATCCGCTCAGTGGGCACGCGCCCGCAGGGATGCCGACACTTCCTGACGGCCGTGCGTACCTCGTTGTCGCGACTACGCGACCCGAGACCATGCTCGGCGACACAGCCGTTGCCGTGCACCCGGAAGACGAGCGCTACCAGGCAATCGTGGGCCGTCAGGTCGCACTGCCGCTCACCGACCGATTGATCCCGATTGTCGCAGACTCCTTCGTCGACCCGGAGTTTGGTACGGGTGCGGTGAAAATCACGCCCGCGCACGATCCCAACGACTTCGAGATGTCGCGCCGGCAGAACATCCCGTCGCTCAACGTGCTCACGCCGGATGCGCACATGAATGACGACGTGCCGGCGGCATACCGCCGCATGGATCGTTTCGATGCGCGCAAGCGCGTCGTCAAGGACTTCGATGCGGCGGGTCTGCTCGACCGCATCGAGGATCACACCCATTCGGTGCCGCACTGCTATCGCTGCGACACGATCGTGGAGCCGCGTCTGTCGGAGCAGTGGTTTGTTCGCATGAAGCCGCTCGCTGAACCGGCGCTCGCAGCGTCGCGTAACGGATCGGTACGTTTCACGCCGGATCGCTGGACGAAAGTGTACGACAGCTGGCTGGAGAACATTCGGGACTGGTGCATATCCCGTCAGCTCTGGTGGGGTCATCGCATTCCCGTGTGGTACTGCACGGCGCCGGGATGCGGCGAGACGATCGTTGCGCGCGAGGATCCTACGGTCTGCACGAAGTGCGGGGATGCCACGCTCGAGCAGGATCCTGATGTACTCGACACCTGGTTCTCCTCCTGGTTGTGGCCGTTCTCCACGCTCGGGTGGCCCGATGACACGCAGGACCTGAAAGCGTTCTATCCGACCAACACACTGGTCACAGCGCCGGAGATTCTGTTCTTCTGGGTCGCCCGCATGATCATGGCCGGCTTCGAGTTCATGGGTGAGCTGCCGTTCACTGATGTGTATCTGACCGGTACCGTGCGTGACACGCAGGGCCGGAAGATGTCGAAGTCGCTCGGGAACGGTATCGACCCGCTCGAGGTAGTGAACCTCTACGGTGCGGATGCTCTGAGGTATACGGTCGTCGCCGGTTCGGGACTCGGCACTGACGTATACATGGACCCCGGCAACCTGGAGAACACGTTCTCGGTCGGTCGCAACTTCGCGAACAAAGTCTGGAACGCCGGACGCTTCGCGCTGATGAATATCCAGGCATCAGAGGTGAAATCGGTTGCTGATGTTGAATCATCGCTCGAGCTTGCGGACCGCTGGATTCTGTCGCGCCTCGATGCGGCGACCGAGGAAGTCACGCGTCATCTCGAGAGCTTCCGTTTCCACGAGGCTGCGGCCGCGGGCTATCACTTTTTCTGGGGTGAGCTGGCGGACTGGTATCTCGAGCTGCTGAAGCCGCGGCTGCAGGGCGACGTCGAGCAGGGCAGCCGCGAGGCTGCGGAAGCTACGCTGGTCGCGGCTCTCGACGGCATTCTGCGTCTGCTGCATCCGGTGATGCCGTTCATTACGGACGCGCTGTGGCGGAGGCTGCCGCGTATCGCGGGCGACACTGCCGCTGCCTCCATCATGATTGCCTCATGGCCGCGCAGCGGAATACGGCGTGACGAGGCGGCGGAAGCGGAGATGACGGCGTTGATGGAACTGATCGGCGAAGTCCGGACGCTTCGCGCGGAATACAACGTTGCACCCGGCACGCCGATCGCCATTCACCTGCATGATGTGCATGAAACACTGGACCGCGCGCTCACGGCGGAGGGACGCGCGCTGGAGCGGATGGCGCGGGTTGGAACTGTCGAACGGAATGCGCCGGCGGTTGCCGGCGCTGCGGGCGCGCATGCGGTTCTGCGCGGCGGTGCGGAGCTGTTCATTCCGCTCGCTGACATCATCGACCTGGCGCAGGAACGGGACCGCCTGCAGAAGGAGTTGGACCGGTTGAGCGGGATGCTGAAGGGCACAGAGGCGAAGCTGGCGAACGAGCAGTTCACTGCGCGAGCGCCTGTTGATGTAATCGAGCGCGAGCGCGAGAAGGCCGACAACTTCCGGGATCAGCGCGACAGACTTTCCTCGAAACTGGCGGCACTGCGCTCATGAGAACACGGAACGCCGTCGTAACAGCCTTCGCGGCCGCGATTGTGCTTGCCGGTGCATGCGCGAAGCCGTTCTCGCCGCCGGGCGGCAAGGAAGATCGTACACCGCCGCGCCTGATTTCGAGCTCGCCGGCTGCGCTCTCTACTGTCACGAAGCTCGACGATCCGATTGTGTTCGCATTCGACGAGACGCTCGCGGAGCGTGGCGTGAACGAGGCCGCAGTCGCGGTATCGCCGCGCACTCGCGGGAAAGTGCATGTCGATCGGAAAGGAAGCCGAATCGAGGTAACGACGGACGGAGGATGGGCAGAAAACCAGATCTACCGCGTCATCCTGAATCCTGGCATTGCCGACCGCTTCGGGAATATGCGGAAGGATCCGGTCGAGATCGTGTTCTCGACGGGACCGCCGATCCAGAATACAGCGCTCGCGGGTTTGATCATGGACCGGCTCACGGGGCGTCCCCGCGCAACGGACGGCGCGGTCGAAGCAATAAGGCGCGGGGATTCCGCGACATACTCCGCCGATGTGGATACAGCCGGGTTCTTTGCGTTACGCAACATCCCGGCGGGTGTTTATGACGTGCGCGCATTCGGTGACTTGAACAACAACCGCCGTCGCGATCCGAGTGAGCCCGCATCAGTGCAGACTCAGATGGCGATCGGTGCGACCGATACCGTCTACAACACGTTCTCGGTTCTGCCGGCTGACACAACGGCACCGCGCCTCGTTCGCGCCGTGGCGACAGACTCGCTCCACGTGATGCTCACGTTCGAGGACCCGATCGATCCTGACAGCGGCCAGGCCATACGCTCGGTGTCCCTCGTACGCGCAGCCGATGAGGTGCCGCACACGGGGACACTCATGACGCAGCTAAAGAACATACAGCTGCGTCTGCAGCCGCCCGCACCCATCCGGGTTGTCCCGGACTCGGTGGCTCGCGCAGACTCACTGCGCGCTGATTCGCTGAGGCTCGCGAATCCACGCGCTGGTCGGCCACCGCAGCGCGGTGGTGCACCCTTTGCCCGCGACACCGTTTCGCTGCCCGATCGCGATGTCGTCCTGACGCTTGGCATGCCGCTGCAGCCGAAGACCAAGTACACAGTCACAGTGAGCGGATTCCGCAACGTGAACGGACTAATTGGCGGTGGATCGGTCGAGTTCGAGTCTTTGGCCGCGCCGCGACCGCAGACGCCACCGGGTGTGACACCCGTACGTCAGGACACCACGCCGACGGATCGCACGCGGCGACCCGACCGTCGCTGAATGGACCCGCGACGCAGCATTCCAGCCGTTGAGCGGTTGCTGGCAGGCGCTGCGTTCGCGGACCTCGTCGCATCCACACCAAGGCCTCTGCTGATTACGCTGATTCAATCTGTGCAGGACAGTGTTCGCACCGCGCCTGCGGAGTATGATGCGGAATGGTATGCGCGTCGTGTTACTGCGGATCTCGACACGCTGAAGGCGTCCACCCTCGTTCCCGTCATCAACGCCACCGGTGTAGTGCTGCACACCAACCTCGGTCGCGCGCCGCTTGCTGCCGCAGCAATCAATGCGGTGCAGCGTGCTGCGGGCGGCTATGCCACGCTCGAATACAGTCTCGAGACCGGCCGTCGCGGCTCGCGCTATGATCACTGCTCCAGACTGCTGCGTCAGCTGACCGGCGCCGAGGACGCACTGGTCGTCAACAACAACGCGGCTGCGCTCGTCCTGGCACTGAACACATTTGCACGTCGGAAAGAAGTGATTGTGTCACGCGGCGAGCTTGTCGAGATCGGTGGATCCTTTCGCGTTCCCGACATCATGACGCGCAGCGGCGCGCGTCTTCGCGAGGTCGGTTCTACCAACCGCACGCACGTCGAGGACTACGCCGATGCGATTACGGCCCGTACAGGCGCTCTGCTCAAGGTGCACCGGTCTAATTTCAGCATCGAAGGGTTTACCACCGAGGTAGGCATCGCAGCACTCGTGGCGCTTGCGGCGAAAAGGGGTGTGCCGTTCGTGTATGATCTCGGCACGGGTCTTCTCGATGACGCAGCCGAGCTCGGTCTTGCCAATGATCCGACGGCGCGCGAAGCAGTTGCCGCTGGTGTTGGCATCGTCACGATGAGTGGTGACAAGCTGCTCGGCGGTCCGCAGGCGGGGATTCTGCTCGGTAACGCTGCGCATGTTGCGGCGATGCGGAAGAATCCGCTGTGTCGCGCTCTTCGTGTTGACAAACTCACCATTGCGGCGCTTGAAGCGACGCTTTGTCTGCATTTGGATCCTGCACTCGCGCGTGCCGAGATCCCGACGCTGCGCATGCTCGCAATGCCGCTCGATGTGATCCGTACACGCGCAGCTGAGTTCGTTGCGTTGCTTACAGCGGCGGGTTGCGACGTCGACATCGTGGCGGGCTTTTCTGCCGTCGGTGGCGGTGCCGCGCCTGGTGACCGGCTCGCGACGGCGCTCGTGCGCCTGCGCCCGGCAAACGCTTCAGCGGCCACGATCGAACGGCGACTGCGTGCCGGGTCGTCGCCTGTGATCGCGCGCATCGAGAATGATGCAGTCGTCATCGATCTTCGTACGGTCGCGCCTTCCGAGGAGGCTTCATTGCTGGACGCGCTCGTGGCCGCTACATGACCCTCCGACCGGCGCTGTTTGCCGACCGAGATGGCACGATCATCGTCGAGATGGAATATCTCTCTGATCCCGCGGGTGTCGAGCTGATTCCGTGGGCGGCCGCGGCGTTGCGCGAATTCCGCACGGCAGGCTATGCGCTGATTGTGGTCACGAACCAGTCGGGCATCGCGCGCGGCCTCTACACGATCGCCGAGTACGAGCGCGTGCAGACTCGGCTGACCGAGCTTCTGGAAGGCGAAGGTGTCCGCCTGGACGCTGTGTATTGCTGCCCGCACCATCCGTCGGCCGGAGGGCCGTGCGAATGCCGGAAGCCGGGAACCCTGCTGTATCGGCGCGCCGCGACGGAGCATGGCATCGACCTGGCCCGCAGCGTTTATGTGGGCGACAGGCGGACCGACGCGGAGCCGGCGGAGAGCTTCGGGGGCAGGGGAATCCTGCTGCGGACGGGCTACGGCCATTCAGAGGCAGAGGCGTTCACGGGCGAGGTTGCGGCGGACCTGTTCGAGGTGGCGGAACGGGTTCTGCCGCTTGACACTCAGGACCGGCGGAAATAACGTCACAGCATAGGTTTTCGGACGGGAAACTCCACAGGCGGCCGCGGGTATTTACTACGGTGCCGGTGGAGCACTCATCAGGAGGAAGCAGGATGACCATTACGGTCACGTCGACAGCGGCGGACGAAGTCCGGAAATTCATAGAAGATCAGGGTGCGGCCGAGGCGATCGCAGGCCTTCGCGTGGCAGTGCTGCCGGGCGGTTGCTCGGGGTTCCAGTACGGCCTCAATATCGAGGACGAAGCGCAGGACGACGACGACATCCTGGTGTCCAACGGGATCCGTCTGTTCGTCGATCCGTTCAGCGGGCAGTATCTGGATGGCGTCGAGATCGACTATGTCACCACCATGATGGGCTCGGGCTTCACGTTCAAGAATCCGAACTCGACGGGCGGCTGCGGCTGCGGTAGCTCGTTTACCGCGTAGCGTCCCCGTATAACGGTTCGCAGAACACCGGGCCCGCGGGGAATACCTGCGGGCCCGTCGCGTATCCAACAGGAGCACGGCATTGGTGAACATCGCAGATGCGGAACTTACGTCCCCGCTGCACTACACGAAGCTGTCGAGGGACGTGCTGACCGAGCGGATCGAGCGGCGCAAGCGCGAGCTGAACGCCGTCATCCTCGGCCACAACTACCAGCGCGGTGACATTCAGGATGTCAGCGATTTCGTCGGCGACTCCCTCGGCCTTTCGCAGGAAGCAGCGAAGACTCCAGCCGATGTCATCGTCTTCTGTGGCGTGCACTTCATGGCGGAGACGGCGAAGATTCTGTCGCCGACGAAGAAAGTGCTGATGCCCGACCTGCGTGCTGGCTGCCCGATGGCGGACTTCGTGACGGGAACTGCACTCAAGCAGCTGAAGTCGCGTTACCCCGGCGCGGCTGTTGTCGCATACGTGAATTCAACAGCTGATGTGAAGGCGGAGTCGGACATCTGTTGTACGAGTTCGAATGCCGTGCAGGTCGCGGAATCGCTCCCGCGGGATCAGCCGATTCTCTTTGTGCCGGACCGCAACCTCGCCAGGTATGTCGCCGAGAAAACCGGGCGTGCCATTCGTAGCGCGTCATCGGACGTGCGGACGGATGACCCCGGCGAGATCATCGCGTGGGATGGGTACTGCTATGTGCATGACGACCTCGTCATCGACGAACTGAATGCAGCGAAGCAGGCGCATCCGGATGCGAAGGTCGTGATTCACCCTGAAGCGCGCGCGGAACTGCTTGAGCACGCCGATTTCGTTGTTTCGACATCCGCGATGGCGCAGCTCGCGGAGCGGTATGACACGCTGATCATCGGCACGGAGCGCGGCCTCATCGATCGCCTGCACCAGCTCTATCCGGCGAAGACGATCATTCCGCTGTCGCGCGCCGCAGTCTGTGGCAACATGAAGGTGAATACGCTCGCAAAGCTCGCGTGGTGCCTGGATCATGAGCAGCACGAGGTGCTGCTTGAAGAAGACATGCGTCAGCGTGCGGAAGGATCACTGCGACGCATGCTCGCAATCGCAGGCGGGTGGCGTCTGCCGACTGCGGAAGAAGAGAGCTTCGAGGAACGCGCCCTGGACGATCGCGGGTGCGGCTGCGCGTGAGCGTGCTGAACGTTCGCACATTCGTGTCGGGAGCATTCGGACAGAACGCATACATCGCCTGGCGTGACGGCGGCTCCGCTGTTGCCATCGATCCGGGCGCCGAGGCCGATGCCATGGCTGATTTCGTAGCCGCTGAAGGATTGTGGTGCGAAGCGATCGTGCTGACGCACGCGCACCTCGATCACATCGAAGGTGTAGCACAATTGGTTCGCCGCACCGGTGCGGCGACATGGCTGCATCCCGCCGACCAGCCGCTCTATGATCGCGTAGTCGAGCAGGGAATCGCATTCGGCTATCGTGTCGAGCCACAGCCGCCGGTCGATCATCCGCTCCAGCACGGCGATGCGCTCACATTCGGCGCAACCACATTCGACGTCCGCTTCACTCCCGGTCATTCGCCCGGCCATGTCGTGCTCTATGACGCAGAGAGTGCAACAGCATTTGTAGGCGACGTCGTGTTTGCCGGGTCAATCGGACGCACGGATCTTCCGGGTGGCAATATGGCGGAGCTGATGAACAGCATTCGGCAGCAGGTGCTGACGCTCCCCGATGAGACCGTGCTCCTCTCCGGTCACGGACCCGCGACGACCGTGGCGCAGGAGCGATCGACCAATCCGTTCCTCATCGGACAGTACGGCGGCGGCTTCGCGTGAGCGGGCGCATTGCCGTATTCGCTTCGGGCAGCGGAACCAACCTGCAGGCATTGCTCGACCACTTCAACGGCAGCGTTGATCGTGGCGGGCGCATCGTTCTCGTTATCAGTGATAGGAGCAATGCAGCCGCACTTCGGCGCGCTGCGAATGCAGGCGTCATGACACGCGAGATCGGAGTGGCGGGTCGTGCGGGCGATGCGGTTTCTGCGGAGACGCTTGCTGCACTCGCGGCGGAGCGGGTCGATGTCATTGCGCTCGCCGGGTATCTCCGCCTGATTCCTGCCGACGTCATCGCGCGTTATCGCGGCCGCATGGTCAACATTCACCCCGCACTGCTGCCGTCTTTCGGCGGCGCCGGGATGTACGGACATCGCGTGCACCAGGCCGTGATCGATGCCGGGTGCATGGTGAGCGGCGCGACCGTGCACCACGTCGACGAGAAATACGATGAAGGCGCGATCGTGGCACAGTGGCCGGTGCCGGTTCTTCCTGACGATGCGGCCGATACGCTTGCCGCACGCGTGCTGCAGGTCGAACACATGCTGTATCCCGTGGCACTCGAAGCGCTGCTCCGACGCCTCGGCGACTTCGGCGGTGGCGATGGTGCGGCGCAGACGGCTGACACGGGCCTCGTGTTCAATCTCGTTGCGCGCGAGTCCGGGATCGTGGACGTGATGAAATCCTTCCTTTCAAGCTGACTGGACGCCATGCCCCGCGCGTTGCTGAGCGTATCCGACAAGACCGGCCTTCTCGAGCTCGCCAGTGGACTGTCCGCCCTGGGGTGGGATTTGCTGTCGACGGGCGGCACTGCGCGCTCGCTGCGCGATGCCGGTCTCACTGTTACAGATGTGAGCACCGTCACCGGTCACCCCGAAATGATGGAGGGCCGCGTGAAAACCTTGCACCCCGCTGTACATGCCGGTCTCCTCGCCCGCAGAGATCGCGAGGATGATATGGCGGCGCTGCAGGAACACGGCTACGGCGCCATCGATATGGTGGTCGTCAATTTATATCCGTTCCATGAAGCCGCGGCGGCGAATGCGCCGATACCACAGGCCATGGAAAAGGTCGATATCGGCGGACCGAGCATGCTGCGCTCCGCTGCGAAGAACCACGCCGCCGTGCTCGTGCTCGTGGATCCCGCCGATTATGAACGCGTGCTGACGGCGTTGCGCACGGATCGCGTCGATGATGCCCTTCGGCGGGAGCTGGCAGGCAAAGTGTTCGAACATACCGGTCGCTATGATCGCACGATCGGCGAGTACTTCGCGCGCTCGATCGCTGACGCGGGGGCTTCGGGTGGCGCGGCCGACGGCGTGGGAGGCGATGCAGCCGATGCCATGCCGCAGCATATCACGCTGCAGCTGACACGTGTGCAGTCGCTTCGCTACGGCGAGAACCCGGATCAGCCGGCAGCATTCTACGCGGAGCCGGATCCGCCGGCCGGTTCGATGCCCGCACTGAAGCAGCTGCATGGCAAGGAACTGTCGTTCAACAATCTGCTCGATGTCGATGCCGCGATCATGTCCGTGTCCGCATGGAGCGGCGCGGACCGTGCCGCTTGCGTCATTATCAAGCATACCACGCCGTGCGGTCTCGCACTTGGCGGCAACGCGAAAAATGCCTTTGACCGCGCACTCGCGTGTGACCCCGTCTCGGCGTTCGGTGGCATCGTCGCGTTCAACATTGCGGTCGATGCCGCGATCATGTCCGTGTCCGCATGGAGCGGCGCCGACCGTGCCGCTTGCGTCATCATCAAGCACACCACGCCGTGCGGTCTCGCACTCGGCGGTAGCGCGAAAAATGCCTTCGACCGCGCGCTCGCGTGCGACCCGGTTTCGGCATTCGGCGGCATCGTCGCGTTCA
>JBDSPG010000034.1:0-2603 GCA_039912685.1 Longimicrobiales bacterium | reverse complement strand
ATTCGTCTATCTGCAGCCGATCGGCACGGCGCTGCTCGCGATGCACTTCCTCGGAGAGGATCCGTCGATGCGCATTGTGCCGGCGGTTGCGCTGATATTCCTGGGTGTGATGGTGGCGATCCGCTCGGGCAAGCGTTCGCACGACATGGCGGTCGTCGAGCCGTAATTACGGTTGTGGGGCTGCCCGCCTGAATAATGCGAGGTCCGGTTCGCCGCCGGTTGTGCTGATCATTTCCGCGTACACCAGTCCGACATGATTGAGCAGCTTCGCGGATGCAACGTTGTCCGGTGACGCGATTGCGATAACCGTCGGGATCTTGAGCTCATTGTCAGCGAGATCCATGACCGCGCGCGCTGCTTCGAGCGCATACCCCTGGGACCAGTACGCCGGCAGGAACGCAAACCCGAGATCCGGATGCTCGAGGGTCGGGCGCTTCACGAGTCCCGACATTCCGATCGCGGCACGCGTTGCCTTCAGTTCTACGTGATAGAGGCCGTGTCCGTTGGCCAGGTAGCTCGCGACCGGACCGCCGATGATGTACGCCCTGGCGTCATCCAGCGTTCGCACGCCCTTGTCGCCAATGAAGCGCAGGAAGGACGGCTCGTTGAGCAACTCGAGGATGAAGGGTGCGTCCTCTTCGACCATCTCACGCAGCCGCAGCCTCTTTGTTTCACGAATGATTCGCGGTTCGCCCATGGCGACAGGCTAGCGACCGAGCCCGTCCTGGGCCAGCCCGGACGCGCGCGACACCGGCGCGCCGCCAGCCACCCTGGGCACGGCGTTGTTCTTGCCTCCGCGAGTGCCCATGAGCTTCCTCTCCGAGTATCCATGGTGGATCCTGCTTCTCGCCGGGATCGGCGTGCTCGCCATCCTGACTGCGATCGTGTCTCTGTTCTTCAAGCTTGGTGACCGACCGAGCCGCATCTGGTCGGACGAGC
Organism: Longimicrobiales bacterium; assembly: GCA_039912685.1. Classification (GTDB taxonomy): domain Bacteria; phylum Gemmatimonadota; class Gemmatimonadetes; order Longimicrobiales; family RSA9; genus DASUXU01. The sequence goes on along the minus strand of JBDSPG010000034.1, from coordinate 1,664 downwards.
TCGCTGCGGTCGATTCCGATGGCTTCCTCCGTCCGATTGCCGCGCTGCTCGGGGCGCCCGTGCGGCGCGGCGGGACCCTCGAGCTGATCAACAATGGTGACGCCTGGGTTACAGCGCTCCTTGCCGATGTCTCCGCTGCTCGCCACAGCGTCACGTTCTCCGTCTACATCTGGGAGCCCGGCGAAATGAGCGACCAGATCTTCGAGGCGCTCGCCGAAAGAGCCCGCGCGGGTGTGGAAGTGCGCGTGCTGTTGGATGGCCTCGGCTGTATGAGGTGCCCGGAGGAAGGCATCAAGTGTCTGGAAGAAGCGGGTGGGCGCGTGGCGCAATTCAGGCCGGCCCACCTCGGCAAGCTGATGCGCTTTCACCAGCGCAATCATCGTCGCGCGATCGTGATCGATGGCGTGGTCGGCTACACGGGCGGCATTGCTGTAGGCGACAAGTGGCTGGGCGATGCGCGCGACCCGGGCGAGTGGCGCGACACAATGGTCCGCATCACCGGTTGCCCCGTCGAGAGTGTGCAGTCCGCGTTCACCGAGCTGTGGGCATACGTGTCCGGTGAGGTCCTCACCGGTGAGGCATTCTTTCCGCAATACCAGGACGGCGATTCATCGATTCGTTCAGTTGGTCTCGTCAGCTCACCCGCGCCTGAGGAGCACCCGCTCGGTCTGCTACTCTTCATGACATTCCTTGCGTCGAGGAAACGGCTGTGGATCACGACTCCGTATTTCGTCCCAGATGAACACACGCTCGGCGTCATCAAGCGCCAGGCGAGGACGGGAGTGGATGTGCGGCTGCTGCTTCCAAACGAGCACATCGATGCGCGGTTGATCCGGCGCGCCAGCCAGCGATATTACGAGCAGCTCATGGATGCGGGCGTCCGCATCTACGAGTATCAGACGACGATGATGCATACCAAACATATTGTCGTCGACGGCAAGTTCAGCATCATAGGATCCGCCAACCTGGACATCCGGTCGCGCGAACTGAACCACGAAAACGTGATCGGCGTGCTCGATCCTGAGTTTGCGGGCACGCTCGAGAGTACGTTCGAGAAGGACCTCGAGCAATCGCTGCAGATCGACCCCGTGCAATGGAAACAACGCTCGCCCGGCGCGCGGATCCTCGAGTACGTCCTGGCGTTCTTCAACAAACAGTTCTAGCAGGCGGCCCTCCCTTCCTGCGCGGGTTGCGGCCGGGCATTACCTTGCGGCTTCCGCGTAACGCAACCAAACGGAGCGGCCCCATGCATTTTTCGAATCCGCGGCGCAATCTACTCGTGACCGCCACCGCACTCCTTTCGCTGGCACCCCTCACCGTCTTTGCACAGGCAACGCCGCGAACGCCGGCTGATCTCGTGCTTCGCAACGGCCGCATCATGACGGTGGATTCTTCCGGTCCGCAGGCGCAGGCGCTGGCGGTTCGGGGGTCGCGCATTGTCGCCATCGGCACGAATGCGCAGATCAACCGGCTGGTCGGCAAGAATACGCGGGTGATCGATCTGACCGGAAAGCTCGCAGTGCCGGGGCTGATCGAAGGGCACGGCCATTTCATGGGTCTGGGCGAGGCGAAGATGAAACTCGACCTGACTCAGGCGAAGAGCTGGAACGATATCGTCGCCATGGTGCGCAACGTATCGCGCGATGTTGCGAAGGATTCGTGGA